>CAZDDU010000002.1:42596-141568 GCA_964504255.1 uncultured Candidatus Saccharibacteria bacterium | reverse complement strand
ACAATTTGTGGGGTTTTGTCTTTTATTGCTTGATACTTTGGAGGTTCTAACCTTCGACCGAGGAAGAAATAGTTTTTGTGATATAATCACTACATGAAAACACTCAAATGCGATCTCTGTGAAGTAACGGCCGATGGTGCAACATTCGAGGAATGGATGAACGCACTCATGCCTCATTACATGCAAGCTCACGCTGATGTGATGAATGATCCGAGCAAGACTAAGGAAGATCAGCAGAAATGGATGGTAGAGAATAAAGCTCGATTTGATGCCGCGCCGGTAAAATAGTTTTACTTAAACTCCGCCATATCCTTAGCGGTAGGCTGCACAATTCCAAAGAACCCTTGCTTGATATTTGGTAGCCAAATATGCTCCTTATTCGTCTTCCAGAAGGTTCCAATATCCCGCACCATGTCGAGCAGACAGTATTCTGGTATTATTGCAGAATGAAAACAATAAATCCTTGGATAAATTTTAATGGGAATGCTGAAGAAGCGTTTACTTTCTACAAATCAGTCTTTGGCGGAGAGTTTACAAAAATTGTTCGTTTCAAAGATCTAGCAAGTGAAGAATTTAAAGTTCCGGAAAACGAGGAAAACAAAATTATGCATATTGCCCTACCTATCAGTGATGGAAGAGTCTTAATGGCAAATGATGTTCCAGATTTTATGGGCAAGGTAAATGAACACGAAAACAGGAGTAAAATTTTGGTAAGCACCGAAAGTAAGGAAGAGGCAGAAAAATTGTTTAATGATCTTTCTCTTGGAGGGGAAGTGGAAGGACAAATGGGCACCAGTCCTTGGGGTACATATGCAGGAATGTTTAGAGATAAGTATGGTATTGAGTGGATAGTTGAGTTTTCTTCTAAGGAATAAAAAGCCGCAAGCTGTATGATCTTCGGGGGTGGGTGAGAGAAGTTCAGCAATCAATATTATATTGACAAATATTATAATTAATGTTATTAACGTGTTAGATTAGAACTTCAATCACGGAGGAGTGATGGAATCAGTACGCCAGATCCAAGAGTCAGCATTTTGGAGTGGGCTCACTGAGGCGGTCAACACGCTTCATGAGAAGCTTCAAAGGAAGCCCAAGCACCTGCGTATTGGTCACGCGAGCAATCCTTCTTCCATTTTGAACGCATACCGCGAGGGTGACCTCACTTTCAAGGAGGCAGTCAAAGCTCTTGAGAATTGGAAGGGGTCTGCTCGGTAACCCCCTTCCTCCGTCTGGTGTAAGTCTGATGAACCGTTCAAAAGAACCAAATCAAGTTTGGTTCTTTTTCATATATAATTGTCTGATGTCGCTTGATGAAACTCATAAGAGCTATTTGATTGGACTAGTGGTCCTACTCTTTGTCTCTGCGTTTGGTTTATGGAGACTCTATGCCAGTAATCTGGATCTAAGCGCATCACTAGTAGATACCAGAGAGACCTTAGGTAAGACTCTTGAAGAGAACTTGAAGTTGAGTAATGACCTTAAGGTTGCTCGTGGTGACATAGACGAGTACAACTCTAAGATCGATGGCCTTTCAAGTACTTTAGAGAGGTTGAAGAAGTTGGCCGAGACAGACAGGGAGCTATTGAAGCAGTACTCTAAGGTCTATTTTCTAAACGAGAATTATGTTCCTAGAGGCCTCACTGATATTAGTTCAGTATTTTTAAGTAACCCTACCAAACCACAACAAACGCTCGCTCTTGTGTACCCATTTCTCCAAAGACTTTTAGAAGAGGCAGATATTGATGGCATGGACTTGAAGATTCTCTCTGGTTATAGATCATTTGAGTCACAAACTAGTCTGAAGAATGCTTACACAGTGACCTACGGTGCAGGTACGGCGAACAAGTTTTCAGCAGACCAGGGTTACTCCGAACATCAGCTCGGCACAACCATAGACTTCACTACCACGAAGCTTGGTTCTACTATATCGAGCTTCGCTAAGACTCCTGAGTATAAGTGGCTACTAGAGCACGCTTACAAGCATGGCTTCATACTTTCTTACTCAGAAAATAATCCCTCATATATCTTCGAGCCCTGGCATTGGCGCTTTGTAGGTGTTGCCTTAGCTACCAGACTCTTTGAGGAGAAGCAGGAGTTCTACACTCTAGAGCAGAGACAAATTGATGCTTATCTTATAAATCTTTTCGAAAGTAAGATTGAATAAGTTAGAATATTATTTATGATCCCAAACAATTCACCTTGGATAAAGCAATTAAACCGTTCCAGACCTGTTTTGCCCTTAGACAGAGACATAGAGACAGATCTGGCCATTGTGGGGGGTGGTATTGCTGGTGTGGTGACTGCTTATTTCGCTCTCAAGGACACAAGAAACAGTGTTGTGCTTATAGAGGCGGACAAAGTCGCTCATGGAGCTACGGGGCATAATGCTGGCCAACTGGCTAGTTACTTTGAGAGACCGCTCCCTAGTATGGTTGAGGAGTTCGGAGAGAAGTTGGCCACAGATGGAATTAGAGATGTAGAATCTGCATGGCTGCTCTTAGATGAGATAGTTGAGGATGCCAAGCTTAGTACGCCAATCTATAGATTTACTGGTTATGCTGGGGTTGCAAACATGGACAAACTTGTAGACTTCCTAGAGTCCAATAAGTTCAGAAAAAGAAATGGTGTCCAAAGAGAATCAATAATGATTTCAGAGAGTTGGGATGGCTTGAAGGATATACCGGAGGAATATGCGGAATATTACTCACTAGCAAAGCACAAGGATATTCTTGATCTTTTGGATACTAATAACTCAGATTACATAGCATGTGTTTCCTACCAGAAAGGTTGTACCAATAGTGCACTCTTTACCGAAGAGCTAGTTGGTTACTTGTCTGCTACTTATAAGGAGAGGTTTGCTTTTTTTGAAGAGAGTCCATTGAAGATCGTTCGTCTAAACAAGGACGATGCTTCACTCGAGGTATTGAATAAAACTGTTAATGCCAAGAAAGTCGTGCTGTGTACAAATGGCTTCGAGAACTTTTCGATAGATAACAATGCTGGACATGATATCAATACAGAGTTCCATCATTCTGTGGCTGGACGCATAGGCTACATGGCGGGTTATGTACAACCGCTAAACCACCCACCAACTGCAATCAGTTATTTCTCAAATACTAAAGACGCTTCAAGTGATCCAACAGGAGATACTTACTTTTACCTAACTCGTAGACCACATGAGAATGAGGGAGAGAAGGACAGAGACTTCAATCTAATTTGTGCTGGCGGTCCAGAGAAGGTCTTGCCAAATGGAGCACTATATTCAAGGGCACATTCATGTGATGAGGAGGTCCAAGAGAGGATCAATGACTTTCTTCTGGAAAACTACGGTAAGCACCAGAGAGAGACTGAATATGCCTTCTGTTGGCACGGGCTTATGGGTTATACGCCAAATGGAGTAAGAATGATTGGACCCGAGCCACTCAACCCAGTTCTTGTATACAACCTCGGATGCAACGGGGTAGGGATTTTGCCATCTATCTTTGGTGGCAAGAAAATTTCTAGATTTCTAAATGGAGAAAATATGGAGCCTTCCATCTTTGATCCACGCGACCAAAGTAAGTGAGACAAAAGTGATATAATAGAGATATGAAAACCAATATCAAAGCAACCAATATTGAGTTAACCGATGCGATTAGAGATTACGCGTTGAAGAGATTTTCCAAATTAGAGAAGTATCTAGGTGAGAGAGACGCGGTGCTTTCAATAGAGCTGGCGAAGCTCTCAGATCATCATAAGCACGGAGATATATTCAAAGCGGAGGCACGATTATCAGGAGCAGGCATGAACAACTATGTTGCTAAGGAGGCCGATGATCTATATAGAGCTATAGATCTTGTTGAATCGGATATTATCCAAGATGTTACTAGAGATAAGAATAAGAGAAGAGAGCTTCTAAGAAGTGGTCAGAGAGCGATGAAAAACATGATTCAAGGCTTCCCTTGGATCAAGTGGAGAAAATAATTAGTGTTTGCCTCTTAAATAATCCTTGTAAGCCATCTCCCTTTTACCTGGAGGTATAACTTTGTCTAACACTAGTTCATCGTTTTCTATATGAGCATCTGTAACTATTAGTTTGCCTAGACGTGCGCGAGGCCAGACTTCGTAGGCTCGTATCTTCCGTAGTGCTGTCTCTGAGGAATCATTGGTAATGTCTGAATCTTCTTTCTTAATGAGTTTGGTGTATGTAGCATGTGAGTCATCCTGAGGTATTTCTTTAACCTCACCAGATACCCAGCCTGGTATCACTTCTGCCAAGAGTTCTCCGCCAACTGTACCGAGTATTTCCTCTGCCTTTGCATAGTGTTCTGGATTGTTCTCGAATGTAACCTCCTTTGTAGCAAGTACTGGACCCTCATCCATTTTGGCGTTCATCCTCATGATACTTACCCCTGTTCTCTCGCTACTTAGTATTGCACCTTGTATAGGAGCTGGGCCGCGGAGTTTGGGTAGAAGAGAAGGGTGGACATTTAAGGTTTTAAACTTGGGCCTGTTTATGAGCTCTTCTTTAAGGATTTTGCCGAAGGAGGCAACTATATATAGATCTGCTGGCGGTATTTCTGGCAGATCACCCCTAGCACTAGTAACACAGAGCTTGGGCTCGTAACCCTTATCTTGTAGCACTTTCAAAACATATTCAGAGAATTTGGAGGAGCCGAAAAATACAAAGTCGAGTTTATTCATCTTGGTGAGTAGGGGGGACATCCTCTATATCAGTAGCCTTGTCGATGAAGAGTGTACCATCAAGATGGTCCATCTCGTGCTGAAATATTTGTGCCAAGAGACCTGACGCACCTCTTTCTATTTTCTTACCGGTTTCATCGAGTGCCTTGATGGACACTCTCTCGTGTCTCTCAACCTTACCGTAGAGCCATCGCACCGAGAGGCATCCCTCCTCCATAATCTTTTTCTTCTTAGAGAGTTTGGTGATCTCTGGGTTAATAAAGACAAGGTCTGGGAACTCAGTCTCTTTATCGGCGTTTTTACCTATATTAAATGTCCTGCCTGCTACTACGAATATCCTAAGACTCTCTCCTATTTGAGGTGCAGCGATGGCCACACCATCCTCTTCGGCGTGCACAGCCTTTTTCATTTTGCTTATGACTGACCGGATCTTTGCAGAGCTGATCTCCTTCTCTGGAATAGCCAAAGCTACCTCTCTGAGGATGGGGGAGTCTTTTTGTAAAATGTTTGATTTGGGCATATTAGAAGATGCTCTCAGGATCTACTTTAATCAAAAAGTCCGGTGTTAGCAAAAGCAGTTTCTTCTGTAATGACTCATCTGGCCAGTTTTGCCTCGAAATTCTTATGATCATGGTAAGTTCGGCAGTCCTCTTCTGGCTGTTTTTCTTGATCATGAAGTGTGGGTTGAAAAGCTCAAAATCATTTTTAAGCTCTACCGACTTTGCTTCAATTTTATCGATAGTGTTTTCTAGAATAACTTTGATGAAGTATGAGAATGGTGGGTAGTGCAGAGCTTCTCTCTCCTCTATCTCACTTCGGTAGAAGTCGAGGACGTTACCTGCAGTAGCCCACTCAAGTATGTTTACTCCCGCATTCCTTGTTTGAATGAGGAAGTTCTCACTAGTAATCTCCTTGAGTCTTGTCACAAGGTAGAAGATCCTTTCGTTAATATAGAAGTTAGGGATCGAGAAGAGCGAGTCGAGAGAAACCACGCCAACAGTTGGCACACTCTCAAGATATTCGATAGCCATTTCGGTACCTATGAGGATGCTCTGTGGTGTGTCGAAGAAGCGCTTAACAGTCTCAACCGCTTTAGTTTTGGTGGGAGTATGCTCCTTGCTCAGAATAAATATATTAACTTCGGGCATCTTGTCCTTACACTCTCTGGCTATGGTGTCTATACCGATACCAAGTGGGGTAAGCTTCCAGCTCTGGCAAGTATCACAACGAGTCTCTGAGGTTCTCTTGGCTCCACAATGATGGCACTTGTAGTAGTTGATTGTCTCACCTTGAACTTGCTGGGTGTGTAGTACTAATGGAGAAGAACAGTTCTTGCAGAGGAGAAGCGAACCGCAGTCACTACAGGCTGTTGTCGAGGATAGACCTTTTCTGACCCCGAAGAGAAATATTTTCTTGTTCTCCGTAAGCGACATCTTTATCCTTCTTTGAAGTTTTTCGGATATTACTTCGAATTCCTTTTTCTCTCTCATATCTATGATCTCACCAGAGGCATTATCCTTTAGTCTCCAAGTGAGTGGAGTAACGGCGCCATAGATGCTTTCCTTCTCAAGCCAAAGAGCCTCGAGACTAAGCATAGAGTCACCAAAGATAAGTGTTTTACCACATTCCTTGGTGTAGTTCTTCAAAAACATCTTATAGTCGAGGAAGGGTCGCTTGAGTCCTCTGTAGGATCTAGAGTTTTCTCTCTCTACTACTATTAGATCTAAGTCAGGTCTATCGAAGACGCAGTTGCTCATGCTGGTGATGAGTAAGATTGGGTGCTTCTCCTCATGAATCTTTAAGAACATTTTTTTTAACCCCTTTGGAGTAAGACCAGCAGTAGAGTACACGAATTTCTCAATGCCCATATTTAGACTATTCTTCGCTTTGTCCAAGTCTTTCTTGGTTGGAGCAATAAACATCACCGATGATCCCTTAGCAAAAGACTCTCTAATAGCACCACGATACTCTCTATAGCGCTCCTCCTCACTTAGTTGAACAAGTTTTACCTCGTTAGTTTCAATTTTGCTCCTTGTATTCTTTTTTAAAAAATTTGGGTTTTCCAAATAAAATTTAGTAAGCAAAGTGCCAAGTACCGAGCCAGAGCTAGTCGCGTAGAAACTTGCTGTATCGAGAACAGCCTTCATGAAGCTCTTGGACAAGGCTTGTTTAGGTGCTAAAGAAATTTTCTTAAGAGGAAAGTTGGCTCTTTTGATCAAACTCTTTTTCTGACTTACATCCACCGAACTTTCTACAATACCTAAAATATTTCCGTTTCTAAGTGGAATTTTGACGAAGCTACCTGGCGAGAAACTTTCTTTGCTGAAGTAGGAAAGGGTCTCTCGGGGAAAGCCTTTGACAATCGGTACAACCTCTACGACCTTCATTGCCTCATTATAGCGGAGGAGATATGATTGTGCCCATGATAAGCCTCCAAAAGAAGCTGGGTATAGACCTTGGGACGACCAATATTCTAGTTTTTGTCCCGGGTAAGGGCATCATTATGAATGAGCCTTCAGTAGTAGCTGTTTCTATATCAGACAACAAAATCTTGGCTATCGGGGCTGAGGCCAAGACTATGGTAGGTAGGACTCCGGAGGATATAGTGGCCTACAGACCGATGAAAGACGGGGTAATTGCCGACTATAGGGTTACTGAGGCCATGCTTCGTTACTACATCAATAAGGCTCTTGGCAAGTGGAATATCTTTAAACCTGATGTTCTGGTCTCCGTCCCAGCTGGAGTGACCTCTACTGAGAGAAGGGCTGTTATAGAGGCAACTCTCAAAGCCGGTGCCAAGAATGCCTATGTAGTGAAGGAGCCTATTTTGGCCGCAATAGGCGCAGGCATACCCATACAAGAAGCAGCGGGCCATATGATAGTGGACATTGGTGGAGGTACAACAGATGTGGCGGTTATTTCTCTCGGAGGTATTGTTGCCTCGACTTCAGTAAAGGTAGCGGGTAACAAGGTCGATGGGGCTATTCAAGATTATATAAAGAGGACACATAATCTATCAATTGGAGATAAGACTGCAGAGGAAATAAAAATAAAAATTGGTAGCGCTATTATATTGTCTCCAGAGGAAGAGCTCTCTATGCAAGTGAAGGGCCGAGACTCTATCTTAGGATTGCCTAGAACGATTGATCTCAAGAGTAACGAGATTACCAAAGCGATTTCTAAAGAACTTCGTGAGATGGTTGGGGCTATCAAAGATGTTTTTCAAAACACTCCTCCAGAACTTTCTTCCGACATTATCGACAAGGGAATCATAATGACCGGAGGCTCGTCTCAACTTAGGAACTTCCCAGAACTTGTACTTCGCCGTACTGGGGTTAAGGCCGCGCTAGCCAAGGATGCACTCTATTGCGTAGCCAAGGGTACTGGAGTAGCACTCGAGCATCTGGATGTTTATAAGAAGTCTATTATTACTAAGAGGTAGATGAAGCCAATTAACTTTTCTATTCAGAGGAGACTTGATGGTCATCTTGGTCGTGCAGGAGTGATAGAGACACCTCATGGGAAGATCAATACCCCCACATTTGTGTCTGTTGGTACTAAGGGCACAGTGAAGGCTATCACCCCAGAGCAGCTCCTAGACCTTGGTGCGGAGGTGGTGCTAGCAAATACCTATCATCTTTATCTTGATCCAGGTCCCGAGAGGATGAAGAACTTTGGAGGATTGCACAAGTTTATGAATTGGTCGGGGCCAACCATGACAGACTCGGGAGGCTTTCAAGTTTTCTCTCTCGGTGCTGCATATGGCAAAGAACTTTCTAAAGTAGTGAGTATTACTGATCCTCGACAAATGCTCGCAGAGCGCTCACTAGAGGGTGAGGCACCAAGTCTGGCAAAGATAGGTGCTGACGGAGTCTCCTTCCGTTCGCATCATGACGGCTCACTCCACTACATCACTCCGGAGAAATCTATCGATATTCAGCACCACATAGGTGCCGACATTATCTTCGCCTTCGACGAATGTACTTCTCCGTCAGAAACATTTGCTTATCAAGAGGAAGCACTAGAGAGAACGCATAGATGGGCCAAGAAGAGCCTTGAGTATCATAAGTCGAAACCAAACGCAGAGACTCAAGCTCTCTTTGGTATTGTCCAAGGAGGCAGGGAAGAAAGTTTGAGAAAGAAGTCAGCAGAGTTCATTGGTTCACTCGACTTCGACGGCTTCGGTATTGGTGGGTCGTTCGCTAAAGAAGACATGGAGACCGCAGTGAGATGGGTGAATGAAATACTCCCAGAGGATAAACCTAGACATCTCCTCGGTATCGGTGAGCCAGAAGATCTCTTAATGGGTATAGAAAATGGAGTGGATCTCTTTGACTGCGTAGCGCCGACTCGTAACGGTAGGGGAGGAACTTTGTATACACATACGGGGAAAGTAAATATTCGTAATGCAGAGTTTAGAGACGATACAAATACTTTAGATTCTGAATGTGGATGTTATGTTTGTAAAAACTATTCTCGCGCTTACCTCTGCCACCTCTTCCGTACTCACGAAATGCTAGGGGGTACACTCGGCTCCATCCACAACCTCTACTTCATCATCAACCTAGTCAAACGCGCCCGGCAGGCAATTCTCGATGACAACTTCCCAGAATTCAAAAAAACATTCTTAAACAAATATTTGAAATAAAAAGGGCCGTACACAACTAGTGTGCACGGCCGAGAGAACGAGGAGACGGTTCTTGTTCTGCCCTTACCTCTTTCGAGGGAGGTGCAATTACCCGTTTATGAGGCTCTGTACCTCACCTTGGTTCTCTTTGCTGCTGTGTACTTGGGGCTAGACTCGCTTCCCCTTGGTCGTGACCGAGACCGAGTCATACCCAAAGGTCCGACCGATCATCTGGGGGATGAAGCTCTCGGAGAAATCCATGAGCTCCTGGATCTCGACATTGAGCTTCTTCGCCAGGCTGCCGGCCTCTCTACGAAGCTGTTCAGCGGGTGGGAGACCTCTTTCCGCGAACATGTTGCCCAAGATCATGAGAGCGATCTCCTTACGGCGATCCTCGGACATACCACTTCTTGCGACGCGGGCTGCTTCTCGAACCGCATTGAGGTCCGGCTCGCTACCATCATTCCCACCAAGTTCACCCTTCATAAAACCTCTTTGAAAGTGCTCTGCTCACCCTGCAGTGGGGAGGGAGAATATGTTTCTTCCTATGTATATTATATCACATATATTAGCAAAATGTCAATATACGACAAGGAGTCTCCTTGTCCAAAAACTGGGGATAACTTATAAAAGTTTGATAAAGAAAAACCGCCCGAGTAACTGGACGGCTTCTTAAAGTGGCTCATCAATCATCATCCAAGTTCGTGTGACAGTTCTTGCAATAGAGGGTGCTGTAGTTCACTCCGTCGATCCTCTCCTCGAGGTAATACTTTTTTCTACTGCCACAACTCTCACACCGAATGCTCCATTGGTAGAGGTTGTAGAGATAGTACGACGTCGCTACGATCAAAATGGCGGTAAAGAAGATGTCCTCAAACATTGAAAATCTCCTGTTCTTGGGGATTTCTGCTCTGAATTATATTAATTTTAAGAGAAATGTCAACCTACGTAACATACAAGGAGTTTCCTTGGATAAAAACTAATTTACCGAGGCCCGGCCTTGGTAAAAAGGTGGGGATAACTTATAAAATTGAAAAGAAAAAGCCGTCTGCAAAGCAGACGGCTCCTCGCCAGTTATTCGATTCTTTCGCTGAGTAAGTCCCCACAATTGCGGCAGTATTCACGGACGACAAGGGTCTCAGTCGTCCTACTTCTCGGAATTATTTTCTCCACGGTCTCTCTCCGCATACTTCCACAATTCTTGCATCTCATCAGGAAGCGACTTGCCACATAAAGAGCCATCAGAACGAGGGACAGCTTGAAGTAAAACATGTTGCCTCCATTTAAGTTCTAACACAAATATCTCATTATTTATAAAAAAGTCAAGTTATGATATAGTGACTTTCAAATGTCAGGATTTAAGATCAAAAGGGAGTGGGAGCCGGCTGGGGATCAGCCTAAGGCTATCAAGGCTCTTACAGAGGGGGTGAAGAAGGGTCACAAGTATCAGACCCTTCTTGGTGTTACCGGCTCCGGCAAGACCTTCACCGCAGCGAATGTGATACAAAACATTGGTAAGCCAACTCTTGTTATCGCCCACAACAAGACTCTGGCCGCACAACTTGCACAAGAGTATAGAGAGTTCTTCCCTGAGAATGCGGTGCACTACTTCGTCTCTTACTACGACTACTATCAGCCAGAGGCTTATATGCCAGTGACAGATACTTATATAGAGAAGGAAGCAATGATCAATGAAGAGATTGATCGTCTGCGTCACGCGACTACACAAGCACTACTAACAAGGAAGGATGTGATCATAGTCGCTTCAGTATCTTGTATCTACGGTCTCGGAAGTCCAGAGGAGTATCAGAAGGTGAACATTAAGATTGAGGTTGGGCAAAGTATTAGCAGGTCTGACTTCGTGCGCGAACTTATACGCATCCACTTCTCTCGTACTAACTCCGATGTGAAGCCTGGCACCTTCCGTGCATTAGGTAATGCTATTGAGATTATGCCTACAGGCGAGAGGATGATCTACCGAGTAGAGATAGACGACAACAAGATAAAAAGTATTAAAAGAATTGATGCAGTCTCGATGTCTATAGTGTCTGAACCTAATTTCTACTTCATCTTCCCCGCGAAGCACTTCATCACACAGGACGCACAGGCCAAGAAAGCACTAGAGACTATTAAGAAAGAATTAAATGATCAGTTAGAAGAGTTCAAGAAAGAGGGCAAAATACTCGAGTCTGAGAGACTTAAGCGTCGAACTACTTATGACCTTGCCATGATCAAGGAGATTGGCTATACGAGTGGTATTGAGAATTACTCGCGCCACTTCTCGGGTCGTAAGGCTGGCGAGGCACCAGACACACTGCTCTCATACTTCCCTCACAAAGCAGATGGCACTCCTGACTTCCTAACTATTATCGATGAGTCGCATGTGACCCTACCTCAGATTGGTGGCATGCATGCGGGGGACCAAGCGAGGAAGAAGACTTTGGTGGAGCATGGCTTCAGACTGCCAAGTGCCAAGGACAACAGACCTCTTACTATTGAAGAGTTCAAGGAGAGGGTTGGACAAGTCGTCTTCACCTCTGCAACTCCAAGCAACTTCGAGAGAGAGAACTCGGCGCAAATTGTCGAGCAGGTGATCCGCCCCACAGGACTCATTGACCCAGTGATAACTATTAAACCAATACAAGAGAAGGGTAATTATAGAGGACAGATATTCGACTTCATTGAAGAAGCAGAGAAGGTTATAGAGAAGGGAGGTAGGGCCATAGCGACTACTCTTACCAAGAGAATGGCGGAGGACCTTTCGGAATACTTGAAGGAGAAGCATATTAAAGCAAGTTACTTACATAGTGACATCAAGACCATAGAGCGTATCGAGATTCTTACTGCATTTAGAAGAGGTGAGTTCGATGTGCTTGTGGGAGTGAATCTCCTAAGAGAAGGTCTGGACCTACCTGAGGTTACCTTCATTGGCATTCTTGATGCGGACAAAGAAGGATTCCTTCGTTCTGATACTTCTCTCATACAGATCATCGGACGTGCTGCGAGAAATGTTGACGGTAAGGTGTATCTCTACGCCGACAACATTACTGGCTCTATCGAGAGAGCAATAGGTGAGACAAATAGAAGGCGCACCATACAGCTTGCCTACAACAAGGAGCACGGTATCACTCCGAAGACTATTATAAAAAGGATCAAAGATATTACTGACACTCTTGAGCGCGAGCATGGTCAGGCGGTGAAGACCTTACTCAGCACAGATGAAGAGATGTTTAAGAAAAATCCAAAGAAACTAATTAAAGACAAGATGAAGGAGATGGAGGACGCGGTGGAGAATCTCGACTTCGAGACAGCGGCAATAATAAGAGATGAAATAAAGGTGCTCGAGAGTAGAACGGAGATCAAAAAAGATAGAAAGAAAAAAGCCGTCTAATTAGACAGCTCGTGTGAATCTCGCTTTCTTGCCCGTGAATCGCTTGAGGACGCGTTTGACCCTCTTAACTCGAAGATGTGGGTTACGCGTCGGATGGCCAACATGGAAGTGGCCGCAATAACTGCAAGGATAACACTTGTTACCATCACCAACTCGTCTGGCGTGATCCCATGCTTCTTTGCGCGTTAGGTGAGTGATCTTGCGTCTGCAAGACATGTACCTGCGAGCGCTTGGTGACATTGAGGCACCGGGGTTGCGGGAGGACTACTTTGTACAACTCTAGTTTAAGAGTATACCTATAGTAATTAGTGTCAAAAGAGTAATGCACATGCTAAGATGATTCGTATCAACCCCTAGGGCACGCCCAGGGGCCATATGCATATGTCTAAAGACAAAAAGAACGATACAGAGGGCAAAATAATTGTAAGAGGCGCTCGCACTCACAACCTTAAGAATATTACGGTAGAGATGCCCCGCAACAAAATGGTGGTCTTCACCGGTCTTTCGGGCTCGGGTAAGTCCTCACTCGCCTTTGACACTATTTTCGCTGAGGGACAAAGACGCTATGTAGAGAGTCTCTCCTCTTACGCTCGTCAATTCTTGCACCAGATGCAGAAGCCAGATGTAGATGAGATCATTGGTCTCTCTCCAGCTATTTCTATAGACCAGAAGAGTCGTTCGAACAACCCTCGCTCTACTGTTGCTACTATTACCGAGATCTACGACTACCTTCGCATCCTCTATGCTCGCATTGGCCGACCACATTGTCTTGTTTGTGGCAGAGAGATACAAAAGTTGTCGAACGAAGAGATCAAGAACTTTATCTTGGATAAAATAACTGAGAAGGGTAAGACAATTACTAAGGGCAAGAAGATAGATCTACCTGTGTATGCAGAGATCTTCTCCCCAATTGTTCGTGGAAGAAAAGGTGAGTACTATCAACTCCTCTACGATTTACTGGGCAAGGGTTACATAGAAGTATTGGTAGACGGTAAGAGGCATAATCTTCGAGAGAGAATAGAGCTAACCAAGACTAAAACACACAGCATCTCTGTACTTGTTGATGCTATAAGTTTAGGCGACTTTGAGAATGATACCAAGTCAGCAAATGAGAGACTAAGTGAGGCAGTAGAAAAGGCAGTGCACGAGTCTGAGGGCTTAGTAGTGCTCCGCTTTAGAGATTTGGCTAACGAGCAGAAGGGCAAGGACAAAAAGACTGAGGTAGACGACACAGAGTTCCTCATGTCTGCAAAGTGGTCTTGCCCCCATGACGGATTCTCCTTCCCTGAGATAGAACCAAGACTTTTCTCCTTTAACTCGCCATACGGAGCGTGTCCTGAGTGTAATGGTTTGGGTACCAAGTATTTCTTTGGAACAGAGCCATGTCCAAAGTGTAAGGGTAAACGACTCCGGGAAGAGGCATTAAATGTCATGGTTGGTGGCAAGAATATTGTTGATATCACAAAGCTCTCCATCAAGGAGTCTGATGAGTTCTTCAAGAAGCTCAAGCTCACCGTGAGAGAGAAAAGTATTTCAAAGGTGGTGACTAAGGAGATTGAGTCTAGACTCGACTTCATGCTGAACGTCGGTATCGACTATCTCTCACTGGACCGTCGTGCTCACACCTTGTCAGGCGGAGAAGCACAGCGTATCCGTCTTGCATCTCAACTGGGCTCAGGACTTGTTGGTGCACTCTATGTTTTGGACGAGCCAACTATCGGTCTACACGCTAGAGACAACGACAGACTCATTAAGACTTTGATCAATCTTCGTGACCTCGGCAACACTATTCTTATCGTTGAGCACGATGAAGATACTATTTATTCTTCTGACTATATCGTAGACATTGGCCCAGGGGCAGGCAGGCACGGTGGTGAGGTAGTGGTCTCGGGTGACCTCGAGGAACTCCTAACTGCGAAAAAAAATACTTCGGGCTCTCTCACACTCTCATATCTTCGTGGTGAGACAGAGATTGAGATGCCAGAGAAACGGAGAGAGAGTGAGAAGGGTGTTATCCAAATAAGAGGGGGAAATATTTTCAACATCAAGCACATGAATGTGGACATTCCACTTGGTAGACTTGTCTCTGTCACAGGAGTATCGGGTTCTGGTAAGTCCTCCTTCGTCTACGAAATCCTTTATAAAAATCTCCAAGCAAGACTAGAGAAGAGATACAGAAGTGCCGAGACATACAATGCGCAGAGTTTTACTGGGAGTGAGTATGTCTCTCGTGCGATCCTTATTGACCAGTCTCCGATTGGCAGGACTCCAAGAAGTAACCCAGCCACATACACGGGGGCCTTCACCTTCATTCGCGATATGTTTGCTACTTCTGAAGAGGCGAGAGCTAGGGGGTGGAAGGCAAATAGATTCTCCTTCAATGTGAAGGGTGGTAGGTGTGAGACATGCCAGGGTAATGGACTCATAGAGGTTGAGATGCATTTCTTACCAACTGTCTATGTACCTTGCGATGTGTGCCAAGGCAAGAGATTTATGAAGGAGACCTTGGAAGTGAAGTACAAAAAGAAAAGCATCTACGATGTACTCGAGATGACAGTCGAAGAGGCTATCAACTTCTTCGAGGATATACCGGCTATATACGACAGGCTTAAAACCTTGGGAGATGTAGGTCTTGGATATTTGAAGCTCGGTCAGTCAGCTACTACTCTCTCGGGAGGTGAAGCGCAGAGAGTTAAAATAGCTTCAGAACTTTATCGTCCTCACATTGCGAAGACGATTTATATATTGGATGAACCGACAATTGGTCTACATTATGAGGATGTGAAGAAACTTATTGAGATTCTTCAGAAGTTGGTAGAGAAGGGGAACACTGTACTAGTAATCGAGCACAATCTGGATCTCATCAAGAGCTCTGACTATATTATCGATATCGGTCCTGAGGGTGGAGACGGAGGTGGTAAGTTGGTGGCCAAGGGTACACCTGAGGAAGTGGCGAATACTGATACTCATACAGGGGACTACTTGCGCAGAATTTTAAGAAAGAAAAAGCGCACTACTTAGTATGACCTAGTGTGCGCTTGATTCCAACGTGTTTTCCAAATAGCCTTTTTACGACCATAAGTGATGTTAACCTTCTGGTCGTAATACTGGCGATTTAAGTAATGATCACTCATTCGGAGGTTCTTGAGCTTCTTGCTACGAACCTTCTTTCTGCCGAGAGTACCGGTGTTTCTCTTCCTGTACTTCTTCATCTTTGGCATATTTGCCTCAGTGTATGGTCCGGGTCGATTATACATAAATAAAAAAAAGCGCACTACTATGTGCGCTGATGGTCATTCTTCCAGGTGACCCGAGACTTCTCGATTTTCAACAGCTTTCTTCGAGCTGACTTGCTCAAGGCAAGACGGATCTTTAGCTTTGTCTTCCTCGACATCTTCTTAGCCAATGTTCCTCCTGTTTGGTCTCGCTGAATTATACATGGCTGACAAAAAATGGAGTAGCACCTAGTGCTACTCCAAGGATGGATCAGAGACCCATCAGGAACTCCGGCTCGGTGTTCTCCGTCATGCCGGAGAAGTCGATTTGGCGGCCACCCCACTCCTTGGCAGGGGGTGCGGGTTCAAGCGCTTGTTCTACCGTCTTGAAGGGGTTCTGTCGACCGATCCCATCAGTGAGACCACTTGGCCCTTCCGTGGCCCGGAGAACTTCTTCCGCTTGTGCATCGAGGTCATCCTCGATTTCGGAATCGCTCATCGGCTGCTGCTTCATGCATTCCTCCGTTTGTTCGGGGTCTGAAAATATAGTAGAATGCAATTAATGAATAGTCAAGACTACAAAAAAACCAATCTACCAGACGCCCCAGGCGTTTATTTCTTTTTAGGTCCGAAGAAGGAGATCCTTTATGTTGGTAAGGCCACCTCACTTAAAGATAGAGTCAAGAGTTACTTTAGTAACGATCTTTTGAAAACTCGAGGACCATTATTGATGAAGATGGTTGAGGAGGCAAAAACTATAGACTTCACCCCCACTGACTCAGTGCTTGAGGCGCTACTACTCGAGGCCTCACAAATCAAACAATGGACACCTCCATATAACTCTAGAGATAAAGACAACAAGAGTTTCAACACTGTAGTGATAACTGACGAGGAGTTTCCTCAAATATTAGTTGTAAGAGCAAGAAATTTGGAGCATTGGCATAAAATTTCTAAAGATTTGAAGATCAGGAGTTGCTTCGGCCCCTTCCCACACGGAGGTGAGCTACGAGAAGCCCTCAAAATTATTCGCAGGATCTTCCCTTACAGGGATGAGAAGTGTACTCTGAAGAAAAAGTGCTTCAACTCACAAATAGGACTATGCCCTGGTGTGTGTGCCGGACAAATGACAAGTAAGGAGTATAAGAAGGTCGTAAGGAGGATAGAACTTTTCTTCAACGGTAAGAAGCAAGATCTCATCAAGGATGTGGAGAGGGAGATGAAATCCCTAGCAAAGAGTCAAAAGTTCGAAGAGGCAGAAATGCAAAAGAAAACACTTTTCGCTCTTGAGCATATCCACGATATGGCCCTAATCAAGCGAGATATTGAAAGAGGAGAATCCACAAGCGCTTACCGCATAGAGGCTTATGACATTGCTCATTTGTCGGGCTCGAATACAGTTGGTGTAATGGTGGTTGTGGAGGATGGCGAAGTCTCCAAGAGTCAGTATCGTAAATTCAAAATCAAGGTAGATAAAAATGATGATGTAAACAATCTCAAAGAAGTTCTCTCAAGAAGACTCAATCATCCTGAGTGGCAGATGCCAGACATTGTGGTAATAGATGGCGGAGTGGGTCAAGCAAATGCAGCAAAAGAAATTCTTAAGAATACTAATGTCGAAATAGTGGCAGTTGTTAAGGATGACAAACATAAGGCCAGAGAAGTAGTAGGTAATAAGCAAATAGTAAATAAATGGCAAAAGTCTATACTCTTAGCTAATGCCGAGGCACACAGATTTGCCATTGGTTACCACAGGAAGCTCAGAAACAAAGGATTTAGGATATAATTAGAGCATGAGAATTGCTGTTTTACGCGGAGGACCTTCCAATCATTATGATGACTCTCTTAAAACAGGGGAGACAGTTCTTTCGGTTCTTAGAGATGAGCCGAAGTATACGCCTTTAGACATCTTCGTATCAAAGGATGGTGAGTGGCACCATATGGGCAGAAAGTATGAGCCACACCAACTTCTTCGACATGTGGACTTGGTGTGGAATGCCATGCATGGTGAGTTCGGTGAGGACGGCGAACTTGGTCAAATGCTCTCACAAATGAATGTCCCCCACACGGGATCGACCTCACTCCACCTAGCATTTTCTTTAAACAAAGATTTGGCTAAAAGAGTCTTTGACCAGTATGGTCTCCTTACTCCCAAGCACGAGGTGCTCCTGGGCTCTATTAGCAATGATGACTTGGTTAGAATATTCCAAACTTATTTGCATCCAGTGATGATTAAACCTGTTTCGACTAGGAGCAGTATTGGCGAGAGAGTGGCACACAGCTTTAATGAGCTCAAGGACTCTGTGGTGGAGGCCTTCAAGCACGCAGAGAGGGTAATAGTTGAAGAACTTATTAAAGGAGACAGTGCCAAGTGTGGAGTGGTGGAGAACTTCAGAGGCAAGTCTTTGTACACTCTTATACCCACTCCAAGTACCTTTAAATCAGATATACACAAGGAGATAGAAAGGATGTCAGCGGAGGCACATCGGGCTCTTGGACTCCGTCATTACTCTACCTCGGAGTTTGTCGTCACCCCTAAAGGCAAGGTTTATATACTCGAGACTACTGCTCTTCCAGTAATTACACCAGAATCACACATGCACCGATCTTTAGAAGGTGTAGGTATTACACCCAGAGAGTTTGTAAACCATGTTATAAATATGGCTATATGAGTATAGAAAAATTCGATATCAGTCCTGAGAATAATTATCACGGAGATCCTAGTTTGCCTAGGTTCAAGTTCACCACCGAGAGACCAGAGATACTTAGGAAGTTGGTGGAGAAGGGTCTCACAGAAGATGAGGCTGAAGCTGAGGTCGAGAGACAGGAAATAGCTATAACGAACAAACAAGCACAGGCAGTGTTTGAAAAAGAGAGAAAAGTCGCATAAAAATGAACAAAAAGCCGCGAGAAGCGGGGAGACTTACGTCTCGCGACTTCTCGCGGCATCTACCTGGTGATGTACTTCTGAACGAAATCACTAAGAAATGTCTGGTCAGTGACGATGTAGTACGTCGCCCACATGATCAGGTTCCCGATCATGGCGCACGCACCGAAGATTATCGTCACCAGTCCTGCCATCTCTTGGAGCCTGATGGACATGCCGATCACGATGATCAAGCAAACTACACTGATCAAGACCATGAGGGGCACGGTCAGGAAGTACCCTGCTAGCCAGCCGAGTAGGACCGAAAGCAGAATGTATGGCATCAGAGCCTCAATGAATAGAGTTATAGATCTGAATCTCTACTAAACATACTATCACATAGTTATTCTAATGTCAAGTATATGTTGATTTTTATGCCTTTGTTGGTTAATATTGTGCCTTGTAGGATAGTGTCCTGAGTTCATCGAAGGGCCCTTAGCTTAGTTGGTAGAGCGCCTCATTTGCAATGAGGAGGTCATCGGTTCGAATCCGATAGGGTCCACAAAAGACACAAGAATCCTGCCTGCGCAGGATTTTGTGCTTTTGTGGAAGGCGGAGGTTTATCGAAAACAGTAGTTTGAGATACCGAGCCGGGGTCGAGGAATTTTGTGAGCGACGGCGAACAAAATATCCGTGACCACAAAAGAAAAAACGAGACTCAGGAAGTCTCGCGGTTCATGCGGAAGATCGATCCAGAGTTGCGGAAGATCTCATCGGCTCTCTTGAAGAGCTCTATGCGCTCAGGAGTGAGTGGGGTGCCCTCTCTGATCTCCTTCAGAATCTTTTTTGCATCCTCACCCGTGACAACTGGACTTGCTTCAATAGGACGGGCTATTTGGAACTCCGTAAGTTAAGTCTATACCTAGACTAGCACAATTTGAGCTCAAAACGTGCTATAATGAGTGGGTAATAGAATAATATAACCACATGGACGAAAAAGTCATTGGATACTGTGTTAAGTGCAAAGAGAAACGTGAGATGAAGGATGTACAGAAAGTTGAGATCAAACCTGGACGCCCAGCAGCAAAGGGTACTTGCTCAACTTGCGGTACAGGAATGTACAAGATTCTTCCTAAGTCAGCAGCTTAACTCCTAAAGTAAATGGGTAAAATACAGAACTTCATGATGAAGAAGGTTCTTGAGCATAAGCTAAAGAGCCTGCCCGAAGCACAAAGGAAAGCCATTATTGGTGCTGTAGAGAAGAACCCAGACTTCTTCAAGAAGATTGGAGACCAGATCGAAAAGAGGAAGAAGAGTGGTCAGTCAGAGATCGAGGCCACTATGGCTGTCATGAGAGAAAATCAGAAGGAGTTACAGGGTTTGATGATGAATTAGGAATAACGAATAGGTAACAATGAAAAAAAAGAAAATATTTATACTACTTGGTCACCCAGACAAGGATACCCTGAACGGTACTCTCGCAAGCGAATATGAAAGAGGTGCAGAAGAGGCTGGACATGAGACTCGCAGGATGAACCTTGGTGATATGCAGTTCGACCCCATACTCCACAAGGGGTACAAGACTATCCAAGAGCTAGAGCCAGACCTCAAGATCTTCCAAGAAAATGTTAAGTGGGCTGATCACTTCGTCATATTTTATCCATCTTGGTGGTCTACCATGCCCGCCTTACTTAAGGGTCTAATGGACCGCGTGTGGTTACCCGGCTTTGCATACCACTTTACCCACAACGGCAATTGGTGGCAGAAGCTCCTCAAGGGTCGCTCGGCTACTATGGTCGTGACCTCAGATACAATGCCAATAATCCAGAGGATCATGTTCGGCGATACTACAAACGAGCTTAGAAAGGGCATCTTGGGATTCTCTGGTTTCTCTCCTGTGCGTGTTTACAAATTTGGTTACCTCAAACATTTTGGTATGTGGCAGAGTGAGAGGATGAAGAGAAAGGTTAATAACCTCGGTAAAAAAGCAAAATAAAATCGCAGTTAGCTAGACTGCGATTGATGAGCTGACCCGTGAAGGTATTGTTTTCCACCCGCTAGCCTCATCAGGTCAAAGCAGAAAATGATCAGTACACAAGTGACGACATATGCGCTGTGAAGGGGGATCATCACTAGTGCGACTACCGTCACGATTTTGAGAAGTATGAGATACGGATTTCTCAACTTCTTTAGATACCACCTAATCCAATCTGCTGTCGAGTTGATCCTTCGTGATTCATAGAGCATCTGCGCCATCCTTGCCCCAGACTTATGGGCTTGATTAAGCAACCAAGCAGTTAGGAGGAGGTATAGAGTCAGAACAATACTCGGGATAATTATTTGCGCTACGAACATCGTTACTCCTTGTGAAAGTTCGAATCTTTCGATACAATACTGACTCAATATGAGTCTGTCAATCGGTATCGTTGGTTTGCCAAATGTGGGGAAGTCGACCCTCTTCAACGCACTTACAAAGAAGAGTGTGCCGGCGGAGAACTACCCCTTCTGTACCATAGACCCATCTGTTGGTATTGTGCCTGTACCAGACGAGAGACTAGATAGACTAGGTGAGATGAGTAAGTCGAAGAAGATTATCCCCGCAGTTGTTGAGTTTGTCGACATTGCAGGACTTGTTAAGGGTGCATCAGAAGGTGCAGGGCTCGGCAACAAATTTCTCCAAAACATCCGTGAGGTGGATGCTATTATTCAGGTTGTACGTATCTTTGAAGATAAGGATATCATCCACGTGCACGACAAGGTTGATCCACTCTTCGATATTGAGGTTATCAACATGGAGCTCGAGGCAGCAGGTATCAAGAAACCGGTACTCTATGTGGTAAACACTTCAGAAGTTGCAGAGAACAAGAGAGACGTTCTGGATAAGATCCCA
The DNA here is from genome assembly GCA_964504255.1 of uncultured Candidatus Saccharibacteria bacterium. Classification (GTDB taxonomy): domain Bacteria; phylum Patescibacteriota; class Minisyncoccia; order Phycocordibacterales; family Zambryskibacteraceae; genus JAIFWN01. Next base: position 119,899 of record CAZDDU010000002.1, on the reverse strand, counting down.
GGACCATATATAGAAGTAGATGCTATCTTCGGCACCGGACTCGACCAACTTATCAAAGCAAGTTACGACCTTTTGAATCTCATCACTTTCTTAACTACCGGCGAGAAGGAGTCTCGTGCCTGGACCACCAAGAGGAATGCAACTGCGCCGGAGGCAGGGAAATCTATACATACTGATTTTATGGAGAAGTTTATCCGTGCTGAGGTTGTAGCTTATGACAAACTCATAGAAGCTGGTTCGTATGCTGCCGCTCGGGCCAAGGGTTGGGTAAGAATAGAAGGTAAGGAATATGTGGTACAGGACGGAGACGTCATCGAATTTTTGGTATAAAAAAATCGGAGCGGGCTCCGATTGGGGTGTCTTTCAACGACGACGCTTCTTGAGCGATCTTCCACAGCAGTGGCAGTGGGTCTGGCGGGGCTCGTGGTAGCGATAGTTCTTGGAACGACGCTTCTTAGCAGCCACTAAGACTCCTGGTTGGGGACAGGGAAATTATAACTCAATTTTGGTATAATAGCCTTATGAACACAAAAACAACCGCAAGGGACTTTTTCTTGCATTTGGGTGCTATGGTTAGCTTCTATGCCAGTGTAGTAGCACTTATTACTTTGTTATTTGAGGTAATCAACTTTGCCTATCCTAGAGTTACTGACGCGTACATGTACGCATTCCCATCTATTAGCTTCCAAGTAGCTACTCTTATCGTGGCTTTGCCAATTTTTCTTCTAATTTCCCGAGTATTGGAGAAGATGTATATAACTGACCCAAGTTTGCGCGAGGCAACACTAAGAAGATTGCTCGGATACATCACTATCTTCCTCGCAGGAGCCATTGTTGCTGGAGATCTCATCACAGTGATCTATATGTACCTCGATGGTCAGGAACTAACAACAGGATTCATGTTGAAGATCCTTACTCTTATTGTAATTTCTGGAGGAGTCTTCGCATATTATCTCCGCGAAATAAAGAATCTTATACAAAGTACGGAAAGAAATGTTTGGAGAGTTGGCGCACTAATCGTTACTGTTGCATCCATAGTTGTTGGCTTCATGGTCATTGGATCGCCAGCGGACCAGAGAGCATATCGTTACGATGCGAAGAAGATAACTGACCTACAGGGTATTCAGTGGCAGGTTATTAACCATTTCCAAATGAAGGGTGTGTTACCAGGAGCACTCGCAGACTTAGAGGACTCTCTAAGCTACCAAAAGTTGCCAGTGGATTCTCAAACAGGTAAGGCGTATGACTACAAGAGTACCGGCACTCTAACTTTCGAACTTTGTGCGGACTTTAACAGAGAGACAAGGAAGGGTATACCAGTGAATAGTGGAATAGATATAGCTTCTATCTCGGCAAAACCTGTGTACTACAATGGTGGTGTTGGGGAGAATTGGGACCACAAGTCCGGGCAAGAATGTTTCTCTCGTACTATTGATCCTGTGCTTTACCCAGTAGTTAAGAAGTAATTACGGATGAAGGAGTACGATCCAAAAGAAATAGAGAAGAAGTGGCAGGACAAGTGGGACGAAACTGGTCAGAACAATGCAACTAAGGATTCCGCCAAGCCTAAGTGGTACTCGCTTATAGAATTCCCTTACCCATCTGGCGAGGGTCTTCATACTGGACATGTAAGGAGCTACACCGCTATGGATATAGTCTCTCGCAAGCGTAGGCGAGAGAATCTTAATGTACTCTATCCAATTGGTTGGGACGCGTTCGGTCTACCAGCAGAAAATTATGCATTGAAGACAGGTATCCATCCCTCCGTCACAACGAAAAAAAATATAGAAAATTATAGACGCCAATTAAAGGCGCTTGGTATATCCTTCGACTGGTCTAGAGAGGTCGATACTACTGATCCTAAGTACTACAAGTGGACTCAATGGATCTTCCTTAAATTCTTGGAGCATGGTTTGGCTTACAAGACGAAGATGCCTATCAACTGGTGCCCGAAGGACAAGATCGGTCTCGCTAATGAGGAGGTCGTAGACGGCAAGTGTGAGAGGTGTGGCACAGAGGTGGAGATGAGAGATAAGGAGCAGTGGATGCTCAAGATTACTGATTATGCAGAAAAGCTGCTTCAAGACCTCGATACTGTGGATTACCCAGAGAGAGTTAAGGCTCAACAAAGAAACTGGATAGGTAAGAGTGAGGGGGCACTCATAAAGTTTGACGATATCGAGATCTATACTACTCGTCCCGACACTATATATGGCGCAACCTTTCTTGTTGTCTCGGGCAAGGAAGATAAATTTACAGGTAGATACGTTACAAACCCTGCGACAAAGGAGAAGATCCCAGTATGGGAGGCAGAGTATGTGCTCTCCGACTACGGCACAGGCGCCATTATGGGTGTGCCAGCGGACGACGAGAGAGATATGGTTTTTGCCAAGAAGCATAATTTGCCAATCGTTACAGATTATAAGAAGGCGGGGTTCGAGGACTTTGGCAAGAGGGTGGTTAAGTACAAACTTCGTGACTGGGTCTTTAGTCGTCAGAGATACTGGGGAGAGCCAATACCAGTAATACACTGTGCTAAGTGTGGAGTAGTGCCAGTACCAGAGAGCGACCTGCCAGTGCTCCTGCCTGAGGTAGAAAATTACCAACCAACTGATTCCGGAGAGTCACCACTTGCATCGATTGATTCGTGGGTTAACACCAAGTGTCCAAAGTGCGGAGGCGAGGCCAAGAGAGAAACAGATACCATGCCTAACTGGGCAGGATCCTCATGGTACTTCCTCCGCTATATGGACCCAGAGAATGATGAGGCATTTGCATCTAAAGACGCTCTCAAGTACTTCGCACCAGTCGATTGGTACAACGGTGGTATGGAACACACCACTCTCCACCTTCTCTATTCGCGCTTTTGGAACAAATTCTTGTTCGACATCGGACTCGTGCCGACTAGCGAGCCATACAAGAAGCGCACCTCACACGGTTTCATCCTCGGTGAAGGTGGAGAGAAGATGAGTAAGTCTAGAGGTAATGTGGTGAACCCCGACATGGTTATAGAACAATTCGGCGCAGATACTCTTCGTGTTTATGAGATGTTTATGGGCCCCTTCGAGCAAGCAATAGCGTGGAGTGAGGCAAGTCTTGTGGGACCAAGAAGATTTTTAGAGAAAGTATGGAGACTCAATAGTTCTGCTTGGTCTGATCTATCAGTGGATGACAATTTTGAGATGAATAGTGTGATCAAGAAGGTTAGTGAGGATATAGAGAACATGAGTTTCAACACGGCAGTCTCTTCACTGATGATATACACGAACACACTAGAGAAGCGTGGAGGTGTTACCAAAGACGAGTATGAAGCATTGCTCAAACTTCTAGCACCTTTTGCCCCACATATGACAGAAGAACTCTGGGGTACTCTCGGCCACAGTGAATCTGTTCACGCAACACCTTGGCCTGCACATGATGAGTCCAAATTGATAAAAAGTGAGATAACCATGGTAGTCCAAGTAAATGGTAAGGTAAGAGCCCAAATAGTCGTCTCCAAAGATCAAAATCAAGATGAAATTGAGAAATTAGCTCTATCTAACACTGATGTATCAAAGTGGTTAGAGGGAGTGGAGGTCAAAAAGGTGATTGTAATCCCGGGAAAAGTTGTGAATATTGTGGTGGCTTGACACTATGTCAAGGGGGTGATACAAATAGGTGAAGCTATATGAGCGAAAAGATCACATTAAGCTTTAAACCAAAGGCGGTTACCAAACGCCTCCTTTCTGTCCTCAATAAAAGAGGAGCTGATGTGGTCGAAAATCGTTACGGTCTTGGGGCAAAATCTATTCGCATGACTCTCGATGCGATAGGCAAGAAATACGGTATTACTCGCGAAAGAGTTAGACAGATCGAGAACCACTCTCTCTCGCTTATAAGGAAGTCTAAGGAGTACAAGTCGGAGCAGGTTGTGTTTGATGAGCTTAAGGCTGTAGTAGTAGAACTTGGAGGTCTTGTGTCTGAGAAGGATCTCCTAAAGCATCTTGCGAAGGATGAGTCTGGTCAGAACCACATTCACTTTCTACTCGTTGCTGGTGAGGAATTTATGCGTGAGAAGGAGGACGAGGAGTTCAAGCATCGCTGGCATGTGGACTCAGATTTATCCAAGCGTATTCATGCATCACTAAGGAAGCTTTATTCAAAGCTCTCAGATGACGAGCTGGTTCTTGAGGCTGACCTTATTGATGATTTCTTGGAGGAGGTTAAGGACATGAACGACAAGTACAAGAACGATGAAGTCATCAAGCGTTGGCTCTCAATATCAAACAAGATCGGCAAGAATCCTCTTGGTGAGTGGGGTCGTACCGACTCTCCAAATGTTAATGCTAAGGGCATGCGTGACTACGCTTTCCTCGTTATCAGGAAGCATGGCTCACCGATCCACTTCAAGGAGGTGGCTAAGGCAATTTCGCAATATTTCAACAAGAAGGCACATGTAGCTACTACTCATAACGAACTTATCAAGGATCCACGATTCGTCCTTGTAGGTCGAGGTCTCTATGCACTTGCTGAGTGGGGTTATATGTCTGGTGTTGTAAAGGATGTGATCAAGAAGATCATTGATAAGAACGGACCTCTAACTAAGGAAGACATAATCAAGAAAGTTCTCAAAGAACGATACGTGAAGGAAAATACTATTATGGTTAATCTTCAAAACCCAAAGTATTTCAAGAAGGACAAAGAAGGTCGTTACAACATTGCCTAATTTGAGGTAAAATAAAGGGATGCTAGAAGAGTTCTTCGACTTACTCAGGAACCCAAGTTTTTATCTTAAGATACTAGACGTGCTTTATGTCTCCGCACCAGTGTGGATACCTATTGTTTTGATAACAATTGCATTTGATATTTGGATGAATCTGAAGAGGCGCGAATGGATAGCGTCACAAGGCAGCGTGCTTCTTGAAGTTAAGCTACCTAGAGAACAAATGAAGTCGCCATTAGCGATGGAACTCTTCTTGAACCACTTGCACCAGACAAGTGCCGGCACTCTTATAGATGTGTATATGAAGGGTAGGGTGAGACCGTGGTTTTCGTTGGAACTTGTATCTATTGGTGGTGCAGTGAAGTTCTTCATTTGGATGCATAAAGGCTTTAGGGCACGAGTCGAGGCACAGCTTTACGCTCAGTTCCCAAACATTGAGATACATGAGGCGGAGGATTACTCGATGTCTGTAAAGAGAAATCCAGAAAAGTTGAGTATCGGTTACTTTGGCCAGTTTACTCTGACTAAGCCAGACGCTTATCCTATAAAGACATATGTTGATTATGGTTTAGACAAGGATCCTAAGGAAGAATTTAAAATAGATCCAATGGTTTCAGTCATAGAGTACTTAGGCTCACTTAAGAAGGGTGAGCAAGCGTGGATACAAATTTTGATTCGCGGACATGCCAAGGAAGGATTAAAACTCGGTCGCATAGTGGTTAAACCAGATTGGAAGAAGGATGTAGAGAAGGAGATTGCTAAAATTCTCAAAGAAGGACGCTTCAAGTCAGCGGAAGAGAAGAACGTTAGTGGTCAACACATGTCTGAGGGTCAGAAGGATTTGGTTAAGGCTATCGAGAGAACAACTGGGAAGCTTGCCTTCGACACCGCCATTAGAGCCGCTTATATTGCTGAGAAGGACGCCTTCAACCCAGCGAACATTGGCGGAGTCATTGGATCTATTACCCAATTTGGGTCAAATGCTTTGAACGGATTTAGGCCAAGCTTCGGTGCAGGTTACGACTATCCTTGGCAAGATCCATTCGGCAAGAAAAAGGCCAATAACGAAAGAGAACTCCTCGAAGCCTACAAGAGGCGCTCTTACTTCGAATTACCATTCAAGCACATTGGAGGCAAGCCATTCATTCTCACTACAGAGGAGATCGCTACCGTATTCCACTTCCCAGGCGAAGTAGCTGGTACTCCAACCCTTACCCGTATTCCTTCGAAGAAGGCCGAGGCTCCAGCGAACCTACCTATTTGATGAAAGAAATTCTTCGAGACAGAGAAATATATTTGATCGTGGGTCTTTTTTTGTTTGTAATTTTCTCCGCTCACATTATCTCCGCACCTAGTAATTTTCCTGAACACAGTATTATAAGTGTTGAGAAAGGGTTCACTCTAAATCAAGTAAGCGAATCACTGGAATCTACTGAAGTCATTAGATCAAAGTCACTGTTCAAAGTATTTGTTGCTCTTCTGGGAACACAGTCTGGAGTTAAGGCGGGGGATTATTATCTACACTACAGGGAGAGTAGCTTGAGTCTTGCTCGGCGAGTGGTGCAGGGCAAGCACAACATAGATGAGGTGAAGGTTACAATACCAGAAGGCTTCAGTAACCAAGAAATTGCAGATCTATTTGACGAGGAGTTCCCATTATTTGATGATAAAAAGTTTTTGACTCTTTCATTAGATCAATATCTTTTTCCTGATACTTACTTTGTGAAAGTTAGTGCAAGAGCAGAAGATGTAATAGAAATATTGAATAGAAATTTCGAAGACAAAATTCATTCAGTACAAGAACAGTTAGATTCTTCGAAACATACAATGGAAGAAATTATTATTATGGCCTCACTTATCGAGGGCGAAGTGCAAACCAAAGAGGATAAAGAGATTGTTTCGGGCATTCTCTGGAAGAGGCTCTCAATAGGTATGGCACTCCAAGTGGATTCAGCCCCCATTACTTACGAAGAACCTGGTTTGCCCGAGAGATCTATTAATAACCCAGGACTTGTTTCGATAGAAGCAGCTCTCAATCCTAAGACCTCACCATATCTCTACTTCATCAGTGACAAAGAAGGCAAGACGCATTATGCTAGGACCCTTGATGAACACATCCAAAATATCAAGAAATACCTCTAAGGGTAGAGTCTTTGCAGGACTCTCTGGCGGAGTGGACTCAGCTGTTTCGGCCGCACTACTTATGGAGCAGGGGTACGACGTCACTGGAGTATTTATAAAGGTTTGGCAACCGGACTTTTTGCCATGCACTTGGAGAGATGAAAGGAGAGATGCTATGAGAGTGGCAGCAAAGCTCAACATCCCATTCCTGTTCTTCGACTTTGAAGATGAGTACAAGAAAGGTGTTGCTGATTACATGATAGAAGAGTACAGAAAGGGTAAAACTCCAAACCCAGATGTCATGTGCAATCGTGAGGTGAAGTTTGGTGCCTTTTGGGACAAGGCTAAGGCCATGCGTGCTGACTACATAGCCACTGGCCACTATGCTCGGAATATTGACAACGAATTATATGAAGGAGTGGATAAGGAGAAGGATCAGAGTTACTTCCTTTGGACGTTGACCAAGAGTGACTTAGAGCATGTGCTTTTCCCCATAGGGCATCTTAAGAAGGATGAAGTGAGAAGGATTGCTAAGAAGTACGGCCTTCATACCGCAGAGAAGAAGGACAGTCAGGGAATATGTTTTATTGGAGATGTGGACATTGAAGAGTTCCTCTCACACTACATTGAGACGAAGCCTGGGAGTGTGCTTGATACTAAGGGCAATATTATTGGCTCCCATACTGGGGCGCTCTACTATACTCTGGGCGAGAGGCATGGCTTCGATATAAACGAGAAGAGTTCTGATTCTAAACCATATTATGTTGTAAGTAAGAACATAAAGGAAAACACTATTACTGTGTCAAACAATGATGAGGATATACTCAAGAGCAAGTCAGGAGAGGTAAGTGTAGAGAGACAAAATCTAGTTTCCAACAATCTATCTACAAATGTAGAGGCAAGAATCAGGTACCGACAATCAAGATTCAAAATAAGTCTAGAAAAAAACACTGTGAAGTTCCTAGAGCCTCAGACAGTTGATTCGGGCCAGTCCATAGTATTTTACTCTGGAGAGAGATGCCTTGGGGGTGCTATAATTGCCTAAATGACAGACATTATTAAGGCAGATGGGACAAGAGAGACCTTCAACCCATCCAAACTCAGAACCTCGCTAATTAGAGCGAGGGCTAGTGAGGAGGCAGCAGACGCAGTGATAGCTCTCGTGATGAACGAGCTTCGCGAGGGCATGACAACTCGAGAGATATACAAGAGCGCCTTCAAGCATCTTGTAGAGATGCAGAGGCCAGTGGCACAGAGATATTCTGTAAGGCGAGCACTCCTTGATATGGGACCGACAGGGTTCCCCTTCGAAGATTTCGTAGCAGAGGTGCTTAAAACTAAGGGTTTTGAAACTCTCACTAGACAGACAGTACTTGGAGGTTGTGTACCTCACGAGATGGACGTCGTAGCTTGGAACGACGAGAAGCTCGTCATGGTTGAGGCCAAGTTCCACAACGGTCTTGGTATCAAGTCTGATCTCAAGGTAGCTCTGTATGTTAAGGCTCGCTTCGACGATTTGAAGGACAACATGCATCATTATGGCGGCAGGGATAGAAAGTTAGATGAAGGGTGGCTTATTACTAACACCAAGTTTTCCTCAACAGCACTTCACTACGGTCTTTGTCAGAAGCTCACCATGATAGGATGGAACTATCCCGAGCAAGGCAACTTGCAAGATATGATAGAAGAGAATCCCGAATTGCTTGATTTAATATTTAAAAAACATATAGAACAATTACAATGACAGAAGCACTAGCTCCACAGTACTGGCATCTTTTGATAGCACTCGCCCTTGGGGTAATCATCGGACTTGAGAGAACCATTGCCCACAAGACAGCTGGGATGCGTACATATGGTCTCGTCTCTATGGGCTCGTGCCTCTTTGTTATCCTCTCTCAACTCGTCTTGGCAGACAGTGGTATGGTCAACCTAGACCCTATGCGTACTGCAGCAGGTATCATCATGGGAATAGGCTTCCTTTGTGGAGGGGTAATTATTTTCCAAAATCACGAACTTACTGGACTCACTACAGCAGCCGGCCTCTGGGTCTCAGCTGGTATAGGTATGGCAGTCGGCTTCGGCCAAGTTGGGCTCGCCATCTTCACCACCTTTATTACTCTTATTGTCTTCACCCTCCTATGGACACTTGAGCATTTCATTACTAGGAAAAAATGAGTGAGGTAAAGAAGGTCTCCCGTTCCAAGATCGATCTCTTCACCATGTGCCCGAGGTGCTTTTATCTCGACGTGGTAAAGGGTGTTAAGCGACCCTCTATGCCTTCCTTTACTCTAAACAACGCAGTTGATCACCTGCTAAAAAAAGAATTTGATATTCATAGAGAGGCACAAAGTATCCATCCACTTCTCAAGCACTATAAGGTTAAGGCAATACCGTTCCAACACGAGAAAATGGAGACCTGGAGACACAACTTCACCGGTGTACAACATTTACACAAGGAAAGTAACTTATTTGTTTTCGGTGCAGTGGATGATATCTGGAAGAATGATGACGACGAACTCATTGTTGTCGACTACAAGGCCACTTCTAAAGATAAAGAGATCAGAGACCTAGATGATTCCATATGGCATGATCAGTACAGAAGACAGATGGAGATTTATCAGTGGCTACTTCGCCAGAACGGCTTCAAGGTGTCTGACACTGGCTACTTTGTGTATGTGAATGGCAAGAGAGACAAGAAGTCCTTTGACGGTAAACTTGAATTCGCAATCTCCTTAATCCCTTATAAAGGTAAGGATGACTGGATACCTGAAATATTGGAGAAAATTAGAAAAACTATTGATACAGACAAGTTACCTAAGCCCGGAGTACAATGTGAACACTGTGAATATCGAAGAAAGGCTTCAGAACTTGAGGGGTGAGTTGGCGGACCTACGAAGAGTCGGAGGTTACTTCCCTGTAATAGGTGAGGGAAGTAATGCTGCAAAAATAATGTTTATTGGCGAGGCACCTGGTGAGAAGGAAGCAAAGTCAGGTCGTCCATTCGTTGGCCGAGCAGGACAAGTGCTAAACGAACTACTTTCGTCTATTGGCTTGGACAGAGATAGTGTTTATGTAACAAACATTGTTAAGGATCGACCTCCCAAAAATAGAGACCCCAAGCCAGAGGAGATCGAGCTCTACGGACCACTTTTAGACGAACAAATAGAGAGCATGAAGCCCAAGGTGATCGCCACACTCGGCAGATTCTCTATGGAGTATGTGATGAGGCGTTATGGACTAGATGAGAAGATACAGGCGATATCTGATCTACACGGTAAAGTGCTAATTTCCTCAAAAGGCTTCAGATTTGTACCTCTCTTCCATCCAGCTGCGGCTATATATAACCAGAGTCTTAAACCCACTCTTTTTGAGGACTTCAAAGTTCTGAAAACACTGATTTAGTGCTATATTAGCGCCATGGAATCAACCGAGATCAGGAGACGGTTTCTATCTTTTTTTGAGAAGCGGGGGCATGCTGTGATCCCTAGTGCATCTCTTGTACCTGAGAATGATGCGTCAGTGCTCTTCACTACAGCTGGTATGCATCCTCTAGTGCCTTACCTACTTGGTGAGGAACACCCTAAGGGCAAGCGTCTTGTCGATGTACAGAAGTGTGTTCGCACAGGAGACCTAGACGATGTGGGGGACAACAGACACTTCACCTTCTTCGAAATGCTTGGTAACTGGTCTCTCGGAGATTATTTCAAGGAAGATGCTATTAAGTGGAGCTATGAGTTCCTCACTTCCAAAGAAGAAGGTCTTGGCTTAGATCCGAATAAACTCTATGTCACAGTCTTTGAGGGTAATGAGGATGCACCATTTGATGATGAATCAAAGAAAATTTGGATGAGTTTAGGTGTACCCGAGCATCGCATCTATGCATTAGGTGCAGAAGATAATTGGTGGAGTGCTGGAGAGAATGGTCCATGTGGGCCAGACACAGAGATGTTCTACGACCTTACTGACGGCTTAGGTGATTTGAGTAAAGAAAAGTTTTTAGAAGCAGTGAAGAAAGAGGAACTGGTAGAGATATGGAACGATGTCTTCATGGAGTTTAGGAAGGAGAATGGCAAGGTTGTAGAGAAGCTAAAGAGCAAGAATGTCGACACAGGTGCAGGCCTAGAGCGCATGACTGCTGTTATGCAAGGCAAGAAGACTGCATATGACACAGATATATTTGGACCTATATTTAAGACGCTTGGCAAAACAACAAACGATGTGTCATCAAGGATTATTGCTGATCATATAAGAGCTTCAGTCTTTATAATTTCTGATGGAGTTGTACCTTCAAACACTGACCAAGGCTATATTTTGAGAAGGTTGCTTAGAAGATCATTTGTGCATGCACAGAAACTAGGTTTGGACTTGATTGATTTGATTAGGGTATCAGAAACTATAATTGACCATCCTGTTTATGGTTCCTATGTTTTGAATAGAGATCTTACTAAAAATGTTATTGAAACTGAGATAAACAAGTTTAAGGAAACTCTAAAAGAAGGTCTCAAGCAGTTTGAGAAAGGTGCAGATCCTTTTGATCTCTTTACAACATACGGATTCCCATTTGAGCTAACTAAAGAACTTGCGAAAGATAAGGGAATGGAAATAGACGAAGAGGATTTCAAGCAAAAGTTCTTGAAGCATCAAGAGCTCTCACGCGCAGGAGCAGTAGAGAAGTTCAAGGGTGGGCTTGCTGGTCACTCAGAGATTGAGGTGAGGTACCACACTGCCACACACTTACTACATCAAGCACTTCGAGATGTCTTGGGTAATGATGTAAGTCAAAAGGGTTCAAACATTACTCCAGAGAGACTGCGGTTCGACTTCTCCTTCTCTCGAAAGATGACAGACGAGGAAAAACAAAAAGTCCAAGAAATAGTAAATAGTAAAATAGAGGAGTCTATTCAGGTGGAGAACTTGGTTATGAGTAAAGATGATGCGGTTAAGATGGGTGCATTACACTTCTTCGACCAGAAGTATCCAGACCAAGTCTCGGTATACAAGATAGGGGATTACTCCAAAGAGTTTTGTGGTGGGCCACATGTTAAGAACACTGGCGAACTCGGTAAGTTCAAGATTGATAAAGAGGAAGCAGTGTCAGCAGGAGTTAGACGCATCAAAGCAACGCTTTTATAATGTAGCTTTGCTACAATAGAGTTATGTCACCTTGGTTTAGTGGGAAAAAGGACTTTAATATTCTAGTCGTCGACATTTCCTCTGGTTCTACCTCCGGAGCACTTGTTGCTACAAGCGAGGGTAAGGTGCCTCGAGTGCTCACGGCCTTCGAGTCTGAGTACAATTTCAAGGTTAAGGACGCGTCCTTCTCACCTGACAAGGCTGTGCTCACTTCGCTTGGCGGAGTTCTCGACTTTATAGTGAAGAAGGTTTCTTTGATGAAGAAGGTTAGGGTGGACAAGGCTGTCATTACCTTCTCTTCACCATGGGTCGACTCATATTTGAAGACTGTTGAGATCAAGAAGGAAGAAGAGTTTGTCTTTGATAAAAAGTTTATGCTCGGTGTAATCAACGAGGAGAAGAGTATCTTCCAAAATAGTTTGAAGGAGAGCTTTGCAGAGGAGAGCGAGATTTTCGAATCTGCAGTCATGGACCTATACATGAACGGCTACCCCGCATCAGAGCCGAAGTCGGAGAAAGTGAGTGAGGTTGAGATCAGCTTCATTCTTAGTGCATCCACCAAGGACCTACTAACAAAAATTGAGGATCAGATAATTAGGACTCTGGCTTTAAAGAAGGGTGTCGTGATGCATAGTTTCATGTATGTCTTCTATAAAGTGCTTTCTCACTCCTTCAACAATCTACACTCGGCTCTTCTGATCAACATGACCACTCATATAACTGATGTTTTGTTCCTCAGACACAATAACCTGGCTCTTAATGCGAACTTGCCATTCGGTCCAGCGTCAATTATTGAGGCCGTAGCCGGGAAGTTAAATATTCCAAGAGAGGTAGCAAGCTCCTACCTGACTCTCTTCGCCGAAGGAGCTCTAGACAAGACCACTACTGAGTCAATAGACAGGATCCTTACAGAGAATGAGACAGTCTGGAGAGACATGTGGTCAGACGTCAGCCAAAAGATCATGCAGAGCGCTGAGGTACCCTACTCGATCTTCTTAGTTACTGACCCAAAATTCGGAAAGCTGATGAAAACTTTTTTGGAAAGTGTTTTCCCAGACAAGAATATTATTCTTATTGGGGACACAAACACCTTTACACGTGAGTTGGTGGAGAATAGTGCCAAAGAGTCTAAGGACGAAAGAATTTTACTCTTGTCCTCCTTTGCAAACTTGATTAGCTAATATACAATTTACTCAAATGCCAAAGAAAATAGAAGATGTAGTTCATTCAAGTAGAAAGAGTATCCGAGACATCCCAATACCAATCAGGAAAACTGATGATGTAAGGCCTTCGTTTGTACGAGAGGCAAGAGAAATACCTAGAGAAGCGGTTGTGCCAGAAAGGGCACCTGTCAGCACTCCTATTAGTGCATCAAATGTTTTCAGGTCTGAGCCCAGACTCAGTTATGGTGATGTAGAGCCAGCAAGGCACAAGAGCACAAAGAAAATAGTTGGTGGCATACTTGTAACCGTTCTTATCGTTCTTATGTTTATTACACTAAGGAATGGTGCAGTGCTAACCTACAAGCCCAAGGTAACATCAGTTGCCTTCGCAAATGACACATACTCTGCTTACCCAAATGCAAGTACGAGTGCTTTGGTCTATAGCACCATAAAGCTCTCCAGCACTAAGAGCATCGAGGTGGAAGCTACTGGTGACGAAACTGTTTCTGAGAAGGCTAAGGGTCGCATCGCTATTTATAACGAGCAATCTACAGATCAGCAATTGGTTAAGAGTACTCGCTTCGAATCCTCTGATGGTAAGGTGTTTAGATTAGAGGCCGATGTAACGGTTAAGGCTAAAAGCAACTTGGAAGTTGAGGTTGTAGCTGATCAGCCTGGTCAGGAGTACAACATCACACTCTCCGACTTCACTTTACCTGGACTTAAGGGAACCCCACGCTTTAGTAAGGTATACGGTAGATCTAAGACTAATATGTCTGGAGGATTCATTGGCTTGAGAAAGAAAGTGAGTGCAGAGGCTCTAGCCGGAGCAAGAACCTCACTTGAAACACAGGTTAAGACTGATTTAGATACTCAGATTCTTGGTCAGACTCCAGAGGGCTACATACTCTTTCCAGGACTTAACAAAGTTGCTTATGAACTATTACCAACAGAGGCGGGAGGTCAAGGTAAGGCTAAGGTGGCCTTAAGGGGTGACCTAAGCGCCTGGATCTTTAAGAAGACTGATCTTGCTCAGTACTTGGCAGTCCAGAAGCTTGGGGCTGATAAGGTCGGCGCACCAGTCGACTTCGTTGATACATCAAAGCTGAGCGCATCACTAGTTAATACCGAAGCTACTAGTACACAAGCCATCAAGCTCTCTTTCATCGGATCAGCTACCATTATCTCAATCACCGACGAAGCCTCTCTACTCGCTGACATCAAAGGCAAGGAAGAATCAGATCTATTTGAGATCCTTAAGGGGTATCCATCTATCATAGAGGCATCTGCTGTCATTAGACCCTTCTGGAAGTCGAGCTTCCCATCTGACGAAACAAAGATTAAGATAGAGGTTCAGGAATAATGGCACATAACCAAGAGCTAGAAAGAACAGGCACAGTCACCGAGGCCCTACCAAACATCATGTTTAAGGTGAAGATTGATGGGTCAGATGAAGAGATTTTGACCTACCTATCTGGCAAGATGAGACTGCATAGAATCAGGGTCCTTGTAGGCGACAGAGTAATACTTGAGTTAGAGCCATACGGAGGCAAGCCTCGCATTATTAAGCGTCTGTAGAGCCCTAGTTGACAGAAAACTAGCACTCGGTTACAATGTGTTTTCTCTATGAAAGTAAAGGCATCTGTCAAGAAAATGTGCGGTCAGTGCCAGATTGTTAGGCGCAAGGGATACGTGTATGTTATTTGCAAAGCTAACGCTAGACACAAGCAGCGACAAGGTTAAATGAGATTACTCGGAATTACCATACCAGAAGATAAACGCATTGATATTGGACTAACTGTCCTTTTTGGCATCGGTAGATCCCGTGCAGCAGCCATCCTCTCTGAGGCCAAGGTAGAAAGGTCTAAGAGACCAAAGGATATAAATATTGAGGAGGAGAACAAGATCAGATCTATTATAGAAAAGATTACTCTCGAAGGTGACCTAAAGCGCGAAGTTCAGGCAAACATCAAGAGACTTAAGGATATCAAGGCCTACAGAGGTGTCAGACATCAGAGAGGTATGCCAGTCCGTGGTCAGAGGACCAAGACCAACTCTCGTACAAGAAGAGGTAACGTCCGAAAGACCATGGGTACTGGTCGCCGTGCAGTAGAAAAGACATAAAATATATGGGTAAAAAAAGAATCATAGAAACAGAGGGCAAGGAGGATGCAAAGCCAGCAGTAGCGGCTCAGCCTAAGACTAGTGGCAAAAAGCGCCTAGAAACAGGCATCCTCAATGTCGAGTCAACTTATAACAACACTAAGGTTGTTCTTGCTGATGAGAAGGGTAACGTAGTAGCTTGGTCGACTTCTGGAGCCCTAGGCTTCAAAGGTGCTAAGAAGGGAACTCCTTTCGCAGCGGCCAAGATTGGCGAGGTTATCGGCGACAAGGCACTCCTCCTCGGCGTTAAGGAAGTCAGTGTGAACGTCCGTGGCGTTGGCTCTGGCCGCGAGTCAGCTATCAGAGGCTTTATCTCTAAGGGTATTAACCTCACTACTATTACAGACAGGACACCTGTGCCTCATAACGGTCCTAAACCACCTAAGCCTCGAAGAGCATAGTTCGACAAGCTCACTATAAATAAAAATTTTATGAAAATTGGACCAAAATACAAGCTAGCTAGAAGACTCGGTGCCCCTATATTTGAGAAGACTCAAGGCCCTAAGTACGCACTCTCACTCTCAAAGAAGGAGAAGAACGACCAAATGCCAACTAGACCAAAGTCAGAGTTCGGCAAGCAACTTATAGAGAAGCAGAAAGCCCGCTTCTCCTACGGTGTGACTGAGAAGCAGTTCGCCAAGTATGTGAAGAAATCTCTACACGCTCCAGAGCCAACTCAGAAGCTCTTCCAGGCTCTAGAGTCTAGACTCGATAACGTTCTTTATCGCTCTGGCTTTGCTAAGACCAGACTCCAAGCAAGACAAATGGCTTCTCACGGTCACACCACTGTTAATGGTGGTCGTGTGACTGTGCCTTCGATCGAGCTTCGTGAGGGCGATGTGGTTAGTGTGCGTGAGGGGAGCCAAAAGAGCGCTCTCTTCTTAGGCGTCGACGAGCGCCTCAAGCAGGCCCCTGTGCCAGCTTGGCTCACTGTAAATCCAGAGAAGGCCGAGTCGAAGGTCATGGGTAAGCCAGTATATGAGAAGAGTGCATCAGTTTTTGACCTTGGTGCGGTTATCGAATTTTATAGCCGATAATTTTAATATTTATTTAACAAACATATGGCAGATCACACAATTCTTCTACCTTCGAAGCCAAAGATCGTCTCTGAGGAGGGACTCTCTGGCGTTTATGAGATCGAGGGTCTTTACCCTGGATACGGTCACACCCTAGGCAATAGCTTGAGAAGGATTATTCTCTCATCTCTTCCTGGTGTCGCTATTACCTCAGTTAAAATTTCTGGTGTCTCACACGAGTTCTCAGTTATCGACGGTGTTAAAGAAGATGTAATCACTATCCTTCTTAACCTAAAGAAGGTTCGTATGCGCTTCTCTACAGACGAAGCTCAGACACTAACTCTTAAGATCAAGGGTGACAAAGAGGTTACAGCCGCTGACATCGAACTTCCTGGCCAAGTTGAGATCCTTAACCCAGACCAGCACATCGCTACTATCACTGACAAGTCTACAACTCTTGAAATCGAGATGAGAGCAGAGAAGGGTCTTGGATTCATCCAGAAGGATGTATTACAGAAGGAGAGAGTGGACATTGGCTTCATCGCACTGGACGCAATCTTCACCCCTATTAGACGAGTGAGCTACGAGGTAGAGAACATGCGCGTTGGTGACAGAACTGACTTCAACAAGCTAAAACTCTCTATCGAGACCGACGGTACTATCTCATCTAACGATGCGCTTACCAAGTCTATCGAGATCATGATCAACCAGTTGAAGGCTATCATTGGATTCAAGGAGGAGGAGGTGCCTATGTCGACGATGCCTACTGCAGATCATGACGGCATTAAGTCGGAACTCGACCCTGAGATCCTAAAGACCAGAGTTGAGTCTCTAGACCTCTCTTCTAGAACTCAGAATGCTCTAAACAACGGCAACATTCGTACCCTAGGTGGCCTCGCAAGGAAGAAGGAGAAGGATCTCCTAGAGATCGAGGGTCTAGGCTCAAAGGGCATCCAAGAGATCAAGAAAGCTTTGGGCGAGTTTGGAATTACGCTCAAATAGTGTATAAATTAGTGCTCCCATGAGACATCATAACGCCAACAGAAAATTCGGAAGAGTAGCAGGCCAAAGAAAGGCCTTGATGAAGTCTTTGGCGCACAACTTGGTGCTCGAGGGCAAGATCAAGACTACCGAGGCTAAGGCCAAGGAGCTCAGGCCTTATGTTGAGAAGCTGGTAACCATGGGGAAGAAGGAGACTCCAGCTTCTAAGAGACTTTTGACCTCTCGTGTAGGCAAGATGGCCGCAGAGAAGATCGCTAGTTCTCTTGCTACTACCTACAAGAAGCGTGAGGGTGGATACACTCGTATCACCAAGCTTGTGCGCAGAGACTCTGATGGTGCAAAGATGGCTGTAATAGAATTCGTTTAAATAAATATATGAAGTACACATTCGATGCTACAGACAAGAAGCCAGGACGACTAGCAGCAGAGCTAGCGGTACTTCTCATGGGTAAGAACCGAGCTGACTTCGCCAAGAACACAATGCCTGAGGTGGAGATCGAGGTGACCAATGCTAACTCAATGTCTTTCGACGCTAAGAAGCTTATTGATAAGAAGTACGCCTCACACTCTGGTTACCCAGGTTCTCTCAAGCTTCCTTCTATGAAGCAGATGATCGACAAGAAGGGTGGTAAGGAAGTGCTTCGCCGCGCTGTCCTTGGCATGCTTCCTAAGAACAAGCTCCGACCTCGTATGATCAAGAATTTAAAAATCACCGACTAAATATATGGCAGAAAAAGCAGAGAGATACATAGGTGCAACAGGACGCAGGAAGACCTCTATTGCTCGTGTTCGCATTACACCTGCAGCCAAGACTCATATCGAGGTTAACGAGAGACCTTTCGAGGACTACTTCCCAGTTGCTGAGCTTAGAAGGAATGTTACATCAACCTTTGATGCCGCAGAGGTAACTCAGAAGTTCAAGGTAACAGTAAAGGTCGTTGGTGGTGGTATCTCCTCACAATCTGTAGCAGTCTCACACGGTATTGCTAGAGCACTAGAGATTTATGATAAAAACCTAAGAGGTAAATTGAAGGTTAAAGGCTTCCTCAAGCGAGATCCTCGAGCCGTCGAGCGCAAGAAGTTCGGTCTCAAAAAGGCCCGTAAGTCTCCACAGTGGAGTAAGAGATAGTTACAACAATCCGCCGAAAGGCGGGTTTTTGTTTGTGATAAAATTAATTCATGAGAAGAATATTGATTGGATTAATATTGGTATTTCTTTTGATTACCACCTGGAGTCTTTATAGTTTCTATAAAACCGCAGATACATTTGAAATAAACCAACCACAAGTAATTCCTCATGCATCAGAACTATTAAAGGAGACCCCTCAGACGTCTACGGATAATTTATCTGATTGGCTGACTTATAGAAGCGAGGAGTTGGGCTTTGAGTTTAAGTACCCTAAAGATATGGAAGTTACTTATGAAATAGTAGACACTTATGTTTCCGAGTCTTCATATAATGACTGTGTGCTACCATACGCGAGGGTTTCAATTGGTTATAACCTTGAAATACAAAATGATGTTTGTAAGATACCTGACTTTAAGAGGCTTGAATCAGAATCTGAACTAATGAATTCATTAATAAAAGTTAAGTATCAAACATATACAGGACAAATGGGTGATGATGAATGGAGATTGCATTACTATTATTTTAATTTGAATGACTCTAACTGGAGAGCTCAAATAACCGGAGAACCATTTAATACCTATGAGAGAATATTACGTACAATAAAATCAATTGATACTTCGAAAGAAAAGACATACAGAAACGATAAATATAAGTTCAGTTTTGAGTATCCCTCTGATTACACATTGAAGGAAACTACCCAAAATGACCCAAAATACAAGTGGGCATTCTCAACAATTGAAGTTATCCATCCTGGCAGTATTAATGGATTTGGAGAGGATATAAAAGTGTTGGAAATAAGAATCAATGACACCACATACAGCTCTTCAACTTTGAATAGATTCCTGGATGTCCAAAAACAAAGTGTTTATCCTTACAGGGTGGCTAATAAGTCAGTTTATTTCTATGAACCAAGAAAGCTTGGTAATATCGATGGCTATGGTTTTAGCTGGGCTTATGATGCAGGAGAAAATGGAGAAGGTTTTGAGTTTTTATCTGGTACCTCAGTAGTAAGCGTGCAATTAAATAGGTACATAGAACGAAAAGAGTTTGATTTGAAAGAACCTGTTTATGTGTATGGGAACGAGGCTAGAGTAGATATTGATGCATACAATAAGGTTCTTAATTCGTTTAAAAGAAACTAATTGTTTCTAAATCACCTCTTGATTTAGAGGTAAAAACCGGTTATAATGCGGGCAATTATGCAGGAAAACGATGATATTCAGATAGATTCTGAGTCAGACTTGGACGACTCCGTGCTAGCCGAAGAGCATCAGGGCGATACTATTAAGAAACTGAAGGAGAAGCTCAAGGCAGCCGAGGAGAAAGCCAAGGAATACTTAAATGAATTGCAGAGAGCCAAGGCCGACTTCGTCAACCTGCGTAAGAGAGACGAGGACGATAGGGTGGAGTTTATAAAGTTTGCTAAGAGCGATGTAGTGAGCGAGCTCATACCGGTACTCGACAGCTTCACCCTCGCTGAGACTCACGGAGACGAAGGATCCAAACCAATACACAAGCAGCTCCTAAAGATTCTTAAAACACACGGGCTGGAAGAGGTGAATCCGCTCCACGAGATGTTTGACCCCAAGCACCATGAGGCGATAGGGGTAGTAGAGACAGAGAATCCAGAGGAAGATAATCAGATTCTTGAAGTAGTGCAGAAAGGTTATATACTATCAGGCAAAACTCTCCGCGCTGCTATTGTAAAGACAGGGGAGTACAAGATTAATAGATACTAACAACACAACCATGGCTAAAATAATCGGCATCGACTTGGGTACAACTTTCTCAGCAGTCGCAGTTATGGAAGCTGGGAGTCCAAAAATAATGGAGAACAGCGAGGGTGCTCGTACTACACCCTCTATTGTCGCAGTGTCTAAGACTGGAGAGAGACTCGTCGGTCTACTTGCGAAGAGGCAGGCGGTAACAAACCCTAAGAACACAGTCTTTGGTATCAAACGCTTCATCGGACACACCTTCGCAGAACCTTCTACTCAGAAGGATAAGGCTGTTGTGCCATATGAGGTTAAGGAAGGTCCTCAAGGAGGGGTAGTGGTCAAGATGAACGACAAGGACTACCGCCCAGAGGAGATCTCGGCAATGATCTTGCAAAAGATCAAGGCAGATGTAGAGGCGAGGTTGGGAGAGAAGGTCACAGAAGCGGTTATCACCGTTCCTGCATACTTCAACGATGCTCAGAGACAGGCTACCAAGGACGCTGGTCAGATCGCAGGCTTGGATGTGAAGCGCATCATCAACGAGCCTACAGCAGCGGCACTCGCCTATGGTTTGAACAAGAAGAAGAATGAGAAGATCGCAGTCTTCGACTTCGGAGGAGGAACATTTGATATTTCTATATTAGAGGTTGGTGACGATGTGGTTGAGGTTAAGTCCACAGATGGAGACTCGCACCTTGGAGGTAAGGACATCGACCAGAAGATCCTTAACTGGATTGCAGACGAGTACAAGAAGGAGTCAGGCATTGATGTGCGTGGAGACGCGCTTGCACTCCAGCGACTAGACGAAGCAGCAGAGAAGGCGAAGATCGAGCTCTCAAGTGCAGTAGAGACCGAGATCAATATCCCATTCATCACCTCAGACGCATCAGGTCCAAAGCACCTACTCCTCAAGATGAATAGAGCGAAGTTAGAAGAGCTCGCACAAGAGTTCGTCGATCGTGCAATGACCATCACCAAGCGTGCAGTAGAGTCCTCTCCATTTAAAGTCGGAGAGATCAACGAGGTGCTACTAGTCGGAGGTCAGACCAGGATGCCAAAGATCGCCGAGAGTGTGAAGAACTTCTTCGGCAAAGAGCCTAACAAAAGCATCAACCCAGACGAGGTAGTGGCGCTCGGTGCTGCAGTACAAGGAGGTATCATTACTGGAGATGTTAAAGACATACTACTTTTGGATGTCATTCCACTTTCTTTCGGCATTGAGACCATGGGTGGAGTCGCTACTAAGTTGATTGAGAAGAACACCACCATCCCAGCTGCTAAGTCACAAGTATTCTCTACTGCTGCAGACAACCAACCATCGGTTGAGATCCACATCGTGCAAGGAGAGAGAGCAATGGCTTCTGACAACAAGTCTATTGGCAGGTTCGTACTAGACGGCATACCACCAAGTCCTCGTGGTCTCCCACAAATCGAGGTCACCTTCGATATAGATGCAAACGGTATTCTACAAGTGAAGGCCAAGGACAAGTCTACAGGCAAGGAGCAGTCTATCCGCATCGAGGCATCAAGTGGACTATCCAAAGAGGAGATTGAGAAGATGCAGAAGGACGCAGAGATGAATGCAGCAGAGGACGAGAAGAAGAAGAGTCTCGTCGACGCCAAGAATCTCTCAGAGCAACTTATCTACACCGCTGAGAAGGGTCTCAAGGACGCACCAACTCTACCTGAAGACATCAAGACTGGTGTGAACGCTAAGATTGAAGACCTAAGGAAAGTTAAGGACGGTACAGACCTAGATGCTATAAAGTCAGCGAGCGAAGCTCTATCAACCGAGATGCAGAAAATTGGTGAGTACTTAAATAAGAACCAAGCAACACCGAATGCAGAGGAAGCAAAACCAACTGAGAATACTGAAAATCCAGACATTAAGGACGCAGACACATCAGAAGCTAAATAATGTCTAAAGACTATTACAAAATATTAGGAATAGAGAGAGGTGCTTCAGAGGACGAAATCAAAAAGGCCTTTCGCAAACTTGCACATCAATACCATCCAGACAAGAAGTCAGGTGACGAAGCCAAGTTCAAAGAATTGAATGAGGCTTACACAGTGCTCTCTGACAAGCAGAAGCGCGCACAGTACGACAACTTCGGTAGTACTGGTGGCATGGGTGGTGGAGGACAAGGGTTCAATCCAAACGACTTCGGCTTCGACTTCTCCAACTTCTCGCAGGCGGGATTCGAAGGAGGGGACTTGGGTGACATACTCTCATCAATCTTTGGCGGTAGGCGAGTAAGGAGGGGTAGAGACATTGCAGTGGACATCGAGCTCTCGTTCCACGAGTCGGTTTTTGGTGCTGACAGGAAGGTGGTTATCAACTCCAAACTGGTGAAGCAGAAGGAGGTGGCTATCAGCGTACCCCCAGGCATTGATGATGGTCAGATGATCCGAATGTCTGCTATGGGTGAGACTGTAGAGGGTGGGGTGCCAGGAGACCTATATGTGAAGGTACATGTGCGTCGCCACCCAACCCTAAAGAAAGAGGGTTACAACCTCCTCATGGACCTCACTATCAAGCTCTCTGAGGCTCTACTAGGCGCCGAGCACCGCATTGCGACTCTAGACGGCGACATAGTACTCAAGGTCCCTCAAGGCACGAATACTGGCACAATCTTAAGGGTGAAGGGTAAGGGGGTACCTATGAGCAAGGACAAGCGTGGTGACCTCTATGTCAGGATCAAGGTGAACATGCCCGAAAAGCTCTCTAAGGACGCCAAGAAACTCATCGAGGAACTCAAAAAAGAAGGGATATAAATATGCAAAAATACAAAACAAATTGGGATCTCTCACTTCTCTACAAGAATGAGAACGATCCAGAGATAGAAAAATACTTGAAGAAGTACGAAAGCGCTTATGGCAAATTGGAGAAGAGATATAAGAGCAAGGATTTTACCTCATCAGCTTCAAAACTTCTGGAAGCTCTTAAGTACAGAGAGGAGCTATTCTCCGATCTTGATGGCAATGTCCCACACTGGTACTTTGCTCTAAGAACAGATCTCAATTCAGACGACAGTGTAGCAGGAGCTTTGGCTACAAAGATTGAACAAAGAATCACTAAGGCGGCAGGAAGAATTACTTTTTTTCATCTAGCAATTTGCAATACTCCTAAAGCTAAACAAAAAGTATATTTGAAGGACAAGAATCTTGCTCCATTTAGATATGGTTTGGAAAAAGCGTTTAAAGCTGGGCAATACATGCTCACAGAGAAGGAAGAGCAGTTAGAAGACTTGCTGTCACAAACAAGCTACACAATGTGGATAGATGGACAAGAGAGAGTGTTGAACAAAGAGACTATAAACTTCAAGGGTGAAAAAGTTCCTATATCAAAGGCAGTTTATATAATTTCCGACCAGTCCAAAGAAGATAGAGATCATCTAAACAATGAGATAAACAAGGTGTTATTCAAGATAAGCGATTTCGCTGAAGCTGAAATAAACGCTATATATAATTACAAGAAAATTATGGACGAGCGTCGTGGATATAAGAGACCACAGAGTGCTACCATTCTTGGTTGTGAAAATGACGAAAAGTCTATTGATAATCTTGTTGGCTTGGTAACTAAGAATTTCAAAATTAGCCAAAGATTCTACAAACTACACGCAAAATTATTAAAACAAAAAACACTATCGGTTGGAGATAGAGCAGTACCGATGGGAGAGATCAAAAAGAAGTTTGACTTTGAAACTTCAACTGAAGTACTAAAGAGAGCCTTTGCCAAAGTTGATTCTAAATATCTGGAGATACTCAAGGGATTTCTAGAGAATGGACAAATTGATGTCTATCCAAGGAAGGGCAAGAGAGGTGGAGCATATTGTTGGGGCATGGGACTTAGACCAACCTTTGTTCTCCTTAATCACACAGATAATGTTGGCTCTGTAGAGATATTTGCTCATGAGATGGGTCATGCCTTCCATACTGAACTAAGCAAGCAACAACCAGCAAGATACAGAAAGTATTCAACAGCTACAGCCGAAGTCGCGAGCACCTTCTTCGAGCAATTAGTGTCCTCAGAACTCGAGAATGAGTTGTCAAAAGAAGAAAGAACGATTCTTCTACACAACAAAATAATGGGTGACATGTCCACCATCTTCAGACAAATAGCCTTCTACAACTTCGAACTTGAACTACATGAAAGGATAAGAGAGGAAGGGCAAGTATCCAAGGACAAGATTGCTAAACTATTCTCCAAACACCTCAAGTCATATATGGGTGATGTGTTCAACATTACAGATGAAGACGGATACTTCTTCGTTAAACTTTCTCACATGCGTAGGTTCTTCTATGTGTACTCCTATGCCTACGGTCAGATAATTAGTCGTGCCCTATTCGAAAGATGGAAGGAAGACCCGACCTATTCCAAGAAAATAGAACAATTCCTAAGAGCGGGTAGATCAGCCTCACCAGAAGCAATATTCAAAAGTATTGGTATAGATACCTCAAAACCAGAATTCTTCCTCGCGGGCCTTAAGGGGATAGAAGGGGATATTAAAAAGCTAGAGAAGCTTGTTAGGTAGATATATAAGTAATGAAAACTTTCTACATCATTCCCGGCTATACAGACACTACTAGAAGGAAGCAGTACCAAGATCTTGCTAAATTAGCAGAACAAAAAGGTTATAAGGTGATTAAAATTAACCCTGACTGGAATAAATCACTTTCTAAGCAAGCAATAGACGTAGAGGACAATTCAGTAATCTTTGGCTTTTCTCTTGGTGGTATTATCGCAATGATTAGTTGGGATAAACGCAAGAAGTCAAAACTTATCCTTGCCTCTACAACAACTCACTTATGTGACAATGAGCTAAAAGGATTTTTGCCAAAGGTAATGATAAAAGACATCACAAATACCAAGAACATTTATCTAAAGAACTATATGTGCTTTTATGGTGAATTCGAAAGAGAAGATGTGAAGAAGTATGTACCAAGGAATATGAAAATTACTAAGTACATACCGAACACCGAACATGTAATTTCTAAGGAGTATTTGAAGGAAATCGCCAAGCATTTGTAACCATCTGCAAGGAAACGAAGGGTAAACTTGTATTGAACTATTTCTTAGAGGGGAGAATAATTTCTCTAAAGAGAAACTTTGGATCAGTAGTGAGTTTTGATAAGCGGATCATGTCTGCATAGGTCACATTTTGCATA
Source organism: uncultured Candidatus Saccharibacteria bacterium (assembly GCA_964504255.1). GTDB lineage: Bacteria > Patescibacteriota > Minisyncoccia > Phycocordibacterales > Zambryskibacteraceae > JAIFWN01. The sequence continues at coordinate 94,583 of CAZDDU010000002.1, read as the reverse complement.
TTTTCAAGAATTTCTTTCAAAGTAATATTCCTTTTGAAGGATGAGACCTGTCTAACAGTAGTGTCTGCAACATCATCAGACATTAACTCTTCTGATCTTATTTGCTCTAATGCAGTGCTTTTTACAACACCGAATCTCTCCTCAAACTTTGAGGCCTGAATTTCCTCTATAAGCTTTTTAAATTCGCTATCAACTAAGTCAATGTTTTTTTGGTCAGTCTTAACATTAACCAGAAATTGACTGTAAGTATTATCAGTAAACAATCTTACAGAAACTCCATAGCACAAGCTGTGATCATATCTTAATTTGTCATTTAATAAGTCATTAATAAAGAATCTAAAGAGAGATGAGGCCTGTATAGAGTCGTCTGGCAGCTTATCCATAAACCTCATATAGCTTACTTCTACCTGCTCCTTTATCTCTCCAATTTCATCAGCTTCCTTAATGATTTCATTCTTAGTAGGCTCTTTGATTTCATCAACCCTTAGTTCAGTAGGGGATACCTTAGGCAAGTCCTTTAAGAAACTATTAAACTTATCCAAATCACTTTCCTCAAAATTACCAGTGACAACAATAAAAAAATTATTCAACCCATAGTTCTCTTTGTGCCAACTTGCCAAGTCCTCTCTACTTATCTTCTCTATTGTTTCTGGCCAACCAAGTGCGGAAAAAAATCTCGATAATTTATTGTCAGGGTGAAGTATGGCATTAATCTCCTTAATATATTTTAGGAACTTCTCATTCTGAAACCTACCCCAAGCCTCTTGAGTTATAACCTTTCTTTCCTTCTCAACATCCTCAGGTCTGATAAAAGCTCCGAACACAGCATCTTTCATTCCACTTAGAGCTACATCAAACTTTTCTGGTAGGCATCTAAGCCAAAAAGTAGTGTTGTAGAAACTTGTCCAAGCATTAAATGAGTTCAAAGCATTCTTCTTAGACCACTCTTTAAGAGCTTTCTTATTCTCAAACATTGGGGAACCGGCTAAGATCATATGCTCTAGAAAATGAGAGAGGCCTTCCTTGCCAACAGGGTCATTAAAAGCACCGGTGTTAAATACGACTCTAATGTTTATGCACGGAGCCCAAGGAATATTTTTATAATAGATAGTCACTCCATCAATCTCTTTTTTACTAAAATCGTATGGATCAAAATTTTTGATATGCATGGCCTAAATACTAGGCTTTTCTAAAAATTTGGCAATATCGTAAGCTAATTGTAAATATGCTACAATAGATACAAATAAGCACTAATCGTACTTTCCGCCGTAGATACCAAGGCCTTTAAGTTTTCTATCTGCATCTTTATCGAAGTCGTAATAGTTTACCAATAGCTCTTCACCTGGTTGGATGTCACGAGCTGCTACCTCAATACCTTCTGCCTCACCATCCTTTCTCATTTGGATAACATTCGGCTCTTCAGAGTGGTTTATAAAGCGCTCATCGTCAAAACAAAGTATGTAATGACTATTAAACTTATCCACATATGCATAAGTCCAAAACATTTTTCTAGCATGTTCTGAGAGTTTCAATAAATCATCATGCTCAACTCTGAGATCAAATCCTGGAGCAAAAACCCAGGTAGTAGTACCCTTAGGTATAAACTGATCGGCAAAGAGTCCAATTCCATGAATTTCACTTCTACCAAGCTTTGTTTTTACCATCAACATAACGTAGGCTTATTATAGCCTTATAATCAAATGTTGACAAGTACCCATATTTTATGCTATACTTTTATCAGGTTATTAGATCTTTCACTTAATTGGAGCAATCCATGAACATTCTTGCGCAGAGCTTGAGTCTCATCGCAAGCATCTTCATGCTTGCTGGATATCTCGTCTATTGCCGAGCCATTGCTCGACGTCAGGTGAGAGCCAATGCAACATCGTGGGGCATCTGGGCGCTGACTAGTATTCCGGTAATCTTCCTTTATCAGGATCTCTCTGAGGACTGGGTGAAGGTGTTGCCGTACTACGTCTGTGCCATAGGTGCAGTCATCACATTCCTCGAAGCTGCGAAGCTCGAGAGGCTCCGCATGCCCGACAGGACAGACCTGTTGGTCATCATGCTTGATGCAAGTGTGCTCTTGTACTTCTTTCTCTCCGGAGATAAGTACTCGACGAGCATTATACTCGAGCTCGACATTTGGATCACATTCATTCCGATCTTCCGCAGCACTTGGAACGATCCCAATGAAGAGATACCGAGAGCGTGGGGTGTGTGGACCATATCATACGCACTCATGGTCATGGTTGTTGCACTCCGTTGGGATAAATGGTGGGACTTGGTCCTACCGATGAACTACGTACTTCAACATGGTACCGTATGGCTCATCGCAAGATCGAGAAGGGTCGCTAGTAACAACTAGCGGCCCTTTTTACTAACAAAAAAATCATTATGTGCGATTTTCAGTTTAAATTCGGTGTACAATAATATTAATGGAGAAAAGAGCTAAGATACTCTCATCAATATTTTTAGTTATTGTCTTGGTATCAACTTTTTTGATGTATAAGAAATATATTGTTGAGCAAAATTTTGAATTTGCTGAAGATGAAGCCCTTTTTCAACAATCACTTTTAGAAATAGAAGAATAGTATGCTCAGAACAATTTCAGAATATGCACAAATATGTGAATGGGACCCAGCAAGATTTTTCATAATATCCAACAACGTCTTTGATCACCTTATTTACTACTCACATCTTTTGCCAATTGTCGTTTCTATACCGCTGGCCCTAATTATTTTTTACAAGAATCCCAAACTACAGGCATCTAGATGGTTTTTGTTCACCACACTTCTTTTATCTCTTTGGTTGACCTTCGACTTGATACTTTGGGCTTCTGAAAAACCTTCTTTCATCATGTTCTTTTGGTCGATGATCAACATGATAGAACCCATGATCTTTGCAGGTTCTTTGTTCTTCATAACATCATTCATTAATGGTCCTAGCAAGAGTTTCAACGAGAAGCTTACTGTCGGAATACTTCTTCTCCCGACCATCCTTTTTGCATCCACTGGCCTTAATGTTTCTTATTTTGATCTTACCAACTGCGAAAGAGAGGTTGGGGAAGGGTTGCTGCCATTCTATGGTTACTTTATCGAGGTCATCTTCTCTCTATGGATTCTTATAATTGGACTAAGAAAATTCCTCGATCTCAAAGATTCATCCGAAAGAAAGAAAATCGCTTTAGTTACCTCGGGAATGGTCTTCTTCTTGCTCTCTTTCTCTCTTGGAAACATTATCGGTAGTTTGTCCTTTGACTGGCAAATAGGTCAGTACGGGTTATTCGGCGTCCCTGTGTTTATTGCTGTTATTGCATACCTTATAGTCAAATACCATCTGTTTAGCGTCAAACTTATTTCTGCACAAGTACTCGTAACAGCTCAATGGATACTTCTATTTGCTACACTGCTCATTACCGACATAACAGTACTCAAAGAAGTAGTCGTCTTCACCTTAATCATATTTACAGCACTCGGATACCTACTTATTAGAAGTGTCCAGAGAGAAGTTGAGCAGAAGGAGTTGCTACAAATTGCTAATGACGGTCAAGAAAACCTTATCCACATCATTAACCATCAGATCAAGGGGTATCTCTCCAAAGGACGAAACATCTTCATTGAGCTCATACAAGAGAAGGACTATGGCCTGCCTGAAAGTGCTAAGCCCATGGCCGACGAAGGATTCAAATCGCTTACAGAAGGAATAGACTTCGTACAGCAAATCCTAAGAGGTTCCAGTGCAGAAAGTGGAAAATTGCCCTTCACAATGAAGCAGATTGACTTCAAAACAGTTGTTGAACTTGCCATTAATGAGTCAGAGGATGCTGCTAAGAACAAAAACTTAAGTATCGAGTTCAATCCTAGTGGTGAGAGTTTCAATATTACTGGTGATGAAGTACAACTTCGAGAATCTGTGAAGAACTTGATCAATAACTCGATTGTTTACACTGAACTTGGTGGAGTTAGCATCCATCTCGAAAAGAGAATTAAGAAAATTCTACTCACTGTTAGTGACACCGGTATTGGTATTACATCGGATGATATGCCAAAACTGTTCACCAAGGGAGGCAGAGGCAAGGATTCATTGAGATACAACGTTAATTCGACAGGATACGGTCTAGCCTTCGTTAAAGGAGTGGTAGAAGCTCACAAAGGTCGTGTCTGGGCAGAAACTCATGGAGCAGGTAAGGGTTCAACCTTCTACATCGAACTACCTTTAGCGTAGTTTATTTGGTGCTACAATATATATCCGGAACACTACTCACGAGGTCTTTGTGAAAATAATCAATGTCGTTTACCCGATTGAACCCGGGTTTATCTGGCTACTCTGGCAGAATGGACTTTGGGGAGGATGGAGAGAAGGAGCTCTCACCATCAACGGCGGGAGACTAATCCCTATCATCTCATTCAGATCTGGTTGCGAAGAGCACAGGGTGTTCTTCTACCCAATCAATCATCGAATGAATGGGGAACGCTGGAAGCCCGCATTTGAAGACAATCCTGGAGTCGAGCATTTCGACTTTTGGGGTCTACCGAGTGATCAGCTGCATTCGTTTGAAAAGGAGCATCTGAAGAGAATCATCGACATGGGATTGGTCAAGCTCAATGAGCCACTAACCGTAGAGGTTTAGTGGCTTTTTTATACCCTGAATTTCTGTTAAAATAGGCCTTATGAAGAAAATTCTTGTCTCGGGGGTCCAGCCTTCGGGCCGGCTACACATAGGTAATTACTTTGGTGCACTTAAGCAATTTGTCGACCTACAAGATGAGTACGAGACAAGGATATTTATCGCGAACCTCCACGCCCTCACCACTCTACAAAATCCAGAGGAGCTTAAGAAAATATCTCGTGAGATGGTACTCGACTTCCTTGCTATAGGACTCGACCCAAAGAAGGTTACTCTCTACTATCAATCGGATGTACCACATGTGACAGAGCTCTCTTGGATCTTCTCTTGCCTTACTACTATGTCTGAGCTCATGCGCGCGCACGTCTTCAAAGATAAGGAGGCAAAGAATGCCGACATCAATGTGGGGACATTTAACTATCCGTTACTCATGGCAGCAGACATCCTTGTACATGATGCAGACGTAGTGCCTGTCGGCAAGGATCAGAAGCAACACATAGAAATCGCACGCGAAGTAGCTCGTGACTTCAACAACATCTATGGTGAGACTCTTAAAGAGCCTAAGGAGCTTGTACTAGAAGCCGTAGAGACTGTACCAGGGACCGATGGACAGAAGATGAGCAAGAGCTACGGCAACACCATACCTCTCTTTGCTGAAGACGCTGAGATAGAGAAAGCGGTGATGGGTATCGTTACTGATTCGTCTGGCGAGTATCCTGAGAATGTATTCAAAATCCACCAATTGTTTAGAACCAACAATGAACTAGACACAATTTACAATGAGAACAAAGGCCAGTACAAGAAGTTAAAGGAGTTACTAGCCGAAGATATCAAGAACTTCATAAGACCAATGCGAGAGAGTCGGGCTGAATGGGCAGGGAAGATGGACGAGGTAGACAATATAGTGGCCGAGGGTGGCAAGAGGATGAGGAAGGTTGTTCACGACAAGATGGTAGAAGTTAGAAGTAAGGTAGGACTCATACACAATGCATAAAAGAACATTCATCAAGGATTTAAGTGCGAAGAAAGGTGAGGAGGTCAGTATCTCTGGCTGGGTAGATGTGCGTCGTGACCAAGGTAAGATGATCTTCCTCGATATTCGAGACATGACGGGCAAGGTCCAGTCTGTAGTACTCCCAAACCACACAGAGGCACTAGAAGTAGCCAAACAACTCCGTTCAGAATGGGTGGTTAAGATCGTTGGTAAAGTAAACGCGCGCCCAGAGAAGAATGTTAACCCCGAGGTTACAAACGGCGACATAGAGCTTGAGGTTACTAGTGTCGAAGTACTTGCCAAGGCAGAGCCTCTACCATTCGACATGTCTATAGACGGTTACAACCTAGACTTAGTGACAGAACTCGACAACAGAGCTCTAGTACTAAGGCATCCTAAAGTTCAGGCAGTGTTCAAAGTCCAAGAGACCATAATCGATGCCTTTAGAGAACATTTGAAGAAGAACATGTTCTTCGAATTCCAAGCACCAGCAATTACTCCTGCGGTTGCGGAGGGAGGAAGCGAGGTCTTCCAAGTTGATTACTTCGACAAGAAAGCTTATCTCACTCAATCACCTCAACTCTACAAGCAAATTGTGATGTCGGCTTTCGAGCGTGTCTTCTCGGTGAACAAGATCTTCCGTGCTGAACCAAGTGCGACCACTAGACATCTGACTGAAGTAGTCTCACTTGATGCTGAGATGGGATTCATTGAAAGTTGGGAGGATGTGAAGGATATGGCCGAGAGTACAGTGAGACACATCTTGAAGAGAGTGTCGGAAGACAATGCAGAACATCTAAAGTTACTCAAGGTTGAACTACCTATAATGATAGAGAAGACTCCGACCATCTCGCTCACAGAAGCTCAGGACAAAATATTTAAAGAATTTGGCAGAGATGTGAGAGGGGAGAAGGATCTCAATGCTCAAGACGAAAGAGAAATTTGTGAGATTGTGAAGAAGGAGACAGGCTCTGACTTCGTTTTCGTCTACGGCTACCCAACAAGGAAGAAGCCCTTCTATGTGTATCCAAACCCAGAGAATCCAGAGTTCAATGAAGGTGTGGACCTACTTTGCCGAGGACTCGAATGGATGTCAGGTGGTAGGAGAGTCAACAAATACGACCAACTGCTTGAGCATGTTAAGGAGTGGAAGATGGACCCAAATAAAATCAAGATGTTTCTCGAGGCCTTCAAGTACGGAGTACCTCCTGAAGGCGGTTTCGCCCTTGGTGCTGAGCGTGTGACTATGCAACTACTAGGACTCAAGAATGTACGCGAAGCATCTATGTTTCCCAGAGACATGGACCGCATAGACGAGCGTCTTTCAGAATCTAACTAACATGAATGGGTTCGGCTACTCAGTTAAGACAGAGGTATTCACCGGACCACTCGACTTGCTTTTGGATCTTATAGAAAAGAGGAAACTCTTTGTGAACGATGTTTCGCTCTCTCAAGTGACAGACGACTTCGTTAAGTATATCGAGATGCATGAAGAATTCCCCATAAACGAGAGTGCAGAGTTCATACTTGTGGCCTCGACTCTAATGCTCATCAAGAGTCGTTCTCTGTTACCTTCGCTACCTCTCACGGAGGAAGAGACTGCATCTATAGAGGACCTCGAGGACCGCTTGAAGCTCTACCAGAAGGTCAAAGAACTGACTGTCGAACTGAAGAAGCTTTACGGACAAAAAATTATTTTTGAGAAGGAACCCAAAAGGAGTGAGATAATTGTCTTTTCTCCAGACTCAAAGACCGATGTGGAGAACCTCTCGAATATCTTGATGCACCTCTTGAATACCTTACCCAAGAAGGAAGCCTTGCCGAAAACTACGATAAAAAAGATCATTACCCTTGAGCAGATGATAGAGAAACTGTCGGAAAGGATTGCCAAGGGCATGCGAATGAAGTTCAGCGAAGTGTATAGTAAGGAAGAGAAGGTGAACACAATTGTCGGCTTCCTTGCTGTACTTGAACTCGTTAAGAGGGGAGTACTCAGAGTGAATCAGGAAGTGAAGCATGGCGAAATTGAAATGGAGACAGACAAGATAGGTGTGCCAAATTTTGCATAATGAATAACGAATAATGAATACCGAACAAAAAATTGAGGCAATACTGTTTTATAAGAACGAACCACTTACCCACAAGGAGTTGGCAAAGATACTTGAAGTGGATATTGACGTGGTGAGGAATGCGCTAAACAACCTCAAGGCAATTTACCAGAACAAAGGCATCGTACTCATAGAGACTAGCGACACTGTGGCTTTCGGCACACATCCAGATCTAAGTGAAATGTTCGAGAAGATGCAAAAGGAGGAGTTAAGTAGGGAGCTCGGCCGCGCAGGGCTTGAGACTCTGTCTATTATCCTATACAAAGGACCCGTAGCTCGTCGTGAGATAGATCACATAAGAGGAGTGAACTCTGGCTTCATTGTAAGGAACCTACTTATCCGCGGACTTATCGAGAGAGTGGATCCCTCGACTACGCTCGGGGCAGGGCGAAGTTTTTCTTATAGACCAACCCTTGCTCTACTCAAGCACTTGGGGGTAACAAGTGTGAAGGATCTGCCAGAGTACGGCACTGCACTACAAAAAATGAATACCTTTATTGCAACGGAAGAAAAAGATGCTAACGAATAAACAAGAAATAACTTTTTTCTCTGCGCTTGGAGTTATCCTGATCCTTTTGCTTACCTTTACTTATATCTTGGGTTCTAAAAGTGTTGAAGAGAAAGAGGTGTTAGTAAAAGTAAGTACCCCACTTCCTATCGGCCGAGTAGACATAGAAGCCAAGGCTGCGTATGTGTATGACACCTTAAGCGGCGAAGTGCTTTATGCCAAGAATGAAAATGAGCGCCTCCCTCTTGCCTCTCTCACCAAGGTTATGAGTGCACTCGTAGCTAGCGAGGCAGTACCAAGCTACCGCACCATCGCTATATCAGAGAGCTCAACTAAGACTGATGGTGACGCAGGTCTTGTCCCAGGAGAGCATTGGACACTCAAGGACCTTCTCGACTTCTCACTGGTTAGTTCGGCAAACGATGGAATAAGAGCTATTGCTCTTGCTGTTGGATCTCTTGGTGATGATAAGACAAGCGATGAAAGCTTGATAAGTGACTTCGTCCTCAAGATGAATGATCTTGCGAGCACACTTGGCATGAAGAACACTTATTATCTAAATGACACAGGATTAGACGAGTCCAAAGAGCAGGGAGGTGCTTACGGCAGTGCCAAGGACCAAGCCATACTACTCGAGTATGTTTTGAAGAATAATCCAACTCTTCTTGCTAGCACTAAGTCATCTACATTGAAAATTAAAAATATTGAGGGCATGGTCCACACAGCCAGGAACACAAGTTCTATAGTGAACAATATCCCCGGCATCATCGCTTCTAAAACCGGCTTCACGGACCTAGCGGGAGGCAACCTAGTTATCGCTTTTGACCCAGAGCTTGGTCGGCCGATTATCATCTCGCTACTTGGCTCATCCGAGAATGGGCGGTTCAGAGACATGATGGTCTTAGTTAATGCTAGTTTAGCCAGTGTGCAAAATAGTGTAATATCTAAAGAATAATGATACTAGATGTAGTAAAGATCTTTGTGCCAGCACTCTTCGCCTTCGTTTTTGGACTGCTTATGACTCCTGCTGTGTCTCGCTTCCTTGTCTCCCATAAGTTTTGGAAAAAGAAGAGTGTCGTTATATCGACCGATGGTTCTGGAGCACCCATAACCCAAGCTCTGCATGGCGACGAGGAGAGAAAAACACCAAGAATGGGAGGTATCATCATCTGGGCGAGTGCACTACTTACAATCCTCCTCTTCTGGTTTGGCTCACAGTTCGATAGTGACACCTTGGACAAACTAGACTTCTTATCGAGGAATCAAACATGGTTACCCGTCTTTACCCTCATCATGGGAGCAATTATTGGTCTTATAGACGACTACTGGACCGTGAGCGAAATATACGACCAGAAGGCTGGTGGACTCTCCTTCAAGAAGCGTATACTCATGGTTACTATTGTTGCTCTCATTGGTGCTTGGTGGTTCTACTACAAACTCGAGATGACAAGTATCATAGTGCCCTTCCTCGGGATAGTTGATATTGGGTGGTTCTTTATACCATTCTTCGTTCTTGTGATGCTTGGAACATACTCTGGTGGAGTGATAGACGGACTAGACGGCCTCTCTGGGGGAGTCTTCGCCATTATCTTCGGTACCTACGGCGTGATTGCCTTCTTGGGTAACCAGATAGACCTCTCTGCCTTCTGCTTCGTTCTTATGGGCGGACTCTTGGCCTTCCTCTGGTACAACATACCACCTGCACTCTTCTTCATGTCAGAGACTGGAATCATGGCACTTACCATGACACTCGCTGTCGTTGCCTTCCTTACACAGCAAGTGCTTATCCTCCCACTCATCGCCTTCCCATTAGTAGTCTCCTCAGCATCAAGCTCAATACAACTATTGTCAAAGAGATTTAGAGGAGGGAAGAAGGTCTTCTTGGTTGCTCCGCTACATCACCACTTCCAAGCTCTTGGCTGGCCCGCATCAACTGTTGTTATGCGATATTGGATAGTTGGTGTCTTCACCAGTCTCCTCGGCCTCGTTATTGTACTCTTGGGTTAAATCCTATTTTGATCTGATATAATCTCCCCATGTCCTTCAAAGAGTGGAGAGTAGATAAACCCTTTTTCTTCGCGGTAGTTATTTTGGCTATTGCGGGGTTTGTTAGTTTCTACTCAGCCTCACTCGGACTCCTTGCTAAGTCGAGTGCACAATACTCTTCTGTTACTTTCTCTCAAACTGTCCTCGGGCTATGTCTTGGGTCAGTTGCGATGCTCGTTGCTATCAGGTCTGACTACAAGAAGTGGAAAAAATATGCATTTTATATTTTAGTTTTCGCTGTTATTTTGAATATCTTGGTCCTCATTCCTCAAGTTGGCTTTGCTCACAATGGTGCTAGGCGCTGGATTGAAATCGGGGGACTAACCTTCCAACCTTCTGAGATCCTCAAACTTGCTTTCGTTATATACCTTGCTGCTTGGGCCTCAAAGGTGAAGGAGAAGATGGGTGAGTACAAGGCTGGCTTCATACCACTTGTCGTCCTCTTGGCGCTTTGTGGCACTCTTCTCCTCATGCAGCCCGATACAGACACTTTCGTCATGCTTGCCACCGCTGGAGTGGCAGTCTACATAGTCGGTGGTGGCAGATGGCGAGATCTCCTCTTACTTATTCTTGCTGGTGGACTAGCTCTGGGCCTACTCATTGCCACAAGACCGTATGTGAGACAAAGAATCTACACATATCTCAACCCTCAATCGGAGGCGCAAGGATCTGGCTACCAAATACAGCAATCACTCATAGCTATTGGCTCTGGAGGCTTCTTCGGTAAAGGGTTTGGCCAGAGCGTGCAGAAGTTCGCTTTCTTACCCGAGCCTATGGGGGACTCTATCTTCGCGGTCCAAGCGGAGGAATTCGGCTTCGTTGGGGCGAGCCTGCTTATACTCTTATTCGTGTTCTTTGCTGTCAGGGGACTCAAGATCGCTTCAAACACTACTGATCCCTTCGGTAGACTGGTGGTCACTGGGCTTGTTATAATGATTACTGCTCAGGCGTTTGTAAACATTGGGGCAATGCTAGGTATTTTGCCTCTCTCTGGTATTACATTGCCTTTTGTGAGCCAAGGGGGAACCTCACTATTCTTCACCTTACTTGAGGCGGGGATCATCCTCTCGATATCTAAATCAGCTACTTTGAGCCCAAAGAGGAAGTAGTACAACTTCCAAAATAAACATGAGAATCCTATTTACAGGCGGCGGAACTGGTGGACACTTCTATCCTATTATTGCTGTGGCAGAGGCTATTCGAGAAGTAGCTAAGGAAAAGAAGCTTCTACCTCCAGAGCTCTACTACTTCGCGCCAACTCCATACAACGAAAGCATCCTATTCGAGCAAAGTATCACTTATAAGAAAGTTCAAGCTGGCAAGATGCGTAGATACTTCTCTCTCCTCAACTTCTTCGATCTATGGAGAACAGCCTGGGGAGTGCTTAGTGCTATATACAAAGTGTACAGACTCTACCCGGATGTCATTTTCGGCAAGGGTGGGTACGCTAGTTTCCCTGTACTTTTTGCAGCAAGACTACTACACATCCCTGTCGTTATACACGAGTCAGACTCTGTGCCTGGAAGAGCAAACCTCTGGGCTAGCAAATTTGCTAGCAAAATTGCAGTCTCCTGGGCTGAGGCTGCCAAGTATTTTCCTTCAGATAAGGTGGCTCACACTGGTAACCCAGTGAGGGAGGATATCAGACAAAGGAAGACTGACGGTGGTAAGGAGTTTATGAAAGTAGAGGAAGGTATCCCTACAGTGCTTGTCCTAGGAGGCTCACAAGGCGCAGAGGCTATCAACGAAGTAGTCGTAGAAGCGCTCCCAGAACTTATCAAAGATTACTCTGTCATACATCAAACAGGTAAGAAAAACATTACTTCATCGAAGACTACTGCCGATGTTATTTTGAGTAAGTCCACAAACAAAGATAGATACAAGCCAGTTGATTACCTAAACGGCCTAGAGCTTCGTATGGCAGCTGGTGCAGCGGATATTGTCGTCTCTCGTGCAGGTTCAACTATTTTCGAAATAGCATCTTGGGGAGTGCCAAGCATCATCATCCCCATCAAGGACTCTAATGGAGATCACCAGAGAGCGAACGCCTTCTCCTACGCAAGAGCTGGTGCATGTGAAGTAGTGGAGGAGGATAATCTAACTGCGAACATCCTCATTGCGGAAGTGAGGAGAATCTTAAGTACTAGTGAGTTACGAGACAAGATGAAGGCAAGTGCCAAGACCTTCGACCGGGCTGATGCCGCTAAGAAGGTAGCCGAGGAAATCCTCAAGATCGGACTCTCGCATGAATTTTAAAATATGAATATCTTTAGCAAATTATTTGGCAGCGATAAGGTAGTAGTGCGCATGGCTCCATCGCCTACAGGAGTACTGCATGTAGGCACTGCTCGCACGACACTCTTTAACTACCTCTTTGCCAAAAAGATGGGAGGTAAGTTCATTATGCGTATTGAGGACACCGACAAGGAGCGCTCGACCAAAGAGTTTGAGCAGAACATTCTGGACGGACTTGAGTGGTTAGGACTTAAGCATGATGCCTTCTACAGACAGTCTGAGAGGACAGATGTGTATGTGTCATATGTAAAGAAGATGATTGCAAACGGTACTGCTTATATATCCAAGGAGACTCCTAAGGAAGAAGGGGATCGAGCAGAAGTGGTGAGATTTAAAAACCCTAACAAAAGAGTTGTCTTCGAGGATCTTATTCGTGACAAGGTTGAGTTTGATACTACTGAGCTTGGTGATTTCGTCATTGCCAAGTCTCCTGAGGAGCCTCTCTACCATCTTGCGGTTGTCGTAGATGACCATGAGATGGGTATTACTCATGTAATTAGGGGTGAGGACCACATCTCTAACACCCCTCGCCAGATACTCATCCAAGAGGCCATAGGAGCTAAGAGACCTGTATACGCCCACCTACCACTCATGCTCGATGCAGATAGGCAGAAGCTCTCTAAGAGAAAGCATGGTGAGGCGGTGTCAGTCGATTTCTATAGGAAATCAGGTATCTTGCCCGAGGCACTACTAAACTTCCTAGCGCTTATTGGTTGGAACCCAGGTACCGAGCAAGAGGTTTTTACCCTCAAGGAATTGGAAAAAGCTTTCGATATTAAGAAGGTCCAAAGAGGTGGAGCTATATTTAACGAGAAGAAGCTTGAGTGGTTCAACAAAGAGCACATCAAGCTCTTACCCGAGGAAGAGCAATTCAAGATCTTGCTCAAATCTATCGAGCATGAAGATTATGTGCACAGAGCACCAAACCTAGATTTAGCCAAAATAAATTGGAAGACAGTCCCAGTCGAAGAGACTAGGAAACACTTAGAGAAGGTGCTCAGTATGCTGAATAACAATGACGAGATTATGAAGTATGCAGAGGAGATGGGAAAGGGTAACGTCCTTTGGCCACTACGCTTCGCACTATCCGGCAAAGACAAATCTCCTGATCCATTTACTCTAATAAAAATATTGGGACCAGACGAATCAAGGAGTAGGGTCGAAAACGCTATCAAACTCTTGAAATGAAAAAACTCTTACTCATACTAATAGTAACTTTCTCATTCTTCCCCACTATAAGCTCGGCACAGACTAATTCAGATATACAGCAGAAAATCGAGGAGACCAAGAGAGAGCGAGACAAGCTACTTGAGGAGCAGAAGAAGTTGCAAACTGCCTTAAACGAAGTTTCTAAAGAGGGTCAGACTCTACAAACAAACGTTAAGACACTCGACACTACCAGGAGCAAGCTTGCTAATGACCTCAAGCTTACTCAGGCAAACATCAACACATCGAATCTTACTATCAAGAAACTCGAGGGTGACATAGGCACAAATGAGTCTGAGATAGAAACTCATAAAAGCGCTATTAAAGAATCTCTGCAACGGATAGCATCTTATGATAAACAGAGTTTCGTCTTCGGTCTTTTGAGTTATGAGTCACTAGACGAAGTGTGGTCTGACACAGTGAATATCTGGGACCTCCAGGACAAGATCAATGACCGCATAAACACTCTCGAGAAGACACAGGTAAAATTGATTGAGAACAAGGTTGCCAAGGAGTCGCAAAAGAAACAACTCGTCAGTCTTTCCTCTCAACTCAGTGGGCAAAAGAGAGTTGTAGACGAGACCCGTACCGCTCAAGCCCTATTGCTAGCCGCCACCAAGAACAAAGAAGCCGAGTACCAAAAAATGCTTAAAGAAAATAAGGCTCGCGAGGAAGAGTTCGAGCGACTACTCTTCCAGTTCGAGTCTGCTCTTACTGCATCTGATGCATCAGAGAGACCAACAGCGGGTCGAGGTGCTCTTGCCTGGCCTCTCGAGAATGTATTTATCACTCAACAATTCGGTAGGACCAGTGCATCTACTAGACTTTATGTCTCGGGCACTCACAATGGTATAGACTTCAGAGCCACCGTTGGTACACCGGTAAAAAGTGTGAGAGGGGGAGTGGTGTCAGGCACTGGTAACACCGACGACCAAAGGGGGTGCTACTCGTACGGAAGGTGGATACTAATAAGACATAACAACGGGCTCTCTTCCCTCTACGCACACCTATCAGGGTCCATAGTAACAACTGGACAGGATGTGAGTGAGGGGCAGGTTATAGGCTACACTGGAGGCCAGCCAAGGCAAAATGGTTCTGGCTTCTCGACCGGTCCACACCTCCATTTCGGCCTCTTCGTTACAGCTGGAGTACAGATCCTTCCTTACTCATCGAGCAAGAATTGTCAGAATGTTAGCATCCCGCTTGCTAACCCAAGAGACTATCTTGACCCACTTGGCTATCTACCCAACCTCTAGTAGCATTAAGTTATGAAAAGCAAAGGCTTCGTCATGATCATCGTTATAGTCATCATCGCCTTAACTCTCTTGAAGTACTTCCTAAACTGGGATATATTCGATGCTGCCTCTACAGAGCAAGGTAAGTCGACTATCCTCTACATTAGAGATGTTGTGAACCTAGTATGGTCATATATATCTGCACCAGTTGTGTTTATCTGGCATAGGATAGTCTGGCCAATACTCGACATAGCCTGGAACAACTTCAACAACTTTATTGACTGGGGAAGAGGTAACTACACACCAAACAACTAACATGAATGCAAAAAAATTTTTATTCTTCCTGCTTTTACCACTCTATGCACCTGCTATTTTTTTCCTAAACAACACCATGAAGTGGTGGGAGGGTCTGCTCGACTAGCATGAGTACAAACACTTTAAAATTTATCCAGATAGTGCTTGCGATACTTATTTGTATTGGACTTATTCTTATCTTTACCAAGGGTCTTTGGGTCCCTAAGGTGGTCAAGTTCCAACTAGAGCAGGAGGGGATGTACAGCTACTATATAGAGGCGTCTGATAACTTTGACATTTAGTATTTTTGCAGTATTGTTCTAGAAAGACACTTTCAAGAGGACTCAATGGCACACGGCCACGATGTGGTGAAGGACAGTGGTGGATTCGCCCAAGCCGAAAGATATACCTGCAACAGCCCTGGGTGTGGACAAAACGGGATAACCCGGCAGCCCCACATGAGCAATGCCTTCTGGGAGAAGATCAAGAAAACGTTCTTCAACCGACATCCTCCCGCTGATCCAAATATCAAGTAACCCAATCTTCATCAGGAGAGCGGATGAAAGATAAGACAACCATCATCAGCGTCACCACACTTCGAGACGAGATGTCCATGATCCTGAATAGGGTCAAGCTTCTCGGTGAGAGTTACGTGATCACGAACCACGGCAGACCATTGGCTATCCTTGGACCCTATAAGGAAAAGCCAAAGACAAACAAGTCACCCAAGCGGTGACTTTTTTCATTCATAAATTTTTCATTTCTCTTGTGTAAACTCGTACACAGACCGCTCCTCAATGAGATAGGCTAATGACCAACGTGCACGATATTGTGAGAGACTCCGCTGGAACAAGCGGCCTCGAGAGATTCACCTGTAGAGGTAGTCATTGCGACTGCGCAGAAGTTGTTCGAGAACCCGCCATGCCGAGCAACAGATGGCACGAGGTTGTCTCTGGTTTCTTTGAGGCTCACGCTTCTAGGCAATCAGAGTGTAGGACCCACCCAGACTCTTGGGTGGTTTTTCTTTTTTTGACAACATAAATGTAAACTAGTAAAGTCATACCAGACAATCCTTCGCGAGGTGACCTTTGAATACGATCGAGATCTTCCGAGACCAGCGCTTCGTTAGCGACAGAGAGTTGGGGCAACTTATCATCAGCCTGCCAATAATCATCAAGACAGTCTTCAAAACGGAGAGAGTTCTTGCGAGCATCAGGCCCCCAAGGACCACCGATGAATCGAGAATGCTCTCTATCAGCGTGAAGATTGTCACCGACGAGGAGGAAGCGGACTTCAAGGTCCTTGCTGGTGAGGCAGATACGATGATCAGACACAATCTTGGTGGACTCCCACTCATCCTCCAAGGAGCACTTGAAGTTGATATCACAAGAGTTCGAGAGGACGATGGTCACCGAGTGGTCGACGATACGACTTCGAGTGGTCTCAGCCGACTGACATGTACAATTTGTAGCACCAAAGGACTGAGTGACTCGACTCTCGTATTCCAGCCACATATGAGTCTTCTCAAGCGAGAGATTGCGAAGCAAAACTTCCATAGACTTCATCCAGATACTTAGGCCACCCGTAGATAGGGTGGTTTTTCTTATCCTAAGTTTTTTACCTAGGGGAGGGCTAGGAAAAGAAGTGCTTTGACAATGAGTCTCCTTGTCGATAGGGTGGGGATAGTCATTTTGAACCTTCACCCTCCTATGAGGCTCCCAATGCCACTCGTGACTATCTATGTGAACGATCAATTCCTTGAACCTGACGTGAAGATGGCCCTCACCTTAAGAGTTCATCGGGAGATCGAAGCAGTAGTTAAGAAGAGTCTGGATGTGGACACGGTCGTGGTGCAACAGATCTCTGTCTCACATCTTTCTACGATATTCATCGATATCACCTGCAACCACCGTGAGACCCGTGCAGTCAATCTGAACGAAAGGCGAGATATGATCGCTGAATGGCTGAAGGGTATCATGGAAGAAGCTGGGATGCAGACTGGTGGAGTTCATCTCCGCATAGTACTGGCTCCAGTTTCGTATTGTGAGCTTGTAGTACAGACATGACCCATTTTTATGGGTCTTTTTCTTATCCACTGGTTTAGAACGATTGTTCTAATTGGATGATATACTAATGATATGGAATTAGAAGTAGCTAAGATTGCAGACTTTTATAGAGAGGAGAAGAGGATGCCGAGTTACTCGGAACTTCAGAGACTATTGGGCTACAAGAGTAAATCTGCTGTGCACTACTTCGCAGACAAACTTATTAAGAAGGGCTTCATCGACAGAGATGATACGGGCAGACTCTTACCAAAGAACTTGGGGGAGATCATGGTCCTAGGAGTGGTGGAAGCTGGGTTCCCCACATCGGCATCCGAAGAACTCTTAGACACCATGAGTCTAGATGAATGGCTCGTAGAAAAAAAAGAGGCGACATATATGCTCACCGTGAAGGGTGAGAGCATGATCAATGCGGGAATACTCCCAGGAGACACGGTGTTAGTAGAGCGAGGGGTGACACCTAAGATTGGCGACATAGTGATAGCCGAAGTCGATGGCGAGTACACCATGAAGTACTACCGAATGAAAAACAAAAAAGTTTATTTAGAAGCCGCTAACGAAAAGTTTGATGACATATACCCCGAAGAGTCTCTATCTATACCCGCAGTCGTAAGAGCTGTGATAAGAAAATATAAGAAATAATTAATAATGAGAAGAGCGATACTACACATAGATGGGGACTCCTTCTTCGCCTCGTGTGAGGTAGCACTGAACCCCAAACTTAAAGGCAAACCAGTGGTGACAGGCCACGAGCGGGGGATAGCCACTGCCATGAGCAAGGAGGCGAAGGCTTTAGGAGTTAGTCGGGGTATGCCCGTATTCATGATTAGGAAGCTATATCCGACAGCTCTTATAGTCGAGTCGCACTATCACATATATGGCATGTTCGCTCAAAGGATGTACAATATTGTGCGACGTTACACCGATATAGTCGAGGAATACTCTATAGACGAATGCTTCGCTGATATCACTCATCTTGAGAAGCCTGGCACGACCTACAAAAGCATCGCAGAGTCCATAAGGAAAGATTTAAGGAAAGAACTCGGCATGACATTTAGCATCGGACTTGGAGAGACGAAGGTCTTGGCCAAAGTAGCTAGCAAGTGGGAGAAGCCTGATGGTCTAACAATTATAGATAAGAACAACATTGAGACGATCTTGCAGAAGCTCCAAATAGGCAGTGTCTGGGGTATCGGTCCGTCGAGCACTATAGAACTTAACCGCCACAACATAAGGACTGCACACGACTTTGTATCAAGGCCTATGAGTTATATATCATCAAATTTCTCTAGACCGATTCTCGAGACTTGGCACGAACTCCGTGGTACTCAGGTACATCAACTACACTCGAGCGACACTTCTACAAATGATCAGAAGAGTGTTCAATCTACTAAGTCCTTCGGCAAAGCATCAAGAGATAAGAAGTTCTTGCTCTCTGAACTCTCTAGAAATGCAGAAAGAGCTTCTGCACATGCAAGACAACTAAGTCTTACAAGCAAACACATCTATATCTTCCTCAAAACCAAGGAATTTAGATACAAACGAATCGATATGCAACTAGCACAAGCCACAAGCTCACCAACGCTCATAATGAACGAGGTTCTTAAGGTCTTTGACACTATATATGACGAAGAGACCCTATATAGGGCAACTGGGGTCACTTTGGCCAATTTGGTACCTGAGGATCTAATCCAAGAGGATTTGTTTGGAGAAAGCGAGAAGAAAAGTATTTGGAAAAATATTTTTGAAATTACAGACGGCCTCGATAGGAGATACGGGAGCAGAACCATGGCCTTGGCGTCGAGCCTAGGATCAATGAGAGTGAGGGACATAAGACCAAGACGGCTTTTAAATATTCCATCCATGGGGGAGACCCTCTAGCCCTATAGTAGTGTCGCAAAAGATACATTGTGCGACGCATATAGCCTAGGAACAAACCTTAATAAAGCCTACTCCCCTATGAAGAATGTATTCGAACACATGGATTAAGTTATAATAGTTTTATACAAGCTCTTTATTCTAGTCACTACACACCTCGCATCTCTGGAGATCAAAATGCCGATGACCTACAAGGAGTTCACTAAGGAACTTAGAGATGTGGCCTCTTCCCTATACTGCCACAAGGGTAAAAATAGGGGCACTGCGGCCGAACTTTTTCTCAAAGCCGTAATCGATACTATGAACAGTGAAAACCAAATGAAGGGAATGACTGATGCGAAGAGGCGTAATCTCCCTGATGATACTCTTCTGGACCCATCGTCGGAAGCAATCTGGAAGAGTGCCTGCGATGAAATAAGTGCTCTAGTGAATGAATGACTGCACTAATTATGTGCAGTTTTTTATAACAACAAACCCCCACATTGCTGTGGGGGTTTGTGACTTCTTAGAGATTAGTTTTTAGCTAAGTTCTTTGAAGTAGTGTTGATTGCGAGATCCTCGGACTTGTCCCAACAAGGGGATGACGAGTTCCATGGTCTACTCCCCTCCCTCTCATAGAGGTGTCGGGCGAAGGCCACGTTACCGTCGATAGTCTCTAGGTCGAGACCAAGTGCGCTTGCCTCCTTGGCATGATACATCTCATTGATCTGCATCACACCAACGTCGTAACGATTTACTCTTCCTCTCCTTGGCTCACCATTCTTTTCGAAGTGGCGGAAGGATGACTCACAGAAGGCAATCTTCTTGAGTTCAGGAATATCGGAGAAATAATCTTCGATGAATCGCTCCACATTGGCAGGATCCGTAATCGGCATATAGTCTTCGGACTTTATCTCTTTGGGGTCTGTTGAGGCCACTCTGTGTATCTCCGAGATCGGACTGACCTTGTGGAGCATAGTAGGAGTAGGCTGACCCGATAGAGCAAGGGCGAGACTAAGCGATGCGAGCTGTAAAATAACTGAAGGTTAAACTGTTAAGTAAAGGGTCTGTGACTTACCATTGCCCTTTAGAAACGAAAATCAGCGCACTGGCTGATTGGGTATATACTAGCACCTTTTGACTCGCTTGTCAATGGTTTTTATGGTGTAATTTGGTATATCGTGGCACAATAAAGCCATATTTTGGTTCTAAGTACTAGGCTAGTTTAGTAGCATTTCGTCAAACAGGAGAGTCTGTCCCCCACCTCTACCTTACTTTTGGGCACTGAGTACTATCTCACCATCCGAAAGTCCTTCTATGACCTCTACGAAGCCGTCCTTACCCAGGATTCCGACCTGTATTTCTCTCTCTTCCTCGCCCTCATTGCCCTTAACGATCACAAACCTCTTACCAGATCTCCTTTCAACAGCGAAGGAAGGGATACGGAGCACATCCTCCTTCCTCTCGGTGCTGATAGCCAAACTAGATGTTAAACCTGTCTTTATGTTCTCTGGTGTAGCACCAACGAAGACTACTCGAACCTCATAGTTCACCACGCCATCTACCAACTTGTCTCCTGGTTCAACATAAAGCACCCTACCTAGTATTGTCTCGCCAGGAAAGGCATCTAGAGAGATCTTCACAGTGTTACTTGCTTCTATCTTGCCAATGTTCACCTCCGATATATCGGCAACTATTTCTAGGTTCTTGTCGGCCACAACTGAGGTGGTCTGCATGCCCGATGTCACTATCTCCCCCACCTTAGCATCCTGCTTGGTTATTACACCAGAAATTGGAGACTTGAGCACTGTCTTGCTTAGCTCAGACTGCAAGGATTCTACATCAGCCCTAGTCGCCTCCACTCTTGACTCCTCTTGGAGCACATCATCAAAGCCAGATCCAGACGATACTTCGTTTGGCGCATCCAAGTAGCTCGACTTAGCTGTTAAGAGTTCGGAGAGCGAGGTGTTGAGCGCAGTGCGTGCAGTAGTCATCGAGGACTTATAGCCTGCAATAATACTTTCATACGACTGATCATAACCTTTGATTGTGTTGAGAATGTAAGAAAGGTCCGCCAAGAAATTCTTCACTCTATCAATATTCTTCTCTGTTAGTGCAAGTTCGTCATCCAACCCGTTTGTGCTAGTCTTCGCGCCGCTTATAGACAAGTCCCATGCAGCAAACACATCGTTTAAAGCACCTCTCTCGACACTAATGTTCCTTGCCAATGTGTCATCAATATAAAACTTTATGTCATTACCATTTGATACATGACTGATCTCGAGTTTGGGGGACGAACTCTTAGGAGACCAGAAGAAGCGGTCAGCGGTGTTTAGCACTGAGTCTCTAGCGTCCGTATATGCGTCAGTTAGAGCTATATAGAGCTTGTTGTAGGCATTGGAGTAGTCAGAGGAAGACGTTCTTTTAGCCTTCTCGAGATTGATAAGTGCCTCGCTGAGGGAGGCATTAGCCTTCTTGATGTCGGCTAAGAGGTCACTCTGGTCGAGTACAACGAGAGTTGCACCCTCTTCTACCATGTCACCCACCTTGGCGTTTACTCTTACCACCTTGCCACTTCTCTCGAAGCCTAGGTCTACCTCGCTCGCAGAGCGCACCTTACCTGTAGCTACCACTTCTTGCTCCACCACCCCCCTCTCGACCATAGACTCGGTCTTTGGCTTGTCACCTCCTGTAAACAAGAAGAATCCGATAATGATTACAAGAACAAAGATGCTTATTTGAAGTTTAGTTCTTGTTTTTATAAATGATTTAATTTTTTGCATGATGGTGTCTGTGTTTTTCATCGCTTAAGATCTTACCGTCGGAGAGTGTGATGACTCTGTCAGTCATTTTCGCATATTCTGGTTCATGAGTCACCATCAAAATTGTTTGTCCTTCTTTATTTAACTCCTTAAAGTTCTCTAAAACTAATTTTGATGACTCTGAATCTAGGTTCGCTGTTGGCTCATCAGCAAATATAATTTTTGGCTCATGTGCTATAGCTCTCGCAATAGAGACTCTTTGTTGTTGGCCACCCGAGAGCATTGATGGCAAGTGATCTAGTCTATCTCCTAGTCCAATTCTTTCCAGAGACTTAATAGCCTTCTTCTTTGCTTGTTCGTTTGTGAGACCCTGCATCATAAGTGGTATAAGAACATTCTCAAACGCAGTAAGTTCAGGTATTAGGGCGTAATCTTGAAAGATGTAACCCAAGGAGTTCAACCTCAGAGATGTTCGAGCCTTCTCCGAGAGGTCGGTGATATCCTGGCCATCTATAATGATCCGCCCATCACTAGGGTGATCGAGGAGACCTAGTTGGTACATAAGAGTACTTTTGCCCGAGCCAGATCTGCCTGTAATAGCCACGAACTCCCCACTCTCTACCTTAAATGAGACATCCCTAATAGCATAGATAAAATCATCTCCGCTCTTAAACTTTTTAATTAATGACTTTGCTTCGATCATTATGTTTTGCCTAAAATAGCGTCTAATGTATTTTGTTTAACAACCAAGCGGGCTGGGATGAATCCGGCAATAATCGTCGCGATGAGAAGCAACAGCGCTCGAATCATTGTTGAACCAAGTTCTGCCACCAAGATACCATCAGAGAATGGGAATTTGATTGGATGTGCATCAATGAATGGAACCAGGAATCCATAAAGTATAGTGAGACCAGCTGCTATGCCGAATAAGGCATAGAATATCGCCTGCATTACATATGCCATCTCTATAGCACTCGAATCAACACCAATACCTTTAAGTATCCCAATGTACTTCCTTCTTGTAATGGCATTGATGAAGATAACGATAAAAATGGTTATAGATGCAACAACCAAACCGATTGAACCTATGGCATTACCTAGAATGCTAAAGGTGTTTTGA
Organism: uncultured Candidatus Saccharibacteria bacterium; assembly: GCA_964504255.1. Taxonomy (GTDB): domain Bacteria; phylum Patescibacteriota; class Minisyncoccia; order Phycocordibacterales; family Zambryskibacteraceae; genus JAIFWN01. The sequence continues at coordinate 71,465 of CAZDDU010000002.1, read as the reverse complement.
ATATCTAACAAAAATTTCGGCAATGACTCCTCCCATGTAAGCACTCTTGCATAATCCCCTGCTCCAGTACGCAAGATACTCTCTTTCATCAAATTCATATCCAAGCCCGGCTCGAGAACTACCGATATTTCATCAACATTGTAATCTCCGCGACCCACAAGAGCTCGCATTGTAGACTCTACAATAAATGCCTTGAAATCTATTTCATCAGTCTTGCTCTTCAAGAATCCAAGAACAATAAATTCCTTACGGAATCCTCCTATGCTAACCCTGATCTTGTCACCGATCTCCACGTCTTCAAGCAAGGAAATATTTGGAGACTCAATATTTAAATACTTCTTGAGTAAGCTTGACCCAAGAACTATACCGTCCACATCATCTGAGTTCAGAAAACGTCCTTCGATAATAAACTTTGAAATTTGTGTGACCGAATTCTCCCGATCCGGATCGAGACCGACAATAGTGGTCCCAGCAGAATTAGCATCATCTGTCTGACGAACCTTCTCCTTGTACTTTGCTTCAATCTCCCCTCCCTCTGCATAGCGATAGGTATATGCCCTTATACCTGGAAGGCTCTCCAAATTGCTGATAATACCCTGACTGTGCTCTATATAATTCTTCTTTGGTAATTTAGTGATAATAATGTCACCAGCGTAATTATCTTTATAGATATTCGTAGAACCCTGTATCAACCCCACAAGTACCCCTCTCACCACAACAAGGTTGAGGAATGTCAGAGTCATCACAAAGACTATAAGTGCCGTAGTAGCAAAGCTCGATCGTCTTACTTGCCTATATGCCAAGAACCATCCAAGAGAAATGGATCGCCCAAAGTGCTCAACTCTTTCCCCAAAGGTCTTCATTTACTCTATTGTCTCATTTTTTGGCTTAAAGTCGAGCCTATTTGGGTTTGCAGCTGAGTGCCAAGGTGTAACCAGAGGCCTCAGCCTCGGCAGCAGTGTCGAAATATATTTTATTCTTCTCGGAGACGGTGCTCTTGCAGTGTGGGTAGTAGTATCTAGTGCCATTAACCGACGCGCTTATCTTACCTGGCTGTACCGATACAGCACTTGCTACATTTGCAGTAGAGGCAGGGCTTTGTAGCAAACTCTGGTCAAAATTGATCTTAACTCCCTCTCTTTGAGTGGTGGTCAGCCTACCTACCCCAAAGGACAAGATGGAGACCAGGATGATAACTATAGCCAGAAAATAGGGCTTTATAGGGCTTTTTTCTACTACCTCTCCCCTATTGTCAAAATGGAAGACTTCGGGTATACTCACTGAGTTAAATTATAGTCTATGGCAACAAAAAAGTCTGGTGGAACAACGAAAAACGGGCGAGATAGTAATCCAAAATACCTAGGTATTAAGGTTAACCACGGCACCACTACCAAGTTGGGCCAGATCCTCGTGCGTCAGAGAGGTACAGATGTCCTCCCTGGTAAGAATGTTGGTATAGGCAAGGATCACACTCTCTTTGCACTTAAGGATGGTAAGGTCACTCTCACCTACAAGAGGAAGACCCATTTCGACAACACTGTGCTGAAGAAAAAGGTAATGAATGTAATGTAAAGGAAGTCCCGCTCGCAAGGCGGGATTTTCATTTGACTTAATGTGTTTAGTGTAGTATTTTGCTGGCAGAATCAAGCAGTTCTCCATCCACAGTGAGGAGTTCCAAATGAGCACAAAAACGAAGGTCGATCACTCTCGCGGTCTTTGTGGAGTACCGAATGTCTCGGTCAACACCTCGCGTGAGGAGATCAAACGGAAGCCGGCTCTCTGCAAGTGCTGCAGAAGCGTGATGGTGATCGAGGACATGAATGACGAGCTTCATGCCCTGGGGATGTTCTGGCTCAGTTGCCCGACCTGTCCGAAAAAGGGAAAAAGGACTTCGAGCCAGCGCCTCATCTGATAGCCACACCAGTTCGATTGGGTGGCTATTTTCTTTTATTCTCCCTTAACAACAAGCACGAAGTGAGTTTCTTTGGATCCTACTTTCACCTTTATATTGTGAGTACCTAACTCCTTAATACCACTATCAACCAAGATACTTTGTGCACTTACCTCTATCCCCTTCTCCATAAGTAGTTTTGAGATCCTCGGAGCTGTGAGTGCTGCGAAGAGGCTGTTCTTCTCGTTAGCTCTAGCCTTCACCTCGACTGTAGTGTTGGTGAGCTTCTGAATCTCTGCCTCTAACTTCTTCTCATCAGCCTCTCGGTGCTTGGTATCATTCTCTTTCAAATTCTTGATATTAGCTGCTGCACTACCTGTAGCTGGTATGGCCAACTTCTTGGGTATTAAGAAGTTCTCGGCGTAGCCGTCACTAACATTCTTCTCCTCATACCTCTTCCCCACCCCCTTAATATCTTTGAGTAAGATTACTTTCATTTTGTTCTATTTATGATGAGCTTGTCGAATCACTTCCCAGTCTTTAGGAATTCAACTGCGCGCTCGAGTTGCCTATCTCGACCAGACTTAATATCCTCCTCAGTTCTCTTGATAATGATCTTTGGTGTTATACCCTGCTTTGATATTGAGTTACCGTTTGGAGTAAGCCAACGAGCGATAGTGACCTTGATAGATGTGTCCTTGGTTACTGGCAAGAGCTCTTGTACTGACCCCTTACCGAAGGTGGTGTCGCCTATGAGAGTCGCTATGCCGTGTTCAGAGAGTGCGCCAGCAAGGATCTCTGACGCAGATGCAGAACCAGCGTCGACCAATATCGCCATCTTGAGACCATTGTTGAATATGTCATAACCCTTAGAGCGATAGACATTCTCCTCCTTGCCCTCTCCCTTATCCTCACGAATAACTGGAGTTCCAGATGGCAGGAACCAAGATGCCATATCAACTGCGGTCTCTAGGTACCCACCTGGGTTACCTCGTAGATCCAGAAGTAGTTTGTCACTGTCAGACTCGATGAATTCGCGGAGTGCTGAGCGGAAGAGCACCGCAGAGTTTTCAGTGAAGCTGTATAGTGAGATTCTAAATATCCCCCCATCAAGCTCTTCAGTATTAATAACTGGGACATTGATGATCTGTCTTACCACCTTGATATCGAACGGCGCAGTCTTGCCCTGTCTAAAGACATTGATAGTTACAGTCGTACCTTCAGGACCTCTGATGTAAGTTACTGCTTCCTCAACAGTCAGTTTGGTCACATCCTTGTCATCAACCTTAAGAATCTTATCCCCAGGTCGAAGTCCTGCAGCCTCTGCAGGAGAGCCCTTGAGTGGTGAGATAACAGTGATGATCCCATCTTCCTGGCCAACCTCCATACCCACACCACTGAAGCTACCTTTGATGTCCGACGCAAATTGCTTCGACTCCACTGGTGGGAAGAAGACTGTATAAGGATCGTCGAGTGATGCGACCATGCCCTCTATAGCGCCCCATACCTTATCTTGATCTGTCGCAATCTTCGTAGAGGTGCCTGTGGGCACGAAGTCCTTATTAACTATCGACCACGCCTTCCAGAAGGGCGCGAAGTCTACAGTCGTTGGCTGACCATCTTCAATATTAGCTAGTCCACTCTTTACATTACTAATGAGAGTTACGCTCTCTCCCCGCTTGTAACCAACTTGAAAGGAGAGCAAGGCAACTAATACGAAAGCTACTATAGTGGGTCGTGACATCTTTCCTAAATCCATTCTGACTATTATACTAGCAATAATGATTTCCTTCCATAATTCGCTTACCAACAAGGTCGAGCCATTCGTACCTCTTAATGATGGTGAGGTTAAGATGTATCATTGTGGCCCCACAGTATACGACTTTGTGCACATTGGTAACCTCCGCTCATTTATCCTAGCCGACCTAGTGAGGCGATACTTCGAGTACACTAACCTCAAAGTGACCCAGGTGATAAACATCACCGACATTGGTCATCTCTCAGGCGACGGTGATGATGGTGAAGACAAGATGACCAAGGCTCTTAAGCGAGAGGGCAAATCCTTGACCATGGAGGCCATGCAAGAGCTTGCAGACTTTTACACAGAGAGGTTCAAGGGGGATACACTCAGTTTAAACATCCTCCCGCCACACCACTTACCCAAGGCGTCAGAGCACATCAAGGAGGACGTTGAGCTTATTAAGACTTTGGACGAGAAGGGTTTTGTTTACGCAACTTCTGATGGACTTTACTTTGATACATCTAAGGATCCACATTATGGGAAGCTTGGTGGTATCGGCGGCACTACTGAGTCGAGAATCGGAGAGAAAAGTGAGAAAAGAAATCAAAGAGACTTCTCTCTTTGGAAATTTAATACCGAACTTGGGTACGAAGCTCCTTGGGGTCACGGCTTCCCCGGTTGGCATATAGAGTGCTCTGCTATGAGTCAAAAGTATTTAGGCAAAACCTTCGACATCCACACTGGTGGCACCGACCTCGCTCCAATACATCACAACAACGAGATAGCACAGAGCGAGGCAGCATGTGGATGTGAGTTTGCTCGCGTTTGGCTCCACAACGAGTTCGTCATACTCGACGGCTCCAAGATGGCCAAGAGTGATGGTAACATCATCAAGCTTAAAGACATTGTAGAGAAAGGCTTCTCTCCTCTCGCCTATCGCTACTTCCTCCTTCTCTCCCACTACCGCACTCCAACTAACTTCTCTTGGGAGGCACTAGAAGCTGCCGAAAATGCTTACTCAAAACTAAGAAGTTTCATGAGTAGAAAAGTTTTTATAAATGGTGGTCAAATCAGATCTAATGAAATATCAAATAGTTATATGGATGAATTCACAATTGCTATTGAAAATGACCTAAATACCCCAGAAGCATTATCGGTTTTGTGGCAACTTGTCAAAGAAGAATCAATGAATGATGACGTTAAGCAAAACACTATTTTAAATTTTGATAAAGTACTTGGCTTAAACCTTGCAGATGACATGAAAGTATCAGAATATCTATCTGACGAGATAAATCAACTACTCAACCAATACATTGAAGCAAAAAATACCAAAAATTTTGCAGAATCTGATGAACTTCGCTCAAAAATAAACAACTTGGGATATAAAATTGAGGACACAGTTATGGGTACAAAAATTTCAAAGGTGTAAATAGAAAGCCCCGCGAATGCAAGACTTTCGTCGTGCACCCACGGGGCGTTACTTCTTGACTACTCGACACAGTTATCGTTTGGATCCTCGATGAGGATTCTGAGTTGAACCGCGGAGATCGCTCCCGCGCAGATACTGCCGAAGAAAATCAGCCCAATGTGTCGATAGTGGTCCAACGTATCCGAGAAAGCTACGACACCTACCAGAACAAGACTGAGACCAAGCAGGATCGAACAGGTGACAATTTGGGTGGTCTTGGACATACGATTGACTCCGAGACGAGTACGCGAGTGAGGTGCTATCTTTTTTCAAGGTAGCATAGAATACTTTGTTTGTCAAGCACAAAGGGAGCTAAGTTTAAGCGCCGTATTTGGCAAGGATTTCTTTCTCCACCTCTTCCCTATTTCTGCCGTACTTCAGCTTGGTCCTTTCACTCAAGATATCTATCAATTCTCTGTTGCCCTCACTAGGAGCAAGAGTCTCCATGGAGAATGGCTTCTCTGGTCTGCCATCAACGAGTAACTTCAAGAACGCATTTCTGTTATCAATATTCATAAGGTCCTTGGCGGAGAAGACTGGGGTAAACTGTTTCTCTAAGTACTCTGCATCGTCTGCTCCTACTCGGAAGGCAATGATAGATCCAACGTTGCCGAAGACTGCGTTCTTAATATTCTCCTCCAGCTGAGCGATGAACTGGTGCGCAACAGTGAGAGAGAGCTTATATTTGCGAGCCTCAGAGAGAATGGTCGCGATAGAGTCGGTAGTAATATTCTGGAACTCGTCTATGTGTAGGTAGAAGGGTGGGAAGCCCGTAGAACCAGACCTTGAAAGTGCCGCCATAAGAATCTTTCCAACGAGGATGAGACCAATCAAATTAGCATTCACATCACCAAGTCTCCCCTTCGACAAGTTAACAAGCAAGATCTTCCTACTATCCATTATCTCTCGGAAGTTTATTGAGGATTTTTCCTGAGCAATGATCGGACGCATGATGTCGTTCGCTAGGAAGACGTCAAACTTCGAGGTGATGTAAGGCACGATATTAGCTAGCGCCGCTTCTCCACCAGCCTTATCCGCTACTTCACGCCAGAATTGTAGAACTACTGGGTTAGTACACTTCTCTAGCTTCATAGTTCGAAACTCCTTATTAGAGAGTACTCTTGATACATCGAGCAAGGTCGAGCCACTAGATGGGTCGTCGATAACTAGCATAGTCGCATTCCTGAAGTACTGTTCGAACATTGGTCCCATACTCTCTGGCACCTTGCCATAGAGCTTCTGGAAGATGCTGAAAAGTTCGTTCACCACGAAGGTCTTCTGCTCTGGCTTGTCATTATCGTACTCGAGCATGTTTAGGGCCATTGGTCTATCTGTCGATGCTGGGTCGAAGTAGATCACATCGTCCATCCTCTCTCTAGGGATGCTAGCAAGGACATCCTGCACATCTTGACCGTGCGGATCGATCATACATACGCCATTCCCTGCCTTGATGTCTTGGATAATAATATTCTTAAGCAGAGTCGACTTACCGGTGCCTGTCTGACCAATAGTGTATATGTGACGCAGCCTATCTTCGTAACTGATGTGTACAGTTCTATCGTGTCCTTGGAAGTGGTTTGTACCGAGCACTGTACCACCTGAGGACATTGAGAGGGGTGCCTGAGCTTCTGAAGACTTAGAGGTTTTGAGTTGAGCACTAGATGAGAGTGAGGTGGTATGGAAGTGGAGTAGTCCTGTGAGCTCCTTCAGGTTAAGTGGCATTATCTCCGTATCATCCCAAAGTCGGAAGGTGAAGTTCCTGTAGAACTTCTTGCCCTTGGCCTCGCGCCAATTAAGCCTATTTACATTTGGCAATTCAAACTGGTTGAAGGAGGACGCAATGCTCGACACAATACTTTTAGCCTCCTTCTCATTTTGTGCCGAGACAGCGATGCGAATACTTGTCGCCACAATAGGGCTCATGAGCTTCTTATCAATATTCTTGAGCGCCTCTGCATCTACCTTGGTCGCGTCAATTTTCCTACCACCGAAGAGTTCTGACAGTCCGTGCACAAACTCGCCCATTAAAGACCTTTCGGCCAAGATGTCCCCTGCTCTATGACCCTTCTCTATTCGCTTCTTCGCGAAGGTATACTTCTTGGTATAAGCATCTCCTTGTGGGTTAAATATTATTTGCAGCGCTGCACCTGAGCCGTCTCTAGGAATCTTCGAAAAAGATTGTAGGAGCGAGCTCAGTGGGTCATGGTCAAACTCCTCATAGGTTTTGAGCGGGTACGCACTAGGTTGATTCAGCTCTGCTACAGCTCCGGCGGTGACAGCGTGCTCGGAGAAGATGTTGTAATCCCTACTCCTCTCTACTAGTCTCACATTAGGAAATACGGATCTAAGATGCTTCTCGAATAAGTCCCTCTTCTCATTCGGTACCGAGACGAAAAAGTTGGCTTCCTCACTCCCCTCGCTATTGGCCACTTCAAGTACAAAATAGTTCTTACCTCTTGTAGCCTCCTCGGACACCGAGATCATCCCAGCATAGAACTGCTCCATCGAGGAGATGACCGACTTCAAGTCTCTATCCTTCGTGCCGTCGGTACCTGTGTCCGGCATTTGTATCTCAAAGAGGGTCATATTGAGTGCGCGATACATAGGCCCACTCTCCTTCACATCTCTTGGCCTGAAGCCGCCACGAACCAGCTCGACTAGGTAGTCATGGAAGTCGTCTTCATGCTTCCAATCCTCGAGCTTCTCCGCTACAGAGAGTGCATGCATCACACCCTTAGTCCGGCTTACATCCATCATGTGGTCCAGCTGCGAGTCTGCGGGCTTGTTTGAGAAAGTATCTAAGCTCTGTTTAACATCTTGGGTGTTCCTCGCTTGCACTGGGAGCTCTTGGTGAGTGTTTAAAATAGTACGCTTAACCTCAAGTGGATTCTCCTTATACGACTCTACCTTCGAGCGAAGGTAGGAAAGCTCTTCCTCTACAGTATTAAAACGAATTGTTTCTGACATGTTCAAAATTATATCAAAGAAATAGGCTCCCCGAATATCGGAGAGCCCATACATCACCTTTGCGTCAGGTTCGTCGCCTCGAAAAGGATTTCTTCAGGAGTCATCTTGAGCGACTCCTCTATCTCCTTCCTTTCAGATTTGATGTCTGCGCGCTTCACCAGATTCTTCTCAAGCATCTCCTTGGCCGCAATCCCTGCATAATGCAGGATCACAGCCCTACGATCGAGCTTCTCCTGCGTCACTGGGACTCCTGGCTCTGGTTTCGTTCGAGAATATCTGAGAAAGTGATCAAAAGAGCCCAATTACCATAACCTATACGACCCTTTTTGTCAATATTTTGATACCAACTCACATCCTTTCCTTTTCTAACCATATTTCTGACCAGTATCTTTACCGAATCAATCATTGCGTCATGTAGGGCACCTCTTGGCGCCTCAAGGGCACGTATCTCCTCCATATTCTTTTGAATTCCATCTTTTTCCTGCTTTAAACTCTCTTGAGCACAAACATCTGCTGTATATCTGTAGAAATACTCAATCATGTCGTCGAAGAGTTCAGTTAGTCCTTCGTCCCCCTCGCAAAGAGCCTGTAGTTCTGCCTTCGATATCTCTGGCTTTAGCTTCTCGTATCCCTTCATCTTTTCTACCTCTGTTGGGTATTCTGATGTAATGCTATTTAACATATTTTCATGGATTCCTGTCATCTCATAATTATACACATCTTACGCACCGCTTCTCCACTTTTGAGGCGTTTACCTAGAGATAGTAGAAGGGGTAGAATACACACATGCAAGAATCACCGTTAGCGAGTTTGAAGATTCGCGTCCCTCCACACAACCTAGAAGCTGAGATGGCTCTCCTCGGTTCTGTCATGCTCAGGCCTGACGCCATCTACGAGATCATGGATATCTCGAGTCCTGCATCCTTCTACTTCGAGAAGCACCGCACCATATTCGAGGCCATGCTCGAGCTCTTCGCGAAGCGTGAGCCAATAGACATACTCTCTCTTTCTTCGAAGCTTAAGGAGAAGGGGCTACTCGAGAGAGTCGGAGGTGCAAGCTTCCTGACTGAACTCACCACCACCGTACCCTCTTCTGCAAACATCAAGCATTATGCAGAGATAGTGAGGAAGAAGTTCATGATGCGCGAGCTCATTGATGCGTCTGAGTACATCTCGCACCTCGGCTTCAACGAAGCTGGTGAGCTAGAGAATATTCTTGACCAAGCAGAGAAGAAAATCTTCGACATCACTCAGCACTTCTCCTCTACCGAGAACTTCAAAGACCTTACTCCCCTCCTTCAAGAAGCATTCGAGAGATTCGACAAACTTTCTTCCGCCGAGCACGAGCTTCGCGGAGTACCTACGGGATTCAAGTCCCTAGACGATATTCTTGGTGGCTTCCAGAAGTCGGACCTCATCATCCTCGCGGCTCGCCCATCTGTGGGTAAGACGGCCTTCGCCCTCGATGTCGCGAGAAGAACAGCGAGTCTCCACCAGACCCCTATTGGAATCTTCTCTCTCGAAATGAGTGCCGACCAGCTCGTTGACCGTATTGTGTCTGCACAGTCTAAGGTTGATGCATCTGTTATTCGAAAGGGAGTGCGCACACAACAAGGCTCTTGGCGCGACGACATATTCAAAAACATTTCTACTGCTCTAGATGACCTCTCTCGTACCCCTATATACATCGATGATCAGTCTGGTAACACCATTATGAAGATGCGCTCTGCAGCAAGGAAGCTAAAGATTGAGAAGGGTCTCCAACTACTAGTCGTTGACTACCTCCAACTCATGGCACCTACGAACGCTCGTGCCGGTGACAACATGGTCCAGCAGATTACCGAGATCTCGAGAGGCTTGAAGCACATGGCTCGTGAGCTCCAGATTCCTGTCCTCGCACTATCCCAGCTCTCGCGCGCAGTCGAAACTCGTGGTGGCAAACCTAAGCTCTCTGACCTCCGTGACTCAGGTTCTATCGAGCAAGACGCCGACTTAGTGATGTTTATCCACGCCGACGAAGACGGTATCCGAGACGAATCCGGCAAGATGAAGGAAGTGCAGAGGAAGAGCCTAATTATCGCGAAGCACAGAAACGGCCCTCTAGGCGAGGTTGTTCTCGACTACCACACTCGTAACAACACCTTCGTTGAGATTGACTACTCTAACTACGGCAAAGCCGAAGAAGAATTCAAAAGTTTCTAATGCTAGAATAGCCGAATGAATTCGATAGACACTCTAGCAGAGATATTTGCCCACTTCCCCGGTATTGGTCCTAGACAGGCCAAGAGATTCGTCTACTACCTACTTTCTCGGGACAAAAGTACCGTTGAGTCTTTCGTCCGCGCTGTGGAGAAGTTGAAGCAGGAGACCCTTCAATGCACAGAGTGCAAACGCTACTTTGCTCGTAACGGTTCTGACAAACCTGTATGCAATGTGTGTAGCGACACTCATCGTGACAAATCGCTTATCTTGATAGTCCCTCGTGATGCGGACTTCGACGCGATAGAGAAGAGCGGGAGCTACAAGGGATACTACTTCATCCTCGGTGGATCTGTACCAATACTAGAGAAAGAGCCAGAGAAGAGAATTAGACTCGATGAATTGAAAAAGAGAATAATTAACAATAAAGAAGTATTGAAAGAAGTAATACTCGCTATGAATGCCAATGCAGAGGGAGAGAACACTGCGATATTTATCAAAGATCACTTCAAGGACTTAGGCCTCAAATTCTCTGAGTTGGGTAGAGGCCTCTCTACAGGAAGTGAGCTCGAATATCTCGACCCAGATACTCTCAAGAATGCTCTTCTCCATAGAACAAAATAAAACTTGACACTAGGTGTCTATTGTGCTATTATAAGTAGGGAAGTTCCCAAACACACTAACAACGGAGTACAGGTGCAGAACAGCAAAGGCTATGCCCTCGTTGAGGTCATGATCGTTCTGGTGATCATCGGGGTCCTCGTGGCGTTCATGATTCTGGCTCTTGGTCCCAAGGGCTCAACGCCAGCCGTGCCAGCTGAGCAGACGACCTTCACTCAAGTCAAGATACTTGAGAACGTGAAGGTCAACGTCGGTGCCGACAATGCTAGGAGACTCGTTGTGATCTGTGACAAGGAGCGTGGAAATGTCATCTACATGACCCACTACGCGATGTCAGTCATCAAGCAAGTCTGCTAATCGTCGCGAGCAGTGACCAGGAAAACGAAAGTGACACCCACGGGTGTCACTTTTTTCTTTTATTTTATTGAATCGATGCGGACTTCGAAGTAAGGCTGACGGTGACCGTATTTCTTGAAGTACTTGGACTTCTGCTTGTAGTGGATCACATCTACAGTCTTGTATCGACTAATATCAATGATGGTTGAGTGGACTGAGGCTGTGCCAATGGTTGGAGTGCCTAGAGTCATCTTGTCTCCCTCGTTCTTCATAAGAACCTCTTTGAAGACGAGCGCATCCCCTACCTTGTGGTCGCCTGGGATCTTCTCAATCTTGAGCATTTGACCCTCGTGGACGCGGTATTGCTTGCCTCCTGTCATAATGACAGCGAAGTCGGTCTTAGACACTGCCATAGGCCTTCTAGACGCCTTTGGAGCGACATTTGTAGCATCGGTAACGGTCTTTGCGACCTTGGTTTTTGCCTCTACTTTGGCCTTTGGGGCCTTAGCCTTTGGGGCTGATTTCTTAGCTGTTTTAGCTTCTGCCATAGGTTGCCTATTCTACATTAGGACGGTCTATTGTCAACGTATCTATCCCACTAGACGAGCCTGTAATACGGAGCACATCCTTATCTATCTTCCCTAGCTCCTTTTGACCCGTATTGTAGTGGTTTACCACTGTACCTAAGGAAGTACCAAGCTTCTTATAATATTCATCATAGGTCTTGATGTGTCGGCCCAAGTCCTCCACCTTCTTGATAATCTCCTGTGCCTTCTCCTCGATCTGGAGAGCCTTAAGACCCTGCATCACAGTCTGGAGGTACGCGAGGAAAGAGGTTGGAGAGACGATGATCACCTTGTACTTAGAAGCAGCTCTTTGGATCAAGCTCTCTGTCTCTTCTTGGAGAGCTCCGATCTTGTTCACTATGAGGTCGTAGTAGATAGCCTCGTGCGGGATGAACATGAAAGCGAAGTCCATGGTCCCTTTCGATGGTTGAATGTACTTGGCCGTCTCTTGGATACGCATCTTGAGGTCGCTCACAAAGAGCTTCTCGAGTTTCACCTTCTCTACCGGATCCTTCTCTTCTACCAGTCTGTTGTAATTCTCGAGTGAGAACTTGGAGTCGACAGGTATAATCTTCTCCTTCACAAAGACCACTGCATCTGGCACCAGCCTTGCTCCGTCATCTGTCGTTCCCAACTCATACTGCATTTCGTACGAGCCTGGTGGTAAAACATTTTTGAGTAAGGTCTCTAGGTAATACTCACCTAAGATCCCTCTCTGCTTTGGGTTCTTCAAAATGTCTTGGAGACTCTCGAGTTGGTCAGCGAAGGAGACCACTTGCCTATTCGTCTCATCTAACTTGGTCAGACCCTCTGTCACCTCGCGTATAAGCTTGGCAGACTCGCCGAATTGAGTCTTCACCGACTCGTGCATAAGTCTGTTACCCTCAGTCATCTTCTGATCCACGGTACGCGAAAGTTCGTTTAGTTGTTGCAGTAGCAAATTCATCCCCTCACTCTTCTCTCCCCCATCCTTCCTCTTCATAAATACGAAGAAAATACCCAAGTTGAGTGCGAGCAAGCCCACCAGGAGGACAATTATCCAATTCATTGGTATCATCATAACATGTCGCTACAAACAGATATAAAAGCCGGTATCAAGGATGCCATGATCGCTAAAGACGCGGTCCGTTTATCAGTACTAAGAGGTTTATCAGCTGCCTTTACCAACGAACTCGTCGCCAAGAAGATGAAGCCAGATGGCGAACTTTCTGACGAGGATACGCTCGCAGTTATTAGTAAGGAAGCAAGGAAGAGGAAGGACTCAATAGAGCAGTTTGAGAAGGGTGGCAGGCCAGAGCTTGCAGAAGACGAGAAGGCGGAGCTCGCAGTACTTGAGAAATTCCTCCCAGAGCAAATGAGTTATGAAGCAGTGCTTGAATTCGTCAAAGCTAAGCAAGTAGAAATGGGTGCAACCGACAAGGCTAAGGCAGGTCAGTTCATGGGCTCTGTGATGAAGGACTTGAAGGGCAGGGCCGACGGCAATCTAGTCAAGACAGCTATCGACTCTCTCTTCGTCTAACTACCTAGGCCCGGCCTTGGTAGAAGTTATCCACAGTTCTTCCAGAGGGGAGGGCTTGGCGTGTGTTTTTGGCTTGACTTTTGGTATTGTTTGTGCTAGTATTTGGTCAGACCAGATCCACACAACTCAATCTTTTCGTCCTTCCGGGAGGACAGATGACAACCGAGACAAAAGCGAAGGAGGAGGTGTTCAGCAGTGACCTGCTGTTCGACTTCTCCGAGGCTTTCGGCAGGAACAAGGAATCGAACCCTCGACGTGATATCGAACTCGTCTTCCTCGACACCTGTCGGGAGTTCCGCATCTTCGGAGAGAGGCAGAAGAAATTCTTCGAAGTCTTCGCCACCTACAGAGCGACGGTTCGAATTCCTGAGGGAATCATGGAAAGATCACGCTTCCTCCCTGAGGATGTTCCTCTCGCGATGCTGCCATCAGTTGTGGCCCCAGTCGTACCGACAATCAAGAAGGTCGGCTCGCTCCCCAGGGTATTGGTAAGGGGGGACGACACTCCTGACCGGCATGAGAGCCAGCTCCCTCGCAGAGACAGGAACAGCGAGGATTGAGTTACAAAAGGGCGGACTCCAGCACATGGAGTCCGCCCTGATTCGTATCTATTTCAAATACCCTTCCTTCGCCAAAAGAATCCTCTTCTGCCCTTGGAGTCCGTTGTATCCACCAATCTTGCCATCACTCCTTATAACTCGGTGGCACGGTACACCCTTCTTTATATTTTTATTCAAAATGCTTCCTACTGCACGGAAGGCTAAGGGCCTCCCCGCCTTCGTCGCCACTTCTTTGTATGTCATCACCTTCCCTTTTGGAATAGTTTTCACTACTTTGTATACACTGTCTTTAAAGTCCATATTCGTATTATAAATGAAAAGCCACGAGTTACTTACTCGTGGCAGGGTTGAGCAGGAAGATCCTCTTGATCAGATCCTTGAGACCAAGCCTGGTTTCCTTCGGTTTGACCTCTCGTGCATAGGGCCTAATACCATTCCCGAAGTTGAAGAAGACCTCGGCCTTGTATCCCTGGTCCGTGAGGTCATTCGCCAAACGAAGAGTCTCCTCCTTGTCACTAAACTCTGCGAAGTCTCTCATTTGGCGATCAGTACACTTCCGCGCCCTCTGACCGTGTTCTTCGAAAGAAACGTAACCGAAGAGCACCTTGAACCCCTTGGAGTCTGAGTGGATATACCACCGCTCCTCGCCAATGAACCTGACCCTCTTTTTCGCTGGCATTCTCTCTCCCTTGTGCAGTTCTTAACATTTTATAACACATAAATTAAACTTTGAAAAATATCCTTATATTTGCTATTCTTTTGGCTTCAGGTTTACCCTGAGTTTATCGAAGGGCCCTATCGTCTAACGGTTAGGACGGAAGCTTCTCAAGCTTTAAATCGGGGTTCGATTCCCCGTAGGGTCACAAATTTGGGTTAGAATGAAAGTATGAAAAAAGTATCATTAATTGTTATTTTGTTGGCTGTATTCGTGGCTGGTTATATGTGGTGGCCAAACTTAGTCGGTCCGTACGAATCATTTGGCAATGACGCCCCTCAAGGCAAGTTAATGTCAGTAGAAAATTATATTACTCAAAACATCTCTGACCTCTCTCCTATTAAGGAAACCTTGGGTGGTAAGTTCTATGTAACCAAGGTAGATGTCTACGAGGGTCGAGGAACAGTGTTTTACGAAGATGGTCACAACTCGTACTTAGCCGACTTCTCATACATCTCAGACGATCGTACTGGTCACACCATCACTTCTTTCTTAATTCGAAACTAGGTTACTTATCCTGCCAATCTGCTGATTGCCTAACTAGGAGTTTTTCTTTGTACTCGGGCTTTGCCATAAGCTCCTCTACGCACTTCTCCATCCTTACTCCCTGAGAGCCCTTAATGAGAATGACATCACCCTCCTTGATCAAATCCTTCATAAACATTCCAGCTTCTAGGGAGTCATCAAATTGAAATACTTTCCCCTCACTCATACCGCCAATTAATGCTACCTCTGCTGCATATCGAGAGCGAATACCTACTGTTACTAAAATGTTCGCTGACTTTGAGGCTCTCTCGCCCATCTTCTTATGCTCGTCTACCGTATAGCGGCCCAATTCCAACATATCGCCCAAGATAGCAATCTTCCTGTGCCCACGACTGATTTTTACTGACTTAAGAGTCTTAAGCGCCTCTTCCAATGCAACTGGTGAAGAGTTATATGAGTCGTCTATTAATAGTGACCCCTTAAGACCATCCAATAGTCTCATCCTGCCTGGTGTGGGGTGCTCTGATTTAAACAGGTTTGCTGCTAACCTAACATCGAACCCAAGATCATTTATAACAAGCAATGCCACTAAGACGTGGGAGATGTTTTGTTCTCCGAGAGTGTCCGCGAGAGCCACCTTATGTAACTCTGCATCGCCAATTATGATGCTGAATTCTACACCGTGAGGTAACTTATGCTCATCATAAATGATCTGGTACTCACTCGATCGAATGTCGCTCCCTAGTTTTTCACCAAAAAGTAGCACCTTCTCCTCACTTAAATTCTTATAAGCCATTACATCATCATCGTCTGCATTGAGTACGAGAGCGCCACCGGGTTTCAAGGCCTTGACCAAGTTACCCTTCTCTTCAAAAAGGTATTCGGGTGCACCAAAAGCTTCGACGTGTACAGGAACCTTAGACAATTTGGTAACAATGGTAATATCAGTTTTAAGCCACTTGGTTATCATTGCGATGTCGCCAGGTTTGTCAGTACCCACCTCTAGTACTAGCCACTTGGGATATGGTGACTTAAAAACAAGCATCACCAGACCGTCAATTATCACTCTGATCCATCCCAACATGTCTCTGCCTGGGTTGTCGCTGTCTAATATAGTTAAGGGGATACCAAGTTCGCTGTTGAAACTCTTTTGGCTCTTCCTCACACTCTCAAACCTGGACAATGCAGTGTAGACTGCGTCCTTGGTAGTGGTTTTGCCCACAGTGCCAGTGATACCAATGATCTTAGGGTTGTACTTCTTGATGACAAGTGCAGAAAGTTTGTGAAGTACAAAAACCAGAATCTGCTTGAGGATTTCTTTCATCTTAGTCTAGGGTAGCTTTGGGTGGCATCTCTCTGTCTGGCGGGATATTGTAATAGTTTATCAGAAATTTCGTGAGATTTATAAAGCTGTCTGTAAGAGTTTCAGAAGCATATTGCACACCAAGTGGGTGGAAGGTGTATAGGAAAACCAAAAACTTAGCATCGTAAGATGGGAAGTAGCCAAAGAAAGAATGTAGGTAGTGGTCTGCATAGTAACCGCCACCACTAGGGTTCGCAATTTGTGCTGTACCAGTCTTCGCCGCTACGGAATATTTTTCAAGCCTGACCTTACCGTCTCGAAGCGCTGTGTCGACCACCTCAGTCAACATTCTAGATATCTCTTCTGTCGTACCAGGTTTGAATATTTGCTTACCCTTACTTGGAGTAACATCCTTGGTGATACCTAGCTCGTAATCAATCTTCTTTACCAAGTGTGGAGTAACGAGATAACCACCATTTGCAAGTACCGAGAGTGCACGAACCATCTGTATCGGGGTGAAGGCCACACCTTGGCCGAAGGAGGCTTGTGCGTATTCTAGATCTCTAGGAGCAGAAAGGTTCGAAACAAGTGATTTACCCTCATTAGGAAGATCAATACCTGTAGTGGAGGCCAACCCGTATGAGAACATATAGTCTCTAAACTTACTGTTACCCATCTTCTCCACTACAAAGGCAGCACCAGTGTTTAACGATTTGCTCAATACTAGTTGCATGGGCACCCGCGAACCATAAGATTTCTTATCGAAGTTACAAAAAGTTTTTTTATCCAAGGTCTTACACCCTGGATCATTGTAAGTTGTCTTCCTAGAAACGGCGCCAGAGTCTAAACCTGCTGCCATGGTCAGTGCTTTTACTATCGAACCCATTTCGTATCTATCTTCTACTAACTTGTTTGAAAACACTTGTACAGAAGAGGCACTTGAGGGGTCGTTTGGGTCGAAGGTCGGGTTCAAAGCCATACTAATGATGGCACCAGTCTTTGGGTCAACAATTATCCCTCCAGTAAATTCTGAATTATATTTCTTCTGTATATTACCGAGTTCTTCCTCGAGCATTGCTTGTACAGTCGGCTCGATGGTTGTGACGATGTTTCCCTCAGGACTAACACCAGGAGTAATACTTTTCTTAATATCTGAAAAAACTTCGGCAAAGAAGTTTACAAAAGCCTTGTCGCCGCTTCTGACCAATACTTCCTCATAATACCTCTCTAAACCGTATCTACCTCTGTATTCGTTACCGCTCTCTCCACCAAAACCCATGAAGCCTAGTGCGTGGGCTGACATCTCACCCCCGGGGTAGATTCTCCAGTCCTCCTTATATACATCAAGTCCTGGAATATCTAGACCTCGAATAGTCTCTGCAGACTCCTTGGGCAACTTCTTCGCAAGTTCTTCGTATGGGTCATAATCTCTAGAAGCTTTTGAATCCCAAAATGGTTTCTCTATCTCATAAACTTTACTCAATTTCTCAAACACAGAGTCGGGGTTAACTCCTTGGAGTCTAAAAAGTTGCGGATTAATTGCAAGGATATAACCACTCTTAACTCCAGCCGCGGGTACCAAGTCGCCAGTCTTCGTTGTGAAGAATATTGACCCGCGATCAAAGTAATTATTACCCTCTACATATTGATGATCAGCTTTCGCCCTGTAGGTTTCTGTGTTTACTACCTGAACCACATAAAGCTTTCCGATTAGGATAAGTGCAAAACCAATGGTTAGAAAGGATAGAAATCTAAGTCGCCCTTGATGCATACCTACATTCTACCGTCCTTCGGTGTTAAGTGTAAGTGAATTACTTATTCTAGAGATGTAAATTGGATTTTTTACTTCTGCAAAACCATAGGACAAAGCTGTTTCTAGGTTAACATCATTCTTCTCTCCGATCATGGCAAACTCAAGTTCGCTCACGCGAGTAGTCAAAGCACTACTCTCTTCGACGATATTCTTCTTTGCAATGGTGTGATTAATAGTAGCAAGTACCGCATAACCATAAACTCCTAATGAAAGAAAAATAGTGGCACTAAATATCCAAAACATTCTTACTCTTGCTTCTATTGAAATTGTTTTAGTTTTGGATTGCATTCTTTTCGATAATTCTTAACTTGGCACTTCTGGACCTTGGGTTTGTATCTACTTCTTCATCACTTGGAGTGATAGGCTTTTTAGTGATCAACTTGCCTTGACCTGATTTTGCAAGGTCTCGCATGAAGTTCTTCACTATCCTGTCCTCAAGACTATGGAAGGAGATAACCGCCAATCTTCCCTTGTCCCCGAGCGAGTTGAAGGCTTTGTCTAGACCCTCTTCTAAAGAAGCTAGTTCTTCATTCACTGCTATACGGAGCGCCTGGAAGGTCTTCGTTGCTGGATTGATCTTTTGATAACCACGGTTCTTGACGGAGGCAGGCAGGGCAGCATCTACCGCCTCAAGGAGGTCGAAGGTGGTCTCAAACGGTTTGATCTCGCGGTAATCGACAATGGACTTAGCAATGCGTCTTGAGAACCTCTCTTCTCCGAAGCCGCGGAGGATGATCTCAAGAGTGTCTTCGTCCCAGTGATTGAGGATCTCCTTGGCTGTGACACCCTTAGGATTCTTCTCCATCGACATACTGAGTGGTTCATCCTTCTTGAAGGTGAATCCCCTACCCGAGTCGTCAATTTGCTCACTAGATATACCTAGGTCAAGAAGAATAGCATTAACCTCCTTCACCCCTAAGCCTTGAAGTACCTCGTCTAAGTTTCGGAAGCTACTAAGTTTTAAATATGCTGAGTGATTAAAAGTCCGCAACCTTTCCTCACTTCGCTTTAGTGCTTCTTCGTCTCTGTCGATCCCAATGATCTCGACACTGTCTCCGAACCTCTCGGCTACCGCTAGAGTGTGTCCAGCGCTACCAAGTGTTCCGTCAAGAAAAATGTCTCCATCCTTGAGATTCAAACCGTCTATGATCTCGTGTAAAAGTACAGGGACGTGCTTCATGTTATTTCAGTCCGACAGAACCGAGCTTCTCGGCCATGCCTTCTGCATCTGCTTCGATCCTCTTCTTGTAGTCTTGCCATCGCTTGTCATTCCAGATCTCAATGCGATCGTGAACGCCGGCAAAGATAACTGGATTCTTGATCCCTGCAAATTCCTTTAAGAACTCTGGGATAAGAACCCTACCTAAAGAATCTACTTCTATCTCAGACGCACCTGAGAACATGAACCTCGAGAATCCGCGGGTATCAGCCTGCATCATCCCGAGCTTGGCCATCTCGCTTGAGATCGCCTTCCACGTCTTGTGAGGAAAGAGGAAGAGACAATTATCCAAGCCTCTGGTGAGTACCACCTTCTGACCAAGTTCCTTTCGAAATTTGGCTGGTAACGAGATTCTTTTCTTCTCGTCGACTGTGTGTAGATACTCGCCTATGAACATTGCTTGTTTTTATTATCATACCACTTTATCCCACCTACACACCATTGTATCCCACCAGCCTCCACTCACCTACTAAAGTTATCCACATTTTGACCATTTAAGTGCAAAGAAAAAGCGCGGTTTCCTTAGAATCCGCGCTTCGTGTGATACTTATTTCCAATTTACGAGTACTAGAGCTACACCAGCAAGTGCAACACCAGCCCATTGGACGGGGTTCATAGACAGACCAAAAAAAATCTTGCCCATGAGCATGCCGAGAACTGGGAACATGCCAGTGATAAGAATAACAACCATCGTTTCCTTATCACTTGGAACCTTCTGCATTGCTACAGTAAAGAAAAGTAGTCCGGCAACACCTAGCACGCTACCAAGTACAGCATTCCAACTTGAATTCCGTGTCACCTGACCGAACATAACACCCACTCCCTTCTCCGTGAGAGCAACAGCTCCAATAGATAGGGCGATATACACTATCGTCTGGATGACGATGTTCATCTGCCAACCATGCACCACTACTGCTCTCCGATTATAGAATCCGAAGAGAGACCAAGCGAGAAGAGAAACCAGGGACGCTAAGAACCAGTTCACGGTATCCTCCAAAGTTGAGTTCAATTCTGAATTGTTTATATAAGCTTTTTAAGTTTTTGTCAAATAAAAAATCCCATCTGCTTGTACGCAAACGGGATTCAAACTACCTCTTATCTCGAAACACGAGTTGTACTCCGAGCGCCTTACTCGAGGTCTTGGTCTCGTTGTCGTACATGAAGGGTGAGAGCCAGAGTTGGAGTGGGATCTTGTCGGTGAGAGTGAGCACAATTCTTGGGCCCGTCCCAACGAATCGTTGAGAGAAGATACCGAGCGCTATCCCATCCACTGGCCGACACAAAAGGTCAGCCTGATGCCACGGATTAGCAACTACCCTACCTCTCTCGTAGTAAGCCTCAAGGGTGCAGGTACGTCCGCTGAAGAGGAGGAGGAAGGCTGCATAGCGCTCGCCCTTCTTCTCCTCACCAGAGACAGATTCGAGACCAGCGCCAAGCCCGAGCTCGAACCAGTTGGTGAAGTCATAGTAGAGGCCACCAACGAGCGAGCTGTAACCAGTCTCACTGTAGGCGAATCCCCACACCCCTGTCCGACCACGAACCTTCGCCCAGGTGTCGATGTAATTGTTGATCGAACCCAGGTCATTGCCGAGAGAGTCGGACTTTGCCACTCGCTGGTGGTAAAGGCCGAACTCCCAGTCCTGCGCCTCGAGCGGAGACGCGAGAAACAGCAAGAGCGCAAACAATCCGAAGAACTTCATTTGCCCTCCAAGAGGTTGAAATATCTAAATGCAGAGTATCACAATTTATACAAAAGTCAATGTAGCATAAAGGGCGGAGGACTCTCGAAAGAATCCCCCGCCCTTGTGGTTATGTCGATCCCCGTTACTTCGGTGACCAGGTCATCCCCATGTAGAACATCCACTCCTCCGCGACCGTATTCCACGTACTGTTGGCCGTGAAGGTCATCCGTTCGGAGTACGGCGCCGAAATCGAGATCCCCGGGAGCCGGTTGAACGGATCGTCGAGGAAGTCGAGCATGGCGTAGGTGAGCTTCACCCTGTCCGTGCCGATCGACACCATGCCGAAGTTGCCGAAGGCGAAGGATTCGGGGTTCTTCACCCCATCGTTCTTCCAGTCGCTCGGCTCCCAAGCGAAGACCGCAGGCCAATAGAGGCCACTGACCGAGATCGTACGGTTGATCGGCCGAGTCACGAAGACATACGGACCGACGAATGGTGCACCCTGGAAGTATCCGATGGTGCCGCCGATCGTCGCCTTGGTCTTCTTGGTACCGAGGTTCCTACCGAGGGTGAGCCAGGACTGCTGTGCCTGGACGGTGAAATCGGCGTAGCGCTTGCCGTCGTTCGAAGTGAAGATCGCCGTGCCGACGATGCCACTCGCGATCGCGTCGCGCCCGGAGCCGATAGTGATCGACTGGAGCGACATGGCACTCGGATCCTGTTGAGCCGCGGCACTGGTGCCGAGCATGCTCGTGAGCAGGAGGAAGCTGAGGAAACGCACGAACCAGCGCATCAATACTCCCTTGCTGAGGTTTAGTGTTCTGAAGGTTCAACTACTACTCAAATCATAGCACACTCTATACCACCTTGTCAAGGTGTATTTAGTCCCTATTCTTAGGCTTGAGAGTTGGGAAGAGAATTACTTCTTTGATATTTGAAACATTGGTTAGAAGCATCACGAGGCGGTCTATACCTATACCAATACCGCCATTTGGAGGCATACCGTACTCCATTGCCTCTAAGTACTCCATGTCTGATGGTGAGATGTCCTTGTTACCACCCTTACCCTTCTTATCTTCTTCTAGGTATCTCTCTTTCTGATCTATTGGATTATTAAGTTCTGAGAAAGCATTCACAAGCTCAGCACCGCAAATAACTAGTTGGAAGCGGTCGATAAGCGTTGGGTCCTCCTCCTTCCTCTTAGCAAATGGGTTGAAGGCCACAGGATAATCGATGAGGAATGTTGGTTGGATGAGTGTTGGGCGCAAGTTCTTCTTGTACTCCTCATCTGTAGTGTTTGGGAACTTCATAACTTTGAAGTCTTGTTCAAGGTCAATTGTCTGTCCTTCGTATTCAAATTGGAGTTTGCCGAAGATACCCTTAACCACATGTCTAAATAGATCTTGAATAAACTCTCTTTGTGACACTGCGTCCTCGTATGCAGAGTTTGACTCAAGCATGGTGAACTCCGGGTTGTGTGTTGAGTCTATCCCCTCGTTTCTAAATCTCTTACCGATCTCGAAGACCTTGGGCATACCACCTGCTAGGAGCTCCTTTAGATAAAGTTCTTGTGCAATAGGTAGGTAAAAGTCCATATCGAGCGCATTGTGATGTGTGGTGAAGGGCGCTGCAGTCGCACCACCAGCTAAAGGCTGGAGGTTTGGTAAGTCCACCTCGACATACCCACTCTTGAGATAGAACTCTCGTATAAGAGAAACTATCTTCGAGCGAGTTAGGAAGCGAGCCTTAACATCTGGGTTTGAGAGCAGGTCCAAATATCTCTTACGAAATCTCTCTTCGATATCAGTAAGTCCGGCCCACTTCTCGGGCAAGGGTCGTAGACTCTTCGCAAGCATGCGGAGGCTCTCGACTAGTAATGTCTTTTCGTTTTGTTTAGTAACAAACAACTCACCCTTGATCTCGACGAAGTCTCCAATATCAAAGTACTCACTAAATAATTCAAAATCATCTTCCTTTGTTGGGTCCCCCTTCTTAAGCAGCGCTTGGAACTTGCCCGTACCGTCATCTATGTCTATGAAAATTACTTTCCCCTGTCCTCGAATTGCCATTATTCTACCTACAAGCTGCATCTTCTCTCCCTCCACAAAGTCCTTGGCTGCGTCGGCTAGAGTTTTGTCGAAATGAGAGGTAGTTGGATACGGGTTAATACCCTTCTCGATAAGTGCTTCGAGCTTCTTTATTCTTGTCTCGCGTATTTCGTCGATGGAGGCCACGAGTCTATTCTATATCAAGGACCTTGTAGGTCATAGTGCCACCGGGAGTCGATACAGTGAAGCTGTCTCCCTTCTTCTTGCCTAGCGCCGCTACTCCAATAGGAGACTTAACCGAGATCTTGCCTTGAGCTGCATCAGACTCTTCAGATCCAACGATGGTGAAAACTTTCTTAGTGCCATCGTCCTTCTTTAAAGTAACAACACCTCCCACAGAAACAGAGTCAGTATTATTGTTGGAGACGATAGTGGCACTACGAAGTAGGTGTTCAAGGTAAATGATACGGTCCTCTACGAGTGCCTGAGCATTTCTTGCCTCGTGATACTCTGCATTCTCTGATAGGTCACCGAGACTCTTAGCATACTCGAGTTGCTTAGCAATCTCAGTCCTCTTCTCGGTTTTTAAGACTTCTAACTCTGCTTTGAACTCGTTGTACTTCGCTTGGGTTAAGTATTCCATATGGATAAAATTATCTCGAAGATGATAGCAGAAATTGTCTCCTTTTTCAACCTGACTAATTAAGGTATTCAGGGGTGTTCTCGACCATCCAATCAAGGACCTGTCGCATGACATACACCCCTCCGACGGTATTCTTCACAGGGCCCTTCTCCATAATTACAGTAAAGGCATACCTAGGACTCTCATAGGGGAAGAAGCCTACCACCCACGAATTAACATACTCTTTGCGGAGTCCTAACTCTGCAGTCCCCGTCTTCCCAGCTACTTTAACCTCTGGCTTTGAGAGTCCTGAGGCAGTGCCCGCAGTCACGGACTGTCTCATCCCCTCTCTCACGACATCAAAGTGCTTTTCATTCAAGTCTATTGTCCTAGTGACCCTAGCTTCGGTAGTTTGACCACCCAACAGAACAGAAGGTTTTAGCATCTTCCCACCATTCGCTATTGCTGCAATAGACCTAACGGCACTTATTGGAGTTATCTGAGTACCATACTGCCCGATAGATGTGTGATAAGTATTACCAACGCGCCAAGTTGGATCGTCGGGGAAGTTTATCTCCTTCCAGGACGGGGTAGCGATGTAGCCAAGTGATTCACTGGGCAGATCAATACCCGTCTTCTCGTTGAAGCCAAAGAGAGAGAAGTACTCGTCGAGCTTGGTAATACCCAAACCTTTTTGATTACCGAATCCTCCCCCTACTTCGTAGAAATAAACGTCGGACGACATGGCTATCGCCTCTCGCATATTCACCAAACCATGGGCCTTCCAGTCCTTAAACACACTCGGCTTGTCTGGATTATAGGGATTTGGCAAAGTTAATGCTCCAGTAGAAAGAATCTCTTTATATGGGTCAATCACACTCTCACTTAAGGCACCCAGTGCAACAATCGGCTTAACAATGGAGCCTGGAGTATAAAGCCCAGAAACAACTCGGTTAAGAAACGGTGTTCGCTTGTCATTTAGAAGTTTGTTGATCTCTGACTTATTTGTCCCCTCTGCGACCATGTTCTGGTCATACTCAGGGTAACTTGTGAGCGCTAGTATCTCGCCAGTGTTTACATCCATCATCACTCCAGCTCCTCCGGTAAAACCCTTCTCTATCACTAGTCCCTGAATAGCCTCGTGCATCCTCTCATTTAGCCGACTATCGACAGAAAGAAAGATGTCTCCTCCCTTCTTGGGTAATAGCACCACTGACTCTGAGGTAATGTCTCCGAGCGCATCAGTCTCAACCAACTTACTACCATTCTCACCTCTTAATATTTCATCATAAGTCTTCTCTACACCGAGCTCGCCTCGGTAAGTTTCATCATAATACCTACCACTTGAGTCCCTGAGTGGGTGCTTCACATAACCGACGAGCGCGCTCAAGCCGTTAATGTCTGGGTACTTCCTGAAAGCGAAGTCCGAGCTAGTCGCGGTCAAAACATTTTCAGCAAGTGGGACCGAGTTTCTGTCGAAGATCACTCCCCTGTCGGCAAATATAATATATCTAGACAGCCTATTCTCCTCACTGACTTGCTTATATAGACTACCGTCATTTACTTGTAGGGCCCAAAGCTTGGTAGAAAGTAGCAGAAAGACAAAAACTATAACAATCTTGAAGAGTAAGAAAGTTCTCTCGCCTATGGGACTCTCCATCCTTCCTTCGAAACGGTCCTTGTTTAGCCCAGGTAAGTTGGCCGAGTCAATAAAGATGTCCTCGGGGTTGATCTCCCTATTTCGACCTCTACTACTCTTTCTAATTTGTCGTAATAAATTATGCATGGAATCTCAAATATTTTCTGAGGGGTGTAACGACAATAACCGCCACTGTAGCCAAGGAGCCATACACATAACCAAAGATAGGCGCACCTCCACGGAAACCATACAAAGTATCTATAACCAACCCAGCAACTATCCCCTCCAAGTAATACGGATGAATAAAAATCGAAATGAACAATAGTGGCAGATAAAGCCAAGCCGGAGCAAAAACTATTGCAAGACCAAGAATTATTGTGGTTACTGTCCTCATGTTATCTAACTTCTACAAACCTAATCTTCTGCACATTAACAACGCTCCTAGCCAAAACTTTTTTGAAGGAATCTGTCGGCTCGATAAATGATTGTTCTACTACAGCGACAAGTGGTGCATCTATACTACCGAGGAGGATCTTATCTCCTGGCATGACCAGCACATCCTTAGCAACAGTAAAGTAGAATGTCCCCCCACCTCTACCTATTAGATTCACTGGTTCATCGTCGCGCTCAAGGTACGCAGGAGTCTCTCTACCACTTGTACTATATAGCGACACCTTGGAGTTAAACTGGCTAACCTCAACCACTGTACCCAGTTCGCCTAACATTGGGTGAGAGACCTTGGCCCCTACTTTTATACCGTTTACCACACCTGCATCAAGAACAAGAATGTCATAAAGAGTCTTGGGCGGTCTAGCCAGTACTGTCGCTGCAATGAAGTCACCCTTACCACTCCTACCAAACAGCTCAAGCATCTTCGTCTGAGTATCCTCATAAGCCTTAACCGATGTCTCCAGGCTCTCAAGTAGGACCAACTTCTCCTTGAGCAATAGATTTTCTTCAACCAAGGCATTTTTATTTCGAGTCATCATCGACACCTCACGAATAGTTCTAGCCAGGAAGTTCTGTCCCTTCCAAAGCGGTGAGACTAATCCAAGCAAGGGACTTCTTAAAAGTGTTACTAATAGTGCCAAGACCAAAAAACTCCCAAGGATGTACGTTAGTCTCCTCTCTCTATCCCTATTTACCCTTCTATAATTTTTGTGGAAGTTCATCCTCATTTTCTATTAAAATACTTTCGTATTTCTCCAAATCTTCTAGGATTACCCCGGTACCTCGTGCCACCGCCCCAAGCGGATCAGATGCTACGTGAATCTTGATTCCCAGCTCAGCCTCTAGTACCTCTGGCAAACCTCTAAGTAAGGCTCCGCCACCTGAAAGGAAAATACCTCGCTCAATAATGTCGGCCAAGACCTCAGGTGGTGTAGCCTCCAAGACCTCTCTTATTGCCAAGACTAAACTCTCTATAGACCCTCCCAGAGCCTCTCGTACATCTGCATCTGTGATGATTACTTCTCGCGGAAGCCCCGTTACCAAGTCTCGACCCTTCACCCTGGCTTCGAGAGTAACATCAAGCGGCACAAGGGCAGTGGCAACAAACTTCACTGACTCGGCAGTCTTCTCTCCGATTAAAATTTTAAACTGATTTCTAATATAAGAAATTATGTCTGTACTAAACTTGTCCCCAGCAATACGCAAGTTTTTCGACCGGACCATACCACCCAACGAGACCACCGCAATGTCAGATGTCCCCCCACCGATATCTACTACCATACTCCCCACCGGGTCATGTATAGGGAGACGCATGCCAATAGCTGCGGCCATAGGCTCCTCTACTATATGCACCACTCCTGCTCCAGCGCTTATGGCTGCGTCCCTCACTGCTCTTATCTCAACCGATGTAATGCCAGAGGGTACTCCAACAACCACTCTTGGTGCCATAATCTTTCTCGAGTTTTCTTGAGCCTTACTAAGTAGATAAGCAAGCATCTCCTCAGTCACCTCGAAGTCAGAGATGACACCGTCTACCAATGGGCGAACAGCAGAGATATGGGCGGGCGTGCGTCCGAGCATCATCTTGGCCTCGGCTCCCACAGCGACCACCTGACCAGTCTTTTGATTCACAGCTACGACAGAGGGCTCGTTTATAACTATGCCTCTACCCTTGAGGTACACCAAAGTGTTGGCCGTACCAAGGTCAATACCTATGTCATGACTTAACATTTGTCTTAATTTCTCCCGTATTCTTTTCATAATGTTAGTTCCTTAGCAGTAGAATCAATTCAGTCTCGCTCATTTCACTTCTTTCTCCGGATTTCCTATCCTTCACCTCGAACTTGCCACTCTCGACACTTTTCTTGCCAATAATGATTTGAGTTGGAATACCTATTAGGTCAGCGTCAGCGAACTTCTCTCCCGCACTAGCATCTCTATCGTCTAAAAGTACTTCAATATCTTTTGAGAGCGTCTCGTAAAGTTTGGTCGCCACCTCATCCTGACCAATAGATATTATGTGTGCTCGAAATGGCGCAACTGAGACGGGCCACACAATACCCTTATCATCCGAGAGCACTTCTACAATAGTACCCATAGTGCGAGATGGAGCTATACCATAAGAGCCCATAAATACAGGCAAACTCTCTCCAGCTTCGTTCTTATAAGTTAAGTTAGGGTCTGAGAACTTGGTTCCAAGAGTAAATATATTTCCAACCTCGACCGCCTTGACCTCTCTGCCTTCGTCTCCTTTGGCGATCTCTTTGTTTATCGCTTCTTTCTTATCCTCATCAGTAATATAGATAATATCCTCTCCTGCGTTGGTTATAGTTTGGAATTCATGAGAGAACTCGGAGAAAGATCCCCCAGAAGCCTTGGTCATGTAAGTCACCACTCCTAATCCCACTCTCTCAAAAATATTTTTGTAAGATTGTGCTACCTTGTTGTAGAACTCTTGATGCTCAGCTTCGTCCTTAGCGAAAGAATACAGATCCTTCATGACGAACTCCCTGGTGCGCATAATGCCACTCTTGGCACGAGTTTCGTTTCTAAATTTGTTTTGAAATTGGTAAACAGAAAAAGGTAAGTCCTTGTAGGAAGAGACATACTGCTCGAGCATGTTAGATATTGGCTCTTCGTGAGTGAAGGCAAGCCCTACCTCGGCACCGTCCTTCAAATTCGTTTTGAACCAATTGTCCACCACGTCATCACTCCACCTATTTGTCCTCTCCCAAATATCCTTTCGCTGAAGTGAGGACATGTTGACCTCTTGTCCTCCTAAGGCATTCATCTCCTCGCGGATGATGCCGATGATCTTATTTAACACACGAAGACCTAGTGGCAAGAAGTCGTAGACTCCCGACATCTCCTTATTGATATATCCAGCACGGATTAGTAGTTCTGCATTCTTAGAAACCTCGTCCTTTGGGGCCTCCTTACGAGTTTTAGCAAAAAGTTGGCTTTGTCGCATAGGAGTATACTACCCGAAAAGTGGGCTTAAAACAAAGCCAATATTATGCCGCC
>CAZDDU010000002.1:0-42496 GCA_964504255.1 uncultured Candidatus Saccharibacteria bacterium | reverse complement strand
ATAGGAGTATACTACCCGAAAAGTGGGCTTAAAACAAAGCCAATATTATGCCGCCTTCCCTTGCTTCGGACCGTCTAGCTTTCTTAACTCTTCCATGAAGAAATCTAGACTTACATTCCGCTCATCGATATCATTGTCCCACTTATCTAGAAATTCAGAATCTCTTTCCAAGACTTCATTGAAAATAATTCTAAAGCTATCCGCATAATCATCTACCCATCCGTCAAAACATTCCAATCCTTGATCTGGCGAACACATAAAACCCATTATTTCTTTTTGTATTTCATTGGCAACACGCAACCTCTTGCGCTCTTGGCTTTCGCTTTTTTTTTCTGATTCGAAAATATTTGGTCTTTCTATACTCATACAAATATTATATCAACAAAATATCAAGTGTACATAAACTCCCTCATAACATCATTTACATCACGAATAGTTACCAAAATCATAATGAGGATGAGGAATATGAAGCTCACCGTGTTCATCATATTGAAGGTGTTTGGAGAGATCTTCTTACCTCTTATCCATTCAATAAGGATTATAAAGACTCTGCCTCCGTCGAGTGCTGGTATCGGCACCACATTAATAACCGCCAAACTTATCGATATATGAGCCATAAGATAGAGCACATAGACGAAACCGGATTCACTCATTGTACCCACAAGTCCTACTAGACCGACTGGTCCAACTACCGAGGAGAAGTCAGCTTGACCCACAATAGCCCCAGCCAAGAGATTCCAAAGTGACTGTATGGTAAGTCCGGTGAAGATAATAGTATTCTTCAACCCATAGAATATAGACTCGAAGAATCCTCTCTTAAGGAAGCCGTTTTGTGACTCGATACCAATCATCTGGATCACTGCGAAGAGTGCCCACGCAAGGAGAAAATTCGCAAGTACTCCAGCAAGTAGGACAAAGATCTGCCTCCCACGACTCTTGGCTCCGAAGCTGTCACCCGACAGTTCTTCGCCCTCAACCGGATTTTCTCCAACTATCTTCACATATCCACCAAAGGGTAATAGGTTCAAGAAGAAGTCTGTTCCCCTCCAGTTAAAAAGTTTTGCAATCCTAGGAGGAAAACCGAGACCAAACTCATCTACTCGTATACCTCCGCTCTTAGCAGCTAGTAAGTGCCCCATCTCGTGCACGATGACAAGAACAGAGAGAATTAATAGAAATATTATTATAGACATTATTTATAGTGAGCTTGTTGGACTAACTTTGCATCTCCTTCTCCTTCTTATCGTATAATTCCTCTAACTTCTTGTTCATATCATCAACCATCTTTTGTAATTCTTGCTTAGTACGGAAAGCTTCGTCCTTACCCATCTCACTCGCCTTCTCCTTCTTATCTACTTCGGTATGCACCTTCTCCCTCTCACCTCGGACTCTTACTCGTGCTTCCTCAAGCTTCGCCTTCGCAATCTTTACCAAAGCTTCTCTCCTCTCAGCTGTAAGCTCGGGAAAGGATACGCGGAGGCCTTGATCATCGACGGATACAGATACACCAAGATTAGACTCGCGGATTGCAGAGTCTATCGACTTCACCACAGTCTTGTCCCATGGAGCAATACGAAGCGACCTAGGGCCTTCTGCGACAATAGATGCCACTTGGTTTATAGGTGCCTTGGATCCGTAAGAATCCACAAGTATCGAGTCGAGGATACTCGCATTAGCTTGGTTACCTCGAAGTCCCGCGTACTCACTCCTCAGCCACTCGTATGCACCCTCAGCCCCAGTCTTAAATTGTGCGAAATTATATGCCATATAAGGGATATTCTACTTTCTTTATACTACTAACGCTAGATGCTCGAGGATGAGACGCGGAAGGACGGCAGGGTCCTTGGCGTAACCACGGAGTTTAAGTACTTGGGCTAACTTCTTCTGGTTTGTCTTACCTTCTCTAAGTTCTAATAGAAGTGAGTCGAGGAAGGTCGCAAGACTTGGGTACTTCCCCACATTCTTCTTATCTGCGAATTTCTGCACATAGGCCAAACGCTTCGCATATGAGCTATTGATAAATTTACTTACACCATCAGACTCTGATTCATTGCTTCCCGCTCTAACAACAAGCATACGAGACAAGAGTGTCGGGAGGAACCCCATCTCTTCCTCAGCCATGACTAAGAAATAAGTGTTCGGTATCGGATCCTCGAAGGTCTTGAGTAAGGCATTCTGCGCCTCGGCAGTGTACTTCTCCCCTCTTATAATGAAAAACTTTTTCTCTCCGAAAGCCTTCTCCACTCCTTTGATACTCAATGCTCTCGCATCATCAACACCAAATGTACTCGTGGTTACGAAGAAGATGTCTGGACTACCCACTACTACAACTTCGTGTGTAGCAAAATAAGAATCGAGATACGACTCTCTGCTTTCTTTGTCGCCAATCAGAAGAATGGCGTGGTGGTTCATCTTTAGTTTGCCTTTTCTACACCCAAGAGCTCAACTTCGAAAACTAGAATTGAGTTAGCTGGTATTGGACCTACTGGTCTGTCACCGTATGCATAATCAGGAGCAATGATGAGCTTCCTTGTACCACCGATCTTCATACCCACTACTCCTTCGTCCCATCCACGAATTACTTGTCCGCCTCCAAGGTTAAATGTAAATGGTGTCCCACGGTCACGAGAGCTATCGAATACCTTACCATCAGTAAGAGTACCCACGTAATGCACAGTAACTATATCTCCTACTCCTGCAACTTGACCGGTACCTGCTACCAAATCATTCTTCTCATATCCAGTTGTGATGTTTGTGCTCATTGTATTTGTATTGCTTTCTTCTCTATTATTGCTAAATAAATTCATAAAGAGGTTACCATAAAATAAGAAGCCTAATACTATCAATGCAGCACTGACTCCAATAATTTTGTTTACTGTTTTGTTCATAAATTTACTTTAATGTCATGATATTATAGCCCTTATGCCAGAAGAACAAAAGACACATAACCACACACAAGAAGAAAAAGATAGAATTAAGAAGATTAGGATGGAGAGAATTCATAGTGAGTTTGAAGAAGGGTTCAAGTTTATTGACGAGTACCCAGCATCTGTAACAGTTTTTGGCTCGAGCCTACTCAAGGAAGATGATCCTTACTGCGTATCCGCGCGTACCCTTACGGGGCGCATTGCAAAGGAGCTCAAGTACGCCGTGCTTACCGGTGGAGGCCCCGGGATCATGGAGGCAGCCAACCGTGGAGCACACGAGAATGGTGGGTCATCACTAGCTCTCACTATCCGTCTACCCCACCCTCAAATAGTGAACCCGTATATCACTCGAATGGTTGACCCCAACTACTTCTTCGTGAGGAAAGTATTACTCTCCTTCAATGCTGCGGCCTTTATCTTCTTCCCTGGAGGATACGGTACTTTAGACGAATTCTTTGAGATCCTGACTTTAGTACAAACACAGAAAATCACTGGAGTACCGATCATATGTGTTGGTGCTGACTTCTGGTCATCACTCAAGGTGTTTATTGAAAAGGAGTTACTAACCCGAGGTACTATACTCCCTGACAATGTTGATCTCTTCAAGATTACCGACAATCACGACGAAATACTCGAAATCATCAAGAAGACCCCTCTCCGCGACAACCTAGACATCCACGAGGTCACTCAAATAAGTGATATCTCTTAGAAGTCGACTGGTACTACGGTGTACTTTAGCCGACTCTCCTCACCTGATGGATTATCATTCATAAATATTAGATATCCACTCTTGTTCTTGCCCTTATCGAAAGAGATGTTGCCCTCGAATGGTACAAAGTCGTTGGTCATCCACTCGCCCTGAGCTGTGACATAACCACCGCCTAAGGTTTCTCCACTTGGACCAGCAACCTTAACTGGGGCTGTGGCTTCAAAGTACCAAGAACCTCGGGCACGACCCGTAACCTTGCCTCCACTCCGGAAGAGACCGCCCAACATTGGGGACTCCACCACCACTTCGTCTTGAGTTGCTTCGGTACCTAGTAGATTCAAGTTTACTTCGTTGACTTTCTTGTCCATATACAACCAAACTCCTAGGGCCAAGGCCAATATAAGTACTATGTATAATAATTTTCTCATACTGCTATAATACCCCTATGCTAAAAAAAGTAATAATTCTATTAATTATCATTCTAAGTCTATTTTGGTTCTTCAAAAACAAAGGGGAGGCTCCGAATGTTGGTATAATAACCGCCACCACAACCCCCACCATCACAGGCACCTCGACCCCAGTCAACAAGCCAGTTCCAACTAAGGATGACGCGGTGGTCAAGAGCGCTGCCTGGAAGGTATTTGAGGCATACACCAAAGCAGTCGAGCTAAAGAATATTAATGAAGTTAAGCGGCTTTCTTACCAAATTTCAGATGCCTGTCTGGATGAAACTATGGCCAAGGAATGTGACGAAAGGATGGCCACTGCTTACAACTTTGCTAAGCAATTCAAATTTGAGGATATGAAGTATACGGCCTATGACAACAAACAGATCATACTCTCGGGAGACTACTTCGAATCACTTGATGGCACATCACCTTCATTTGCTCGTGGAGCCCTGTACTTTGTTCGAGAAGGAATAGACATTAAATTCCTTTCTCTCAACCCCTTCCTCGGGGCAATCATCATCAGAGAGGACGGAGAGGCTACCACGACCGTGAGAGACAGACTCATCGACGCCACTGAAGATCAGGATCTAGATTATCAATTAGATGTTTTTGAAAGATGCGTTGGGATGAGCGCTTTACCTGGGTGTGTTCAAACAGATCCAAAGAAGCGAGACACTGATGGCGATGGATGGTGGGATTCTATAGAAGCTCTCTTCTATACACAACCTACTCAATAAATGTTAGTGCCTTGCCCTTCTTATTAGCGCGACCAGTGCGTCCGATACGGTGGACATAGTCTTCGTAAGTTGCAGGTAGGTCGAAGTTGATCACATGCGAGACGTCGCTGATGTCGAGTCCGCGTGCTGCCACGTCGGTAGCCACAAGCACCTTAACTCTGTCTTCCTTGAACTCCTTTAGTGCCTTCAATCTTGCTGACTGTTGTTTGTCTCCGTGTATAGCCTCGGTCTTAACACCAGAGGTAGAAAGGAATTTAGAAAGTTTGTCTGCACCGTGCTTGGTACGGGTAAAGACGAGTACCTTGTCGAAGGACTCTTGAACAAGTAGGTCGAGTAAGACCTCGGCCTTGGTCTTGCCTTGTATACGGATAACATCTTGGTCAATATTCTTAGAGGTATCTCTGGTCTTCACAGAAACCTTGGCAGGATTATTCAAAAATTCGCCAATGAGTGCTTCGATCTCACGAGAAAGAGTGGCGGAGAAGAAGAGTGTTTGTCTTGTCTTAGGAGTCCTCTCCATCATGTAGCGCATGTCGTTGATGAAGCCCATATCTAGCATTCTGTCTGCCTCGTCGAGTACCACGTTGTTGAAGAGTGCGAGGTTGAGTCTCCTTGCTTCTATGTGGTCCTTGAGACGACCGGGTGTACCTATGACGAAATTATGCTTATGTCTCAGTTCAGTGATCTGCTTACCAATACCAGCACCACCAATGCAAATGACAGAGAAAAGGCCTGAACCCTTAGCGAAGGCTCTAAGCTCCTCGTCTATTTGGAAGGCGAGCTCACGAGTAGGGACAATGATAAGTACCTTCTCATTCTCATTCTTTATAACCTTATCAATAAGAGGTATGAGGAAAGCAGCTGTCTTACCTGTACCAGTGTTTGCAATACCTACAACATCCTCACCACGGAGAATGTGAGGGATGACACGGTCCTGGATAGGAGTTGGAGCGGTGTAGCCTTTCTCGATAATATTAGTCTTCAACTTATCGTTGATAGCAAAATCTTTGAACAAGTGTTCTGGTGTATAGACCTCAACCTCCTCGGTGATCACCGCTTTGTTGATGAACTTCGAAACATCAGAAAAAAACTTCTGTTGCTTTGGTCGACTATTACTAAATCTGTTGTGCGGAGTGAACCCGCGTCTTCTGTATTCCATATGACATAAACCTTGCTCTGTGGTTTATGGCATTTAGCCGACGAATGAGAGTGACCTCTAGACGAAACCTACGAGTGTTAGTTACTTGTTAAATATATATCGTTCCACCAATTTTGTCAAGCTCTAACGAATACCAGTGTCACAGAAAACTATAACCTCAGTTATCTGATCAGTCTCGACTGGTATTATCCCACTCTTCCCACACTTACTGTCTCTTACTCCTCCTAACTCACGAATAGTGTATTCCCCAGGCGCTACACGGACCTCGAACTCCCCATCTTTGTTTGATGAAAATGTTTTTAACACTTCGACAGAGTTGAAGCGAGTTAGCTCAAGCTTGGTCTGATACATCTTGTCAGCACAATTCGGATCATCTTCGTTCTTCTGCATAGGACAAGTTGGACCGAGGCGCACAACGCCCTTGATACCACTAGTCGCCTCCTCCTCTCCCTGTGACAAGACATATACGAGTGCACTGAGAACTATAATCGCTAGTATTAACTTTTTATTCATAGAAGTATATTGATCCAATAATCTTTGCCAAATCTTTTCTTATTCTATCTTCTGGGGTTAAGTATGTTACAGATATATGGATTGCTCTACCCTTAGCCACAACCACTATATTATCAGCCACATAGAGCCCATCTGTCATGTAGTAGACCGAGTCCTTCTGCCCCACCTTGCCCTCATGATACTCACCGATAGATAAGTTAAGGTTCGACCCCACATTACTCTTCGCCCATTCGAGCGGAGTGGTAGAGGAGTTAGAGAGCTTGATAACCCTAAGTGTAATAGCCGTCTGACCCTCGCGCTCAGGTGACTTACCCTCTCGTACGAGCCTGTTTTCCTCGGTATCTTCTGTGAGTATTATTATCTTCTCAGTGTCACTCACAACCTTCTCCTCCAAGAAGTATTTGTCAGAGTAGTAGAAGGCCATACCGAAGGCTCTAGAATTATACTTTTCGATCTTCCCCGTATACCAAAGCAGTGAGGTAGCTATGACTACTAGAAGTATCCCTAGAAGAATAATTAACCTTTTTCTCATTGAATTAACTTACCTATTACTGGATTCAGTCTGTCTGCAATGACACGGTACCCTAAATCGTTTGGATGTATTGTGTCATACATAAGATTAGAACGACCGAAGACTCCGTCCAAGACATCACTCACATAAACTGCTCCGTATTTGCCCGCTAACCTCTCATACTCCTCGTCATAACGGTTACTTAGTACTCCGCTCCGTACACCCAAGAGCACTGCTACAGAACCCTGACTCACTACAACTTGCACAATCTTTTCCAAATTAGCGAAGGTCTCTTCAGTGGGCACCTTCCTCAAGAAATCATTGCCACCCAAAAGGATCATTACAAGTTTGGGTCTGTAGTCCTTGAGTACATCGACTCTATCTAGTGCATCCTTAGTCGTGTTACCACTAACACCGAGATTCACTATCTCTACTCCCAAGTCCTTAGATAGCATATTCACAAATCCACCAGTGCTCGACCCCACCCCAGCCACAAGACTGTCGCCAAAAGCAACAATATCGGTCCCTTGAGATGGGTAGTTAGTTACAGCCTTATCTCCCGCACCAAATACGAAATAAGATATGGCTAATAAAACTACTACACCAACAATTATAGATTTATGAGAGATGCTTTGAAACAAGTTTGGTCATGTCGAACATAGATACTGTCTTCTTCCCAGCGAAGATGACCTTCAACTTTTCGTCTGCGTTGATGTTTCTCTTGTTCTTCTCGTCCTGAAGCTTGTTCTTCTTGATGTAGGCCCAAAGCTTCTTAGTAACTTCTGTGCGAGGCATTGGGCCCTTGCCGATAACCATGCCAAGATCATTACTAATACTCATTGGCTTCATGAATGCGGCATTTGCTTTCCTAGCTTTCTTAACTGGTTTCTTCGCTACTTTCTTCACAACATTCTTTGCGGTCTTCTTCGCTACTTTCTTTGCTGATTTTTTAACTGTCTTTGCCATTCTAATTTATTAAATTTCTATACCCTTAATTATACCCCACTTTCATAGGAGAAAAGCTACTATTGCCAACCCTGCTTTTTGAGTGCATCTCTGGCCGCTGCCTGCTCGGCATCCTGCTTGCTCTTACCCTCACCTACCCCCATCTTGTCCTCACCTACGAATACGCCAACTGAGAACTGCTTGTCATGGTCTGGACCAGACTCTGAGAGGGTTTTGTACATTGGAGTGTGACTCAAGTTTTCTTGAGCCTTGGCCTGGAAGAGACTCTTTGCATCTACCCAAGTACCGCCCTCTACAATAGCCTCAGTAAGAGGAGTGATGTGTTTGTTTATAAAGTTAACTGCCTCGTTGTAACCTCGGTCTAGATATATCGCACCTATAATAGCCTCAAAGGTGTTAGCCAAGATGTATTGTCTTGCACGACCTGTGTCCTTCGACTCACCCTTAGAGAGAAGAAGGAAGTCGTTCATAGACAGCTTCTGAGCAACACTCGCACAGGTGTCGGCATTGACCAAAGCAGAGCGGATAGAGGTAAGCTCGCCCTCGTCCTTATCAGGGAACTTCTTGAATAGAAAATCTGTTGTCACAAGTTGAAGCACTGCGTCGCCTAGATACTCGAGTCTCTCGTTGTGAGCGAGACCTGAAGAGCGATTTTCATTGATATAAGATCGGTGCGTAAAGGCCTGCCGGAGAAGTGCCTTGTTGTTAAAGCTTAAGCCGAGTGTTTCTTCGAATTTGCTGAAATCCATATGTTGAGTTAACCAGTTTGTGCCAAAATTTGCAAAGCCTTGGTGACTATAGGGAGTATATCGTCATAGAAGTTAAGTCCTAGTATGTCGGCCAATCTAAACCATCTAACATCGTCTAGACCCCCCTTCTCCTCCTTCTTTTCGAGTGTAAGTTCTTGGTATGGAGCCTCAGCGAGGAAGTAAGTAACCTGCTTCTTGATCTTACCCTTCTCTGGATGGAAGGTGGTGTAGGAGTTCTCACCGAGTTTCTCCTTCACTACTATTGGTACTCCGAGCTCTTCCTCTGCTTCGCGTACAAGAGCTGCTTCCTCAGTCTCTTCACCCTCGAGTTTACCCTTAGTAAGAGTCCAGTGTCCAAAGATATCATGTACGAGAGCGAGATAAGTCTCTCCATTCTCCTTGGCATAAACCACAGCTCCAGCAAGTTTCTCTAGTGGTAACTCAGAGTCTGGGACATTGCCATACTTCTTCTTGGGTTTGGGTTGGTCATCCTTACCAGGCTCGCCCATCTCTCTATATACAGCACCAAGAACACCGTTTACAAACCTACCACTAGTCTCTCCACCATAAGACTTGGCTAATTCTATAGCTTCGTTGATAGCAACCTTAGGAGGCACCTCGCCACGGTCCGCAAATAGGAGTTCTGCAAGACCCATTCTTAGAATGTTTCTGTCTACTATGGAAATTTTTTCTATTGGCCAGTCGGGAGCGGCCTTCACAATGATGTTATCTAAATCGTTCTTCTTATCGACTACATTTTTCAAAAGATTGTTCATGAACGGACGATCCTTCGACTCTGGAGCAAATTCTTCAACCTGTCTGCCAAATACTTCATAAGCGTCTACAGACTTACCATTCGAGATATCAAAATCCCATTCAAAAAGCGTCTGTAAAACGACTGAGCGCGAAAGATGTCTGTGTGACATAAATTAAAGAACTGTGTTGTCTAGACCTTACGGCCTCGATATTCACCCGTCTTAGGGTGAGCACGGTGTCGCAAATGAACAGCACCACTCTTCGCCACGGTCAAAGCCGGGTTCTCTAGTGCGTGATGAGAGCGCCTGTTCTTAGTATGCGCCCGTGTGTGTCTCATTCGAACAACCATAGGGCCATATTAACAGCTTTTTAGAAAAAGAAAAGCCCCGCACAAAGAGTCTCGGGACTCTCTTGTGCGGGGCACTGGGTGTTATTCCACCGCCATGATTGCCTCGGAGAAGGCAGACTGGTGGGACTTGTAGAGGATGTGCATGAGCTTGAAGCGGTTCAGCCAGTACGGGGCCGACATCCAGTCAAGGTCGACCGTCTTCTCCCCGGTTCGAATATCTCCGAGGAGCTCCTCGAATGGAATGAGATAGAAGACCTTGAAGTGACCTGGTATGGTCTCCGTGTGTATGACGCGCGGGTTGTATCCAGGACGGATACACAGATCCGTCTCCTCGAAGAGCTCGCGGTCGCGAGTGTCTTCGACAGTCTTATCCTCCTTCTCGTGCCCCTGCTCAGTACCGCCTGGGAACTTGGTCTGCACCTTGCTTCGACCCTTGAAGTCCGGATGCAACGACTTGGTGTCGATGACAAGGAACTCGCGTTCGTTCTTGTCGTTCTTCCGATAGATGATGCAACCTGCATACCAATCAGCCATTTGGCTCTCCTCAAAGTAATGTGCGAGTTGGCCGAATGCCTTCTCTAACACATATTATACTACACAATTTGCCTATTTGTCAAGCTTAAGAATGTTCTTGAGGAAGCTCATTCTGTGGACCGCAGATGGGCCGTGTTTCTTGATAGCCTCTATGTGAGCCTTGGTGCCGTAGCCCTTGTGGACCTCAAATTTATACTCTGGATACTCCTCACTCAACTTCATCATGTATTGATCTCTTGCTACCTTGGCGCATATGGAGGCGAGAGATATTACCGCAATCTTCTCATCACCTTTTATAATAGTTTCTTGATTCTTGTATTCAATAGGAGCGTGTAGCGAGCCGTCTAAAAATATTTTGGCATCCTCTCCTACACCAAGTCTCTTCATGCACTTACTCATGCCGAGCTTTATCGCATAGACTATCCCCTTCTTATCTATTACATCTGCACCGACTAGTTCGACGGTGAAGTTGAGTTTGCCCGCTTTTTTCAACTCCTCCGCTTTGGCGAACCACTCCTTCCTCCCCTTCTCACTTAACTTCTTTGAGTCCTTGATACCTTTGAAATTACTCATGTCAAAGTCTGGACCAATCTTTACTACACCCACTGAGACTGGCCCTGCTAGTGGACCTCGCCCCGCCTCATCAATCCCAATTATGTCTGTCATCTTCTCTATATTATACTGTGTGCATGTCGAAGTTCGTACACCTCCATACTCACTCTCACTACTCTCTCCTTGAAGCATTACCTAAGATTCCTGACCTGGTCGCCTATGCTAAGAAGCATGAGATGAAGGCCTTGGCCCTAACTGACGCAGGCAACCTCTACGGTGCCATCGAGTTCTACAAAGAGTGTAAGGATGAGGGGATAAAGCCGATTATCGGAGTCGACGCTTACATTGCACCGCGCACTAGACTCGATAAGGAGGCTCGTATCGATTCCTCACGCTCTCGACTTGTCCTACTTGCAGAGAATATAGATGGGTACAAAAATCTTTTGAAATTGGTATCACTCTCTTACCTCGAGGGCTTCTACTACAAACCAAGGATGGACAAGGAGATCTTGGAGAAGTACAAGATTGGTCTCATCGCTATCTTACCCTCGTTCAACAACACTGATCTTGAAGAGCAAATAACTTGGTACAAGAAAACTTTTGAAGACAAGTTCTTCGTCGAGATCACACATCACCCAGAAATTGCGAATCATGAGGATAAGCAGGCAGAGAGAATTGCTTTAGCAAAAAAGTTAGGAGTAGAGATAGTTGCAGCTCATGATGTTTATTATTTAGAAAAATCGGATCGTGGTGCGAGAGAGACCGTCATGTCTATCCAATCACACATTGGTGCGGGTCGTGGTAGGAGCTTCGAAGATGAGGAGGACGACTTCTCCTTCATCTCTGCCAAAGAAGCTGAGAAGCGGTTTAAGAATACCCCCGAGGCGATAGACAACATAGAGAAGATAGTGGATATGTGTAATGTGGAACTAAAGCTAGGTGACTGGGTCTTCCCCGGACTCGAGATACCCGAGGGTAAAACTCCAGATCTTGCTCTTCGTGAGATTGTCGAAGCAGGACTCATAAGAAGAAAGCTCGAGAAGACCAAGGAGGTAGAGGATCGCATCGAGTATGAACTAAAGATTATCAGTGACAAGGGTTACCCCAAGTACTTCCTCGTGGTGTCAGACCTACTTCACTTCGCCCACGACAACGGTATCCTTACAAACATCAGAGGATCTGTCGCGGGCTCACTCGTGACTTACCTCGCCGGTATTACCAATGTGAACCCGCTTGAGTACAAGCTCCCCTTCGAACGCTTCCTCAATCCTGACCGTCCATCAGCGCCGGATATCGACATGGACTTCGCTGATGATAGACGCGATGAGGTTATTGACTATGCGAGGAAGAAGTATGGTGAGGACAAGGTGGCACAGATTGGTACCTTCGGCACAATGATGGCGAGAGGTGCTGTGAGAGACGTCACTCGGGCTATGGGCTTCGCCGTTGCTGTTGGAGACAAGATCGCGAAGTTGATCCCCATGGGTGCACAAGGCTTCCCCATGACTATCGAGAGGGCGAAGAAGGAGAGCCCCGACTTCAAAAAATTATATACCTCTGACCCAGATGTGAAGCGCATTGTCGATATGGCAGAGAAGATCGAGGGTAACGCTCGCCACATCTCCGTCCACGCCGCAGGAGTGGTGATCTCACCCTCACCCCTTACCGACTACACCGCACTCCAGTACGACACCAAGGGCGAGAACAAGGTGATCACCCAGTACGACATGTATTCGATAGAAGAAGCAGGGTTACTCAAGTTCGACTTCCTCGGTATCAGGAACCTCTCGATCATTGCAGATGCTATCAATCGTATAAAGAAGATTGAGGGTGTTGATATTGATATGGACGAGATCGCAGTGGATGACAAGAAAACCTTTGAAATGCTCGCTCGTGGTGAGACCGAAGGAACCTTCCAACTTAACGGCGATGGTATGACCAAGGCGCTTATGGAGCTGAAGCCCACAGTAATACATGACATCAATGTCATGGTGGCACTCTATCGCCCAGGTCCAATGGACAACATCCAAGAGTACATCGCAAGGAAGCATAAGAAGAAGCCTGTGACCTACATGCATCCTAAGATGAAGGATTTCCTCGACACTACATATGGAGTACTCGTGTATCAAGATGACCTTCTGATGACCGCTATCGAGGTTGCCGGATACTCTTGGGGCGAGGTCGACAAATTCCGCAAAGCTGTGGGTAAGAAGATCCCAGAGGAAATGAAGAAGCAGCATGTAATGTTCGTCGAAGGATGTCAGAAGCATGGCGGCATGAGCAAGGACAAGGCTGAGGCACTTTGGGAGCTTTTCGTCCCCTTCCAAGGATACGGTTTCAACAAAGCACATGCCGCGAGTTACGGACACATCGCCTACATCACCGCGTATCTTAAGGCGAATTATCCTGCCATCTACATGTCCGCAGTGCTCACCGCTGAGTCAGGAGATGTTGAAACCATTGGTAGGATGGTCAAGGAGTGCAAGCGTATGGGTATCGATGTCTTGCCTCCATCAGTGAATGAGAGTTATTCACAATTTACCGTACCACCTCGCGAGAATAAAGATGACAAATATAAAATCAGGTTCGGACTTACAACTATCAAGAACTTCGGTCAAGGTGTCGCAACTTCTATAATTGAGGAGAGGAAGAAGGGTGGTAAGTTCAAATCTCTAATCGACTTCTTAGATAGGGTGAAGGACAAAAATTTGAATAAAAAGTCACTAGAGAGTCTTATCAAAGCTGGGGCACTAGACGACTTCGCCGAGAGGGGTGAGATGCTAGTGAACTTGGAGACTCTACTCGCCTATCACAAGGAATCGAGCTCTAAGGTAGCTAACCAAGACTCACTCTTCAGTGGTCTCACAGGTTCGAGCGCTCTTCCTCCACTTCGTATGGTTAAAGCCGAGCCTATCAATAAGAAGGAAAGACTTATGTGGGAGAAAGAGCTCCTCGGTCTCTATATTACCGGGCACCCATTAGACGAATTTAGCGAGAAGTTGGATAAGGCGAAAAATAATTCTCTTAATATTAAAGATGCTCCAGAGAATGCCGAGTGTGTCTTAGGGGGCGTCATCACCGACCTTCGTACAACTCTTACCAAGGCTGGTGAGATGATGGCCTTTGCAAGACTTGAAGACCTCAAGGGTAGTGTGGATATGGTGGTCTTCCCCAAGGTGTACGAGGAGTACAAAGAGTTCCTCCAAGGTGACCAATGTATCGCGGTAAAGGGTCGCATGGGTAAGAAGAACGGTGAACTGAGCTTCATTGTCGAAAAAGTAAAAAGTTTATAAAGAAAAACGACACCTCATCGGTGTCGTAAAACTTGTGTCAGCAGCTTCCGCCACAGCAGCAAGTGATCGAGTCGTGGAGCGAGAGCAAGGCAGGATTCACACTGTCCCCGTAGGTACGACGGAGAAGTGCCAGGGTATGGTCAGCGTAAGCTCGCTTGACCGCCCTCGTGTTCTGCGTCACATCCATGGGGTTGTGATCCACGAACTCACCGATGAACTCGTCACAGAACTTCCGGTAGAAGGCCGTGTTGAGAATCATGGCATGCCAGATCGGATCAACTGATTCAAGCATCTGGAGAGGCTTGCCGTCGAGAGCTTCCGGAACCAGCGAGAACCACTGAAGGAAGGCGTCGAGCAACGACTCGATCTCCTCGGACGTCTTGATGTTCGACTCGCGCAGTACCGTCGAGAAGATCGCGGAGAAATC
This sequence comes from uncultured Candidatus Saccharibacteria bacterium, assembly GCA_964504255.1. Classification (GTDB taxonomy): domain Bacteria; phylum Patescibacteriota; class Minisyncoccia; order Phycocordibacterales; family Zambryskibacteraceae; genus JAIFWN01. Next base: position 27,865 of record CAZDDU010000002.1, on the reverse strand, counting down.
GACCGCCTTCATCCGACGATACAATTCCCGCGCATGATCTGTACGCTGATCGTCAGAAAGCTGGCCGATCAGTTTGGAGCCCAGGGTGCTGCGCATAGAGACCTCGGTAAGTGAAGGAGCTTGATGATCGCCATTTTAGCGTGTGGTTCTATATTTCATAGTACATACTGAAACACGCATAGTCAATACAAATAAACAATCATTAACTTGTATGTTAAAATCACTAATATGACAAATATAGAAGATAACGACCACAGAAAGATTGGTAAGGAACTTGATCTCTTCACCTTTTCTGACTTAGTGGGATCAGGCCTCCCTCTTTGGACCCCCAAAGGAACTGTGGTTCGTGGTGAATTGGATAAATTCGTCTGGGAGTTACGATCAAAACACGATTACAGCAAGGTCACCATCCCCCACATAACGAAGCGTGACCTATATGACACCTCTGGTCATTGGGAGAAGTTCTCTGATGACCTATTCAAAATAATTTCTCGAGAGGGTAAGGAGTACGCCTTAAAGCCTATGAACTGCCCGCATCACACCCAAATCTTTGCAAGAAGACCCCATTCATATCGAGAGATGCCACAACGATATGCTGAGACCACTATGGTTTACCGAGATGAGCAGTCTGGTGAGTTGGGTGGTTTAACTCGTGTTCTTTCTATTACTCAGGATGATTCTCATGTGTTTTGTAGAACTACACAAATCAAAGAGGAGTTTAATAAAATTTGGGACATCGTTGATACCTTTTACAAGACATTTGGATTTAGCCTACGCGTGCGTCTATCCTTCCGTGACCCAAGTGCTCCTGAAAAGTATCTTGGTACAAAAGAAATTTGGGATAAAGCAGAAAGTGAGCTCAGAGAAATAGCAACAGAGCGAGGAGCTGACTATTTCGAAGGACCAGGAGAAGCGGCACTATATGGTCCAAAACTTGATTTCGTAGCAAAGAATGCTGCTGGACGCGAATGGCAGATTGCCACAATCCAACTCGACATGAATCTGCCTGAGAGATTTGATCTATCGTGTGTTAATGAAAAAGGTGAGAAGGAGCGCATAGTGATGATCCACTCTGCTATCACTGGTTCGATTGAGCGCTGTGTTGCAATTATCTTAGAACACCTTGAAGGAGTTCTCCCTCTCTGGCTCGCGCCTGTGCAGGTCAAAGTACTACCTATTGGAGAGAGTCATTTTGATTATGCTAAAGAAGTTTTCGAATCTCTAAGGTCCGAAGGCATACGTGCTGAACTAGATCTATCGAGCGAGTCTCTTGGTAAGAAAATTAGGAATGCAAAAACTGACAAGGTCTTCTACACACTAGTTATTGGAGACAAGGAAGTCGAGGACAAGACTGTAACTGTCGAAGGTCGTGAGGAAAAGCTAGGTGCAATGTCAGTAGACGAACTAGTATCTAAAATCAAAGACGAAATTAAACGTCGAGTGTAGCCTTCTTTGCATTCGACTGGATGAAAGACTTACGAGATGGGACATCAGTACCCATGAGGATGTCGAAGACCTTGTCGGCGTCGCGACCGTCATCCACTGTTACTTGCTTCAATATTCTTACCTTAGGATCCATAGTGGTCTCCCAGAGTTCCTCAGCATTCATCTCTCCGAGACCTTTGTAGCGCTGGATTGAGATCTTGGCAGTCTTTTTGGTCTTTGACTCTTGCTCTTCCTCACCAGACTCATCCTCCTTAATCTCGGCATTCTCCTCTATCACATCCTCAACATTGATATCCTTTCCGACAATCTTGTTTTTCTCCTCATCGGTGTATGCATAGTGGATCTCCTTCCCCTTCTTGATTTTATAAAGTGGCGGTTGAGCAATGTAGACGAATCCCCCGTCTATCACAGGCCTGAAGTGTCTGTAGAGTAGTGTGAGTAAGAGAGTGCGAATATGCGCTCCGTCGACATCGGCATCAGTTGCGAGAATTACTTTGTGGTATCTGAGTTTTGATATGTCGAAGGTGTCTCCTATGGCAGTGCCGAGAGCCACAACCAAGTTCTTAATCTGCTCACTACCGAGCATCCTGTCTAGACGCGCACGCTCGATGTTTAGAATCTTACCTCGGAGTGGAAGGATGGCTTGCGTGCGCCTGTCTCGACCCATCTTGGCTGTACCACCTGCAGAGTCTCCCTCTACGATGAAGAGCTCCGACTCCTCAGCAGACTTACTCTGACAGTCTGCGAGCTTGCCCGGGAGAGTCATACCTTCGAGAGCACCCTTACGGAGCACCGAGTCCTTGGCCGCCTTAGCTGCCTTCCTAGCCTTAAGAGCGAGCACAACCTTGTTGATCATCGCCTTGGCATCATCTGGGTTCTCCTCGAGGAAGGTGCTGAACGCCTCGCCGAAGATAGTAGTCACCATGGCTTGTGCTTCTACGCTCCCTAGCTTGCCCTTGGTTTGACCCTCGAACTGGATCTCACGGAGTTTGACCGAGATAACGACAGTGAGACCCTCGAGCACATCCTCTCCGGTGAAGTTGTCCTCACTCTCCTTTACCAAATTATTCTTCCTCGCATAAGTATTCAAAGTTCTTGTAAGCGCAGTCTTGAAACCGGTGACATGAGTACCTCCCTCAGAGTTATAAATATTGTTTGCGAATGGAAGGATACGAGAGGAGATGTCATCTACATACTGGAGAGCGACTTCAACTGTCTCATAATCGTTACCATTAGCAGCCTTCTCCACATAGAAAATGTTTTTGTGTATTGGCTTCTGGAGCTCGTTCTCGAAGCGGACGAGGGACATGAGTCCACCCTCGAAGTAGAAGGACATTGATGGCACATTGAGTGCTAGGTCACGGATGTAGAAGGCATCCTCAGAGTCCACACTCGCCTCCTCACGAGCGTCGATGACAGTAATGCGAAGACCCTTCACCAAGTATGCTTGCTGACGCAAGTGGTTCACCACTCGCTTGAAGTCGAAGTTCGTGTCAGGGAAGATAGTTGGGTCAGGTTTGAAGGTAATGACAGTACCTTGGTTCTTGGTGGAGCCAGTCTTCTTCACCGCAGCCTTCCTCTTACCTGCGTTGTACTCTTGTAGATACACACCACCATCCTTGTGTACCTGAGCTATAGTGTGAGTCGACAAGGCGTTGACCACCGAGGCACCCACACCGTGGAGTCCTCCAGAAACTTTGTACCCATCACCGCCGAACTTACCTCCAGCGTGGAGAGTAGTCATGATGGTCTCGAGTGCCGAGACTTTGGTCTGCTTGTGGACATCAACCGGGATACCGCGACCGTTGTCTACGACTCGGATGTAGTTACCTGGTAGGAGTGAGACCTCAATATCGTTCGCAAATCCGCCCATCGCCTCGTCACGAGAGTTGTCGAAGATCTCCCAAATGAGGTGGTGCAAACCATCAGGACCAGTGGTCCCGATGTACATACCGGGCCTCTTTCGGACAGGCTCCAACCCCTCGAGGACAGTAATGGATTCAGCGCTATAATTCGAGGTCTTTTTGTCTGTATTTTTCCCCTGTTTAGCCATATTTGTAAAGCTAATTATAGCAAATTATGAAGCCTAAAGGAAGGCTGATTTAGGCCTAATCTAATCTGTGAAAATGGCAAATTAGTATTGATCGAAAAAGTAAAAACCCTGCAATCTTGTGCGGGGTTCATGTAATCCGCTTTTTCACAACACTACTTGCGAGACCGAACGAACACGAACTTTTGAGAACCGCTCCAGAAGCAGCTGGGATTGCCGTTGTTGACGAGTAATCCCAACCTACCACTATCGCCGCGCTCGATGCTAAAGATACTGAGTAGGCCATCAGAGTCCGAAATGGGCTCCATGGCGATTAAGAAAGCATCATCCTTTGGCTGGTCCAGGTACTGGAGACGCAGTTGCGGACCGACTTCGGCCGGGCAGAGCTCTATGCCCTGCTCGAGAGCCATGGCGACGATGTGTTGGCCTGCGGCACCTCCCTTGAAACCAAGATGGGCCACCGAGAGGATCACTAAGTCGAGCTCTACCTCCGTCTCGCTCGTCGTGAAGGTGGGATTCCCGAGAATCTCATTCCCCCAGTCGCTCACCTTCATGCCGGCCTTCTTCAAGGCCGTGCGGAAGTCGTCGGCGGTCTTGAGGCCAGTGCCGAGCCTTATCGTCTTCCAGATCAGGAGATCGGAGACCTTCGGGAGACACACCATCAGTTCACCGCGCAGTAGACGGTCCACGCCTTCCTCACCACCCAGAATGTTCCAGACGGCTTCGATGCGGCCCAGTGTGTTCGGATACTTGCTCACACAACATCTCCTTCTCAACTTTTAGTTGAGTTTTTCTCCTCACTCTAATAGAGTTTGGAGTGGTTTGAGCTAGAGGGCTCGTGTAGAATACACTTCGCCATAGCAGGTACTTCTTTACTCATAATACTCACACTATTTATATGTTGTCAAATAAATCTAATCTATGAAAATGGCGAATTTGCGCCAGTAGGTGCGGAAGGTCTCCTTGTCGACAAAGTTGTTCTTGCCCTCCTTATTCTCATCATCTGGGTCGTGATAGTAGAAGCCTTTGATCTCGTCTCCATCCTTCTCTACTCCAGTGATAACCATAAGATGCCACTTGTCCTTCTCCTTCCAGTTCTTCACTCCTGAGATAATCACTGGTTGCTTCCAGTCTATAATCTTCCCTGCAATCTTCTGTATCCCTCTTTCTACATGTCCTGCCTCAAATGGACTAGGGAGGAACTCCCTGTTCTTAGAATCAACAAGAACACTTCTAAACTCTTCAGCGTACGCACCGACATTGTGATTCCTAATAAGAGCAGCTAGACCAGTGTGTGACCAACCGATACCTGAGATATAAGCACCTATCATTGTCTGACCCTCTTTGACGAGTGCAAGGAAGTCCACTTCTTTACCATGGTAGTCGAGAACCATCTTCACACAAGCAGCACCACAAGCACGAGAGAGTCCGTCGGTATCACGACCGATAGAGTATTGAGAGACGAATGGGACCTCGAGAAGTGTCTTCATATTTCTGAAATAGTATCACAAACTCTGCAATTCTTTTATTAAAATGTTTCTGCCTCTCAGCTCTGGTCTATCTTCTGGGATCTCGACCACAAACCTATCATCATCACCTTGCAATAATCTTTTGTAGCCTAAAAATCCGCTTGGATAATATTTTGACTCTATGATCTTCTCTCTCACCACCTTGCCATACCCAATACTAACTCCACCGGCATGTATCACTTCCCCATTACCCATGTATACCCCAACATGACCAACCTTATCTGCTGATATATCATCTCTATTACCTTTATAAAAAACCAAGTCTCCAGGCAGAGCTTCTACCTCAGGAACTTCAACACCGACATTGTACTGATCATCACAAATCCTAGGTATTGCTACTCCACCTTGAGTATACAAATAAGCAGTAAGAGAGGAGCAGTCGAATACATTCGGACTATCCTTAGACACACTAGCACCAAACTTATATGGCACATCTATGAGTCTCGGTGCCAGAGATACGATAACCTCTCTTGGATTAACCTTCTTCCAATTCAAACCTGACTTGTTAAGAGCATCCTCATCCGCCTCATCTTTGGATAACCCTACTAGATAATTCATGACACTCTTATGACTCCCTGATAATCCTTGACCGTCATCTCTTCGACTTTTGTGTGTAAGGCATTCACCTCCTCATTCGTAAGAGTTTTGTTCAAGTCTCTATATGTCACTCTCCAGGTATAACTCATTTTACCTTCGCCGAACTTCTGTGCATTCTCATACTTGTCTATAAGCGCTACTTCCTCGACCATCTCTCCACCAATATCTCGAATAGCATCGAAGTAATCATTCAACACGAAAGATGTCTTATCAACCACAAATGAGATGTCGCGAACCACTGGTGGGAACTTACTCACTTCTTTATATTTATTCCCAAGTACTAACTGCTTCTTCACTCTCTCATCTTCTGACCAAAGGAGTCTGATGTCTGGTAACTCCATAGATACAATAGCAAGACGCTCAAGTCCAAAGCCGAAGGCCCAGCCAGTCCACTTGGTACTATCGATGCCGAACTTCTCTAAAACACTCCCCTTCACCACTCCACTGCCAAGGAGCTCTACCCACTTACCCTCCTTATCTATCTCCATCTCAAGTGATGGGTGCGTGTATGGGAAGGTATCTGGGTTAAAACGAGTTATTGCCTTCTCTCCGTAAACAGCTTTAGCAATAGAATTCAAAACATTTTTTAAATCTTCTTCTCCGATAGTCTCCTTCTCCTTCGGAGCGAGGTACCAACCATCTAATTGATGGAAGACATTCATGTGATGTCGGTCAATCTCATCCTTACGATAAACCTTACCGTGTGAGAAGCATCCAACAGCTTCACCTCTTGCCATTCTCTCTTGCACATCCTTCTCTTGCAGATAGTAGTACCACATCACAGTAGTTTGTGTACGAAGAAAACTATTATCATCGACATAATAAGTATCTGACTTACTCCTTGCTGGGTGGTCAGCTGGGAAGTCGAATAAGTCGAACCCGATCTCAGTCGACACTATTTCTGGAGTCTCAATAACATCGAAATCCTTGAAACTTTCTTGCCCCAAGATACTCTCCACCATCTTATTGAGTGGACTACCCTCGGTTCTTGAGAGATCCTTCATAGCCAAATACCTCTTCATTCTTAAGGCCTCTGAATCAGACCTAAATTCGAGTGTTTTGAGGTGTTTGTTTTGTTCTTCTAGGCTTACTTTGTATAGGTTTTTCATATCAAAATGCCTTTGGCATAAGCCGTATTATACGCTATAGTGGGAAGTAATCCATGGCCATTTCTAGCGCCATATTGTATATATCGCTCTTTGTCTCGCTCTTTTTCGAGATCTTTTTGCTTATCACCTATTTTGAGGTTAAGAGTGAGATAGACTTTGAGCGGGAGAATGGGGGCAAGGATATCAAACACTTCCCCACAACCACCATAGTAGTACCTTGCCACAATGAGGAGAAAACAGTGGTTGATACAATTAAGTCCATACTCGCACTCGACTACCCCAAGGACAAACTCCGACTTATGGTCATAGACGATGGTTCGACAGACAGGACCAAGGCAGTCGTGCTTGAGGCCTTCAGAGGTAACTCACAGGTGGAGGTATTTAGTAAGGAAAATGGAGGCAAGCACTCTGCACTCAACTTCGCACTAGAGAAGATTGATAGCGATCTTGTCGGATGTCTCGATGCAGACTCATTCGTAGAGCCCTCAGCCCTAAAGAGGATTATCCCCTTCTTCGATAATGAGAAGGTGATGGCAGTAACTCCATCAATTAGAATTCATGATCCTAAGACTCCTCTCCAATACATGCAAAGAGTTGAATACAGTTGGGGTATCTTCCTCAGACGATTGCTCTCGTCTATCAATGCACTTTATGTCACTCCTGGACCATTCTCTATATTCCGTACCAAAGTTTTCAAAAGTATTGGAGGTTACAGACATGCTCACCACACAGAGGACATGGAGATGGCGCTCAGGATGCAGAAGAACGGCTACAAGATAGTTAATGCACACAGTGCCCATGTATACACCGTCGGACCAGACAGGTTGAAGAAACTCTACAAACAAAGAGTGCGTTGGGTCTACGGCTTCCTCAATAACGCCATTGATTACAAAGACATGTTTTTCAACAAGAAGTATGGGAACATTGGCATGTTCGTGCTCCCTATTGCCACCTTCTCCATCTTCACGACTCTCTATGCTGCAGGGAATTTGTTATGGAGTATTGGTTCTAAAATTCCAGAGCATTTAGCTAAGTATGAAGCTGTCGGGTTCAACTTCGGAATGCCTAATTTCTCGAATGTAAATTGGTTTGCTTTCGACTTAAATACCTCATTCTGGATCACAGTCACCACCCTCTCTCTAACATTCGTAATTCTTTACCTCTCACTCAAGGTGGCAAACGGTAAGGTGAAGATGGGTCGAGATGTCTTCTACTATCTTACTCTCTACGGTTTTATAGTCCCTCTCTGGCTTGCTAAGGCGACTTATAGTACTATCACACAGAAGAAAATTAGCTGGAAATAAGCCCCTAAATGCCTGATTCGAAGAAATACATCTTTGCTTTTGTTATGACTGTAGCCATCTTCGCTACAGCTCTTTTCATATCTAACTCAGTATCCGAGGGCAAGCTCGCCGAGATCCAAAATATTCAATATAGACTCTCTTTAGACATCTTAGCCTCAGAGACCCAGTCCGCACTCCTTGAGGAGACCTCATGTAGGAATGTAAACCAAATTCCTCTTACCAAAGAGCTTGGTGAGCTTGCTGAGAGACTAGCTGCCGCCGAGGAACAAAGTGGATCGGACAATCAGGATGTACAGAGCTTGAAGAAGCAATATTTCCTCCTTGAAATCAGAGATTATCTCTTGATGAAAAAGATTAGTGAGAAGTGTGGTGTTAACCCAACCTTCATTCTCTACTTCTATGCTAACGAAACTGACTGTGAGGATTGTCAGAAGATGGGCTTTGTACTAACTGCCCTTCATGAGGAGTTCCCTGACCTCCGCATCTACTCCTTCGACTACAACATGGAGTTAGAGGCTCTACATACCCTACGCTCTATATATGGTCTCGAGGAGACTCTACCCGCCATTGTCATAAACGGTGATCCGTATTACGGCTTCAGACCTATTAACGAGCTCATAGAGACCGTGCCAGCACTCTCTCGTCTCCGCACACAACAAATTAAACTACAAAAGGAAGCAACTTCAACAAAAACTTTAGAAAATTAAGTAACACTATCTAAGAGGATACGGAAATACAAATTTATTTCTGCTCCTCAATTGCTCGATCTACTTCATCCAAATCACCTTCAATAGCTTCCTTAATTTCTCTTTCTTCCTTAGAAAGAATGCGATTGTGTCGAGTGTGCTGCAATATTTCAAGATGCCTTTCTAGACGCTTTTTCAATAATAGAAGAACTTTTGTATTGTCTCCCTTATTTAATGCTGTACGTAATTTAATCTTATTATTATGCTTGTTGTAACTTCGTCCCAATCTGAATGATCCAAAGATCAAAATTAATGCTCCTATGATACTTATAAGAACGAAATAGATCATAGGAATGGCAAGTGTCCCTATAGACACAAATAGAGGCTCATTTACAGTCGGAACCAGTTCAGATATAGGTGTAGCTGTATAATATCCCAAAGATTCAACGCTATTACCCGCACGATCTACAGCCACTAACTTAACTGTGTTACTACCAGGTATATTTACTTCCAAATTATAAATATTATTAACAAATTCCTCAGACGGAATGTTCTTAACTAGCTCATCATTAATATACAATTCATAATGATCTAGACCCGAAGTCTCGTCCACTATATCCGCTTCAATACTTAATATTTTTTTCTCATCATCATACTGGAAAACAACTTCATTCTTCTTTGGAATAGTATTATCTATCCTCGCAATATAAGTACTAATTGTGCCCCATACTCCTTCCTTTCTAGCTCTAACTTTGAAATACCAAATTCCGTCTTCCAAATCTTTTACAACTCTTTCCTTAACTGCTGGTGTAAATGTTAACTTCGGTGAGCCAGATGTGTTATTAAAAATGCCAGTTTGTATAGAATCAACTCCTTCAGGAATTTTCCAAACAAATGTTGGACTATCATCCCTATACCACAATTCTTGTGACACATGAGTTGGTGACGACACTTGTAAGGCAACTGCAGAGGATGTCTCGGCTCCTACAATAGAAGTCTCTGTTTTCTCAATAATGGACAAGGTCTTACCACTCTTAAGACTCAGCACATCTGTCCCCAATCCATCATTAGCACGAACTGCGGCATCCGAAAAAATTATGTTAGCTTGCCCTGTTTTCTTCGCTTTTACTACTATAGATAGAACCGTACCGTTTTGACCATTAAACCCTGGGTTTGGAACACCTCCATTAAAACCAATAACACCAGTAATATTGGAGTAAGTTGGTTCCTCTACCCACAAGGAAAATATTGAACCGCTCTTACTCACTGAAACAACTTCCAACAAATCAGTTGGAAAAATAATTTTTGCCTCAGCATTGTTCACCGCAACCCCTTCAGAATTAATTACAACTGATAAAGTTGATATGTTTCCTGATGAAAGTGTTGTTGTGTTTGAGGTTACTTGCAGAGTTGCGGCATTGGCCTCCTTATATCCAAACACAAACACGCTCAGTAAAAGTATTTTGAAAAGATACTTTATTTTATTATTTGATCTTTTTTCTAAAACCATATTTGAAAAATACAACAAATGTAACGAGCAACAAAATAATTATAGCACCTTTAAATTTATTAAAATTAAACGAATCATTATCAAAATCGTTGGTTAAATTTTTGTTCAAATTCATTTCAAATGACTCTGAGGAAATACTCTCTCTTGTTCCCTTACCATCATTCAAGTAACCACCTCCGTCAACATATGAAATGGTTAAATTCCCTGAAACCTTAGGAGAGAGTCGCAGTTTGAAAAGTAGCCCCTCTGAGTTAAATCCATTTGGAATTCCTCCAACGAATAAAATATCTTTATTATTCTCATCATATTGTGGGGGTGTTGGCCAAATCGGTAATATAGATTGGCCATTTTCAATTTGAATAGACAAACCATTTGAAGCTTCTCCAGAGAATTCAATTTTTCCTTCAATCACATTCATTTGCTTTGATTGTGGATCAATCCTTACTTCAACAACATAAGGGTTATTAGTTGCTTTAAACAACAATTCTGCAGCAAAAATATTTTGTGGAACTAGTATCAAGATAAGTGTTGAGGTCCAAACTATCGATGAAAGTGTTTTAATCATAGATTATTATGGTTTTCTGAAGATGGTAGGAATTTTACCCCATTGATAGAGCAAAATCGAGAAATCAACTGAATTTACTTGCTTGTCGCTGTTTGTATCCGCACAGTTATTCTTAAACGGTGCTGGAGTCTTCCAGAAGGCAAGCATAATAGAGAAATCTATTGAATTTACTCTGCCATCATTGTTGAAGTCAGAACCCACACATACGCCATCTGATGAAGTAGGTTGTGATGACGATCCCCCGCCTCCTCCTCCACCACCTCCTCCACTTACAGGAGGTATGACTGGTGTGTCATCTACTGCTGTAAATGACTGATTCGCAGTTGAAGAATCCGAGCCAAATTGAACATCTATATGGAAAAAGTAATTACCAGCAGTTAAAACAGTTGAGCTTAGAATTGTATCAAAATTATCTCCAGCAGGAATGAGTCTGGCTGCAGTAGAACTAAAGACATCGTTACCTCCTCCGCACAAATTTATCACAGAGTCAGTCACACACCATGTGTACTGATATTCATACGCTACCGATCCCTCGTTAGTAATACGCACAGCCGTACCAATAGTTGGCGTTATTAAATTACTGAAGCTTTGAACTAGCACCTGAGCAGGAGAGCCTGGAGTAGCACTAACCTCTGACGATGCAGAACCTGTACCAATAATGTTTTGAGCAGATACTCGGAAGTCATATGAATTGTCATTCGAAAGACTTGTTACAGTTGTAGCTGGAACCGTACTAACCCCATCTGCAAATGTTGACCAAGTTCCTCCTGTTGTAAGTTTGTATTCGATTACGTAGTCAACCAACGCTGACCCACCATTTGAAGCAGGAGCTGTCCATGAAAGATTTATGCTTGAGTCTTGAACAACTGCAGCCAAGTTAGTTGGCACGCCAGGTACACTAGCTGGAGTTATTCCAGAACTAGATCCAGAAGAAACACTATTTCCTAGTGCATTAGTTGCCGTCACGGTAAAGGTATATGTCACTCCGTTGGTAAGTCCTGTAAACACCACATTTGTGGTAGTACTATTTGCAGTAGCGCCACCTGGACTTGCTGTGACAGTGTATCCAGTAATTGCAGAACCGCCGTTTGAGGCTGGTGAGGACCACGAAACATTCACACTATTATTCGCTGCTTCTCCAGCAACATTTGTTGGAGCGTCGGGCACAGTTGCTGGCGTTACCGAATTACTTGCACCTGATCCACTACCAGTACCCGCTGCATTCGTTGCTGTAACAGTGAATGTATAAGAAACACCATTTGTTAGACCGGTTACAGTAATTGGAGACGATCCTCCGGTTCCAGTTTGTCCTCCACTTGAGGTGACAGTGTAAGAAGTTATGGTTGAACCGCCGTTAGAACCAGGTGCTGAGAATGTGATAGTTGCTTGTCCGTTGCCGGCCGTAGCAGTACCAATGGTTGGAGTACCTGGAGTGGTTGCAGGAGTTATTGAGTTACTCGTTGCAGAGGCTGATCCAGTTCCCACATCATTCGTAGCTGTAACTGTAAAGGTGTATGTCGTACCGTTAGTGAGGCCGGTAATGACAATAGGTGAAGCTCCACCTGTTGCAGTAATGCCTCCAACACTTGAAGTGACGGTATACGAAGTTATTGCTGAACCACCGTTGTTTACAGGTGGAGTAAACGTAACTACAGCTTCTCCATTACCTCCAGTTGCAGTACCTATAGTTGGAGCGTCTGGAGTTGTTGCAGGTACGACAGAATTACTGGTGGCAGAAGCAATGCTCGTGCCTGCAGCATTTGTTGCCGTCACGGTAAAGGTATATGTCACTCCGTTGGTAAGTCCCGTAACAACAAGTGGTGAAGATCCACCAGTAGCAGTTTGTCCTCCACTTGAGGTGACAGTGTAAGAAGTTATGGTTGAACCGCCGTTAGAACCAGGTGCTGAGAATGTGATAGTTGCTTGTCCGTTGCCGGCCGTAGCAGTACCAATGGTTGGAGAGTCAGGTACAGTGAGGGGCACTACAGAGTTACTATTCGCAGATGCAACACTCGTACCAGCGGCGTTTGTTGCGGTTACTGTAAAGGTATACGTCGTACCGTTAGTGAGGCCAGTAATGACAATAGGTGAAGCTCCACCTGTTGCAGTAATGCCTCCAACACTTGAAGTGACGGTATACGAAGTTATTGCTGAACCACCGTTGTTTACAGGTGGAGTAAACGTAACTACAGCTTCTCCATTACCTCCAGTTGCAGTACCTATAGTTGGAGCGTCTGGCACATCGGATGGGATGACAGTATTACTTGGACTTGAAGCACTACCGGTACCCGCAGCATTCGTCGCTGTAACAGTGAACGTGTAAGAAACACCATTTGTTAGACCGGTTACAGTAATTGGAGACGATCCTCCGGTTCCAGTTTGTCCTCCACTTGAGGTGACAGTGTAAGAAGTTATGGTTGAACCGCCGTTAGAACCAGGTGCTGAGAATGTGATAGTTGCTTGTCCGTTGCCGGCCGTAGCAGTACCAATGGTTGGAGTACCTGGAGTGGTTGCAGGGGTTATGACAGAAGAAGCTGTTGACGCAGAGCCAGTCCCTACATCGTTTAATGCAGAGACCTTAAATGTATAATCCGTGCCATTAGTGAGTCCTGTAAATGTTAAGTTAGTAGTAACACCACCCACAAGTCTTGTGACGAGTCCTGTCACTCCTGTTGCAGCTGAAACTCCATCACTTGCAAACACTGAGACTGAATAATCAGTAATTGCAGAGCCACCGTTTGATAAAGGAGCTGACCATGACACAACGCTTTGATTATTTGCATTCGAGGTTCCAGATACAGAAGTTGGTGCACCAGGAGTAGTTGCCGGAACAACTGAATTACTTGTAGCTGAAGAAACGCTGGTACCTTCCGCATTTGTTGCCGTCACGGTAAAGGTATATGTCACTCCGTTGGTAAGTCCCGTAACAACAAGTGGTGAAGATCCACCAGTAGCAGTTTGTCCTCCACTTGAGGTGACAGTGTAAGAAGTTATGACAGATCCTCCGGTATTTGCAGGAGGTGTAAAGGTAATTGTTGCTTCACCATTACCACGAGTAGCTGTACCTATAGTTGGAGCATCAGGGACTGTTGCTGGAGTAGCGGAATTACTTGAAGCAGATGCACTTCCTGTACCAACAGCATTTGTTGCCGTCACGGTAAAGGTATATGTCACCCCGTTGGTAAGTCCTGTAACAATAAGTGGTGAAGATCCACCAGTAGCAGTTTGTCCTCCACTTGAGGTGACAGTGTAAGAAGTGATTGCAGAACCTCCATTACTTCCAGGTGCACTGAATGTAATTGTTGCTTGCCCATTTCCATGAGTTGCAGTACCAATAGTTGGTGCACCAGGAGTAGTTGCCGGAACAACTGAATTACTTGTAGCTGAAGAAACGCTGGTACCTTCCGCATTTGTTGCCGTCACGGTAAAGGTATATGTCACTCCGTTGGTAAGTCCCGTAACAACAAGTGGTGAAGATCCACCAGTAGCAGTTTGTCCTCCACTTGAGGTGACAGTGTAAGAAGTTATGACAGATCCTCCGGTATTTGCAGGAGGTGTAAAGGTAATTGTTGCTTCACCATTACCACGAGTAGCTGTACCTATAGTTGGAGCATCAGGGACTGTTTGATAATTAAAATATGGGTATGTTGTTGTTTCTACTATTTTCCAAACTGGCAATATAGAGAAATCCCAATTGGTAAATGTTGTCTGTTGCTTCATTTCAGTTGTTGTTTTTCCTGCAATAGTTACAGGATCTACACCATTACCAACACCGTCTCCTATGGCGTAACCAGAAGAGGTGGTATTCCAATAGGTAGAAGCGTAAGTACCGCTCACTGGATTGCCAGTCAAACCTCCTTCATATTCGAGAGCTGCAGAGGCACCTGTTGCACCAGTACTTCCAGCACTACCTCCAGTACCACCAGTACCCGCTGAACCACCAGTACCACCAGACACTCCAGAAGTTCTTGTTGCAGCCGGAGCTCCGATTGAATACGCGTTTGTTACTAACGATGTTGCATGACTTCCAAGCAATCCTCCAGCAAAAGCGTTAGCTCCAGCACCCCCTGCACCACCGTTTGCACCATTGCCATTTGTACCAGCGCTCGCACCACCAGCTGCACCACCATTTCCACCAGCGCCTCCAGTACCACCTACACCCGATGTACCTGCAGTTCCAGTAACATTACCGACTGCATAGGCATTTGTTATTGTGCCTGTATTATTTCCCACTAATCCACCACCGGTAACAGCACCACCTACACCACCTACACCACCTACCAATCCAACTGTACCTGCACCACCGTTTCCAGCTGAACCACCAACACCACCATTACCTCCCTTTCCTCCTGTACCACCGGCACCTCCTGTACCACCGGTCATAGCCACGGTTGTAGATGCATAACTCGTATTAAAAGATCCCGTAGTAATATTTGAACCTACAAGACCGCCCACATTACTTGCTCCACCGGCACCACCAGCACCTCCGGCTATTCCTGCCCCTCCGGCTCCACCCGCACCAGTTCCTCCATTTCCACCGGTTCCTGAAATTCCTCGCACACCTCCTGCACCGCCTGTACCACCTGTAGTCGTAACTGTACCAGCGGTCCAAGAACCAGAAACAACTCCTGCAGTAAAGTTATATCCAATCAATCCTCCTACATGGATTGCACCTCCAGCTCCACCGGATGCAGTTGCTCCTTGCGCACCTCCAACTCCACCAGCACCAGTTGGACCTCCATTACCTCCATTTCCTCCATTACCACCGTTGCCTCCGTTGCCTCCATAAGCCCCGATGACTGAAACTGTGCCCACTGAATAAACTGTCACTATATTTCCGAGGTTATATCCAGCAAATCCTCCTCCGTGCTGCAATCCACCAACAGTACCAGCGCCACTTGCTCCAGCAGCACCTCCAGTACCTCCAGTACCTGCTGATGCACCTGCACCACCATTACCTCCATTGCCTCCAGTACCACCTATACCACCTGTTCCACCAGAAAGTGCAAAATCGCCTCGCGCGAACGAATCGCTAATTGTTCTAGAGGTGTTATGCCATCCAACAAATCCCCCTCCATATCCAATACTTCCTGCACCTCCTGCAGTTGCAGTACCTCCAACTCCGCCAATAGCTCCTGCACCGCTAGTACCATCTGCCCCATTAGCTCCGTTTCCTCCTGTACCTCCTCGACCACCAGTTCCTGAAATTCCAGTAACTGATGTTACTGATGAATATGAATTTGTCTGAATTGTACCGTTATTGAATCCAACGAACCCTCCTATATATAGAACACCACCAGCACCTGCAGCTCCTGCAGCACCACCTGCGCCACCTGCAACAGCAGTTCCTGGAATTCCACCATTTCCACCATTACCTCCAAATCCTCCGTTACCGGAAGTGGCTTGTACCGTTGCTCCTGCTGAATAACTAGTAGCGATCGTATTCGCAGCGTTTATATTATTTGCAACAAGTCCACCAGCATACGCAGCTCCCCCGGCTCCGGTAGCACCACCTGTTCCACCCGTTCCACCGATACCTGTACTTGCTGATGCATTACCGCCAGTACCGCCAGTACCGCCAGTACCACTGTTTTGCCCGAGTGATGTCACAGTACTTGTTGAGTAAGAATTCAAAATAACTCCCGTCGCAGCATTATTTGCAACAAGTCCACCAGCATACGCAGCTCCCCCGGCTCCGGTAGCACCACCTGCACCACCGGTTGCCCCTGTTGTTGCAGTCCCGCTATTACTTGCACCGGCTGCTGCTCCTGAGCCCGGAGTTCCAACAGCTCCTCCAGTTGCATTCACTGCTCCTGTTGCGTATGAATCATTTTCAATGATTCCACCACCTGCGCCTCCTGCAGTTCCGTTTGAACCAATTAATCCTCCAGCATATGCTGCGCCTCCTGCGCCAGCCGCACCTCCTGCGCCACCAATACCACCAATCGAAGCCGTGCCACCAGCACCTCCGACAATACCATTCGCGCCATTACCACTCGCACCTCCTGTTGCAGTCACCGCTCTAGTAGAATAATTTGTTGTTATTTGTAAGTTATTACTTGCGGTGTTTGTTGTTTGTGCAACAAGTCCTCCAGCATACGCAGCACCTCCTGTACCGCTCGCACCACCTGCACCTGTTGCACCTCCAGCTCCTGATCCCCCAGCAGCTGAGCTACCCGCACCCCCACTAACACCCGACACTCCTCCAGTTGCACTTACAGACCCAGTAATAGAATAATTATCTAGATAATGAATAAATCCTGTAGTAACACTCACAAGTCCAACAAGCCCTCCGGCATTTGCTTCGCCACCAATTCCTGATGCACCTCCAGCTCCACCTGCACCTCCTATTGTTCCGCCAATAGCACCTGCACCTCCTGTACTACCAACCGCGCCGACTCCACCTTGAGCACTGGCAACTCCAGTTGCATATGAATTTGCAATACTACTACCCGCTGGTGTTGTTGTTATTCTATGAATACCTATAAGTCCACCGGCGTACGCAGCTCCTCCTGCTGTAGGAGTTCCAACTGCTCCACCACCAGCACCTCCAGCAGCACCAGAAGCCGAAGCACCACCAGCGCCAGAAGTACCTTGAGAACCAGCGTTCCCACCAGTTGCACCTACACTGCCAGTCGCATAGTTAGAAAGATAGTCGATCGAACCAGTTGTTAAGTTGGATAGACCAATCAGTCCTCCTGCATCTGCTTCACCACCAACACCAGCAACTCCTCCTAGTCCTCCAGCTGCTCCAGTGTGAGTAGAACTTCCAGTTGAACCATCACCACCTATACCACCAGTACCTCCTGTACCACCAGTACCGCCAGCAACACTCACATTACCAGTTGCATATACATTCGAAATTCTCATTATTTGAGTAGTACCTGTGATACGACCAACCAATCCTCCTCCATACGTTGCAGGTCCAACACCGCCGGCACCACCAACGCCAGCTACAGCCGCGGTACCGCTTGATTGACTAGCTCCTGAAGTTCCACCATTACCACCTGTGCCACCGTTTCCACCTGTGCCCCCTGTCACAGAAATATTTATATTTGAATATGAAGCATCTTGAATTGAACCAATTGTTGACAAATAATCACCAACAAGTCCGCCATAAGCACGGACACCTCCTGCACCTCCTGCACCTCCAACTGCCCCAACACCACCGTTAAATGCACCAACTCCTGTACCTCCACTTCCACCCGTACCTCCAGTTCCTCCTGATTGTTCACTTCCAGAAATACTTATAGTGGTTGCATATGAAGATGTGATCACACCAGAACTAAATCCAATTAATCCACCGACAAATGCGCCGGATGATGCACCACCAACGCCAAGTGTAGCAACAGCACCTGCTCCACCAGCACTTCCACCAGCTTTTCCCGAACCACCATTACCAGCATTGCCACCATTACCAGGACTTCCTCCTGTCACAGTGATATTGCCTGTACCCGCGACGGCGTCAAAGCTAGCATAAGAAGAAATGACATCTGCTGTCGCATATCCAGCAAGACCTCCAGCATAGACCACTCCTGAAGCACCTCCTGTACCTGGAACACTTCCCGCAACACCAGTACCAGATGAACCTGAAATACCATTTGCACCGTTTGCTCCAGCACCGCCTGTTAACGCAAGTGTTGTTTTTGAATATGATCCATCTTGAATGACACCAGTGCTGTATCCAACAAGTCCACCAGAATAAACTGCACCACCAGCGCCGCCGTTTGATCCTGCTCCACTAACACCATTAAGTGCAGTACCCGTTCCAGTACCACCTGCGCCACCAAGCGCAGAAGTACCACCCGTACCGCCCGTTGCTGTCACTGTTCCCGTTTTTGCATAGCTATTTGTAATCATTCCTAATACATTTTGACCAGCAAGTCCTCCCGCTTGTATTGATGCAGCAAGGGTTACTGCAGCAGCACCTCCAGCACCACCGGCTCCGCCCACACCTCCGGCATGATTAGTTCCAGCTGAACCATCTCCACCGACACCACCTACACCTCCTGCACCACCGTTGCCACCAGTAGCTGTGACACTAGTTGTTGCATATGAGTTTGAAATACTTGCAGATAATGCTGTTACTCCATTTCTTCCAACTAGCCCGCCAATCGATAATGCACCCCCAACTCCACCCGCTGCACCAGCACCACCTGTCGCTGCAGTACCATTAGTAATGGTTCCTGATGCGCCCGCAGCCCCTCCGGCTCCACCAGCACCACCATTTCCACTTGTTGCGGTAACCGCTCCACCAATATGATAAGAATTTAATATATGTGAAGTATTATCACCAACAAGTCCACCAGTGAAGTTTACGCCACCTGCACCACCCACTGTTCCTACAGTTCCTGCAGTTCCCGCTGAAGAAGATCCGCCTGCACCACCAGCTCCACCTGCGCCAGAATTTCCTCCATTACCAGATGTGCCAGTAACCTCACCTGTTGATGACGAATGGGAAATATTTCCTGTCGTCACAAGACCTACGAGACCTCCAGTGTAAGACGCTCCACCAAGACCACCAGCTCCACCCACACCACCAGCTCCACCAACTTGTGATGCACCGCCTGTTGCTCCCGCACCACCTGCACCAGCATTACCTCCGTTTCCTGCAACAACAGTAACATTACCTGTAGAATATGATGATTCAATCGAAACTCCAGTGTTTGTAAACCCAACAAGTCCACCACCATATGCAAAACCTCCTGCTCCGCCTGCACCACCTATGCCTCCTGCACCTCCAGCAACTGCGCTTATAGCATTACTACCTGCCCCACCGATACCACCAGCACCACCTGTGTCTCCGGTAATTGTTACATTTCCTGTAGCATAAGAATCCTTTAATACAACTCCAGCTCCTGAAATAGAACCAATAAGACCTCCAGCATTTGATGCTGTTGCTTGAGTAATACCTCCAGCACCGCCGGCACCTCCAGAACTTCCAGCTGCACCGTTTACACCAGCAACTCCAGATCCTCCTGTGCCACCTGTATCAGCATTGACAACAACATTATTGGTAGAAAATAGGTTATTGATATAAGCAACAGCAGAGTTACCACCCAAAGCTCCTCCAACAAAAAGTGCACCTGTTGCACCGCCGGCACCCCCAGCACCTCCTACACCATTTCTTCCACTTCCTGAACCACCAGCGCCACCGGCGCCACCTGAACCACCGTTTGCACCTCCACCACCAGAAGTAGCGGTAATCGTACCACCCTCACTACTTGAATTTGCAACATTTCCGTTCCCTTGACCAACAAGACCTCCTAAATATAAGTTTCCACTTGCTCCACCCGCTCCACCGGCACCACCAACTCCACCAGTGTGACCACCAGTTCCACTTGCACCGTTTCCTCCTGCGCCACCATTACCTCCAGATCCACCATCAACATTACTACTTGTAATATCTCCTACTACAATTGAATTATTTATAAGTCCTGGATTATCTCCTGCAAGTCCTCCTATATATGTTGCGCCTCCTGCGCCGCCGGCACCACCAGCACCACCTGTTGCTCCAGCACTTCCAGAAATATTACCGGATGCTCCAGCATTACCTCCGTTTCCACCAACACCTGGTGTTCCACCTGAGACAGTGATAGTAGTAATTGTATAATTGGTATTTCTAATAACACCAGTATTTGAACCGGCCAAACCTCCACCATACCCCGCACCACCGGCGCCACCAGCACCTCCCACACCACCGGCGCCACCTATTGCACCCGTAGAACTACCACCCGCACCACCATTACCACCTACACCACCATTACCACCTGCTCCACCTGCTGAATTAACCGTTCCTGTATTATTTGCAATATTAATTGTTCCTGCTATGACACCATTCCAACCCATAACACCCCCTGCATACGAGACTCCTCCAGCACCACCAGCACCTGCAGCTACTCCGGCAACACCAACAACTCCAGCGCCACTATTACCTCCATTTCCTGCATTTCCACCAGCACCACCAGCACCACCTGTTGCAGAAACATTACCATTTGCATAAACATCTGATGCAACAGCACCAACACTAAATCCAATAAGTCCACCTGCTGCGCCAACACCACCAACAGTTCCGACACCACCCGCAATACCAGTTCCTCCAGTAAATGCACCAGTTGATGTTCCTCCATTTGCGCCCGTAGCACCATTTGCACCTGCACCTCCTGTTGCTGTTGCATTACCTGTTGCATAAGAACCTTGCACATTTCCGTTTGTAGAATTGAATCCGATAAGTCCACCAGCATAACCAACACCTCCAAGGTTTGTTGCAGTAGCACCAGCTGCTCCACCAGCACCTCCAGCAGATGTAGCTCTATTGCCACCAACACCACCACCACCATTCGCTCCACCGGCACCTCCAGTTGCTATCGCATTTCCAGTAGAATATGTCTCATGTATAGAACCTGTATTCATACCAACTGCTCCACCAGAATATCCAGCTGCTCCAACAAGACCGACACCTCCCACACCTCCAGCAGCACCCACACCTCCAGCTCCACCAGTTCCACCAATACCAGACGATCCTCCTGTTGAAGTAACAACAATATCAGCATATGAATCATTCACCGCTCCAGCAGAATTAAATGCAACAAGACCGCCTGCATATCCAATACCACCAGCACCGCTCGCACCACCTGTTCCACCCGCTGCGCCAAGAGCTCCAGTACCACCGATACCACCAGCACCACCTGTTGCACCTGTTCCACCATTACTACCGATTGAAGTAACAGAACCAGTTGCAAAATTTACCGAAGTTATACTTGCAGTATTTAAACCAGCAATACCACCTGAATATGCAACTGCACCTGCACCTCCTGCTCCACCTGTAGCTCCTGCAGCACCAGTACTTGAAGCCCCACCAGATGCATTACTTCCACCAAGTCCTGCAGCTCCACCGTTTGCCCCGACTGATGCAGTAGCAGATATGGTTCCACTAGCATAAGAATTAATAATTGTGTTTGTGTTGTTACCAGCAATTCCAGATGCGTAAGCAATTGCACCTGCGCCTCCAGTACCGCCAGCACCTCCCACTGCTCCAGCTCCAACAAATGTTCCTGCTGACGCACCTCCATTACCTCCAAAACCACCAAATTGTGTTGCACCACCGATTGCGGTGACATTACCTGTAGAATACGAAATGCCCTGAACTACTCCAGCATTTTGTCCTACAACACCACCTGCAGATGCAACTCCACCTGCTCCACCTGCTCCACCTGCTCCACCAATACCTCCAGCAAAGTTTGTTCCACCGACTCCACCAGTACCTCCGTTTCCAGCAGAACCTCCAGCACCTCCAGTAACAACAATACTGCCAGTGTTGTAACTACCAGTAACTGTTCCTAGAATAATCTGCCCAACCACTCCTCCACCAAATGCAGCACCACCCGCACCACCCGCAGCACCAGCTGCTCCCGCACCTCCAGTGTTTGAAGTCCCCGTACCACCAGCACCTCCATTGCCTCCAGCACCACCAACACCACCTGTTGATGTTGCAATACCAGTTGCATATGAATTCTGTATTTCTCCGTTGTTAAGATACCCAACAACACTACCTACATAAGCAATACCTCCCGCACCTCCTACTGAGCCCACAACACCAGCGACACCTGTCGCGAGTGTGTATCCACTACCACCATTTGCACCAGCACCTCCAGCACCAGATACTCCTTCTATATTGCTCGTTGAATATGAATCAGAAACTGTAGTTCCTGTGTTGTGTCCAACAACTCCTCCAGCATAAATAATTCCACCAACAGTAGCAGCTCCAGCAGAACCCTGTGTTCCACCTGTCCATGCACCACCAGCACCTCCCGCACCAGCTGCACCTCCTGCACCTGCTGTACCAACAACACTGCCTGTTGTATGGTAGCTCTCTCTAACTGATAACGTGTTGTTACCAGCAACTCCTCCAATATACAAAACACCCGCAGCACCACCAGTACCACCAGCTATGCCGGCAAGTCCGGTTTGTGCCGCTACTCCTGTACCACCAGCACCTCCGGCTCCACCATTTCCAGACACAGCATTTGTAGAATATGCGAATGCATTAACTCCAGTGTTACTTCCAACAAAACCTCCTACATATGAAGTACCACCAGCACCTCCGGCACCAGACGCACCACCAGCACCAGATGTTCCCGCAGATCCTCTAGCACCACCAGCACCTCCAGTGCCACCAATACCTCCAACACCTCCAGTGACGGTGACTAATCCAATCGTTGAATTTGCATATCTAGTGGCTCCATTGTTTATTCCAACCAAACCACCTGCATATGCTCCTCCACCAGCACCTCCGGCTCCACTAGCACCACCGGCTCCTCCTATACCAGTTGTCGTCAACGATGCACTACCACCAGCACCACCGACTGTTCCATTTTTACCAGCAGAACCTGTAGCGGTCACTGCACCTGTTGCATATACTGTTATAGTCTCACCACTAATAATTCCTGAGGCGTTGTTGATAGCGACAAGTCCTCCTGCGTATGCAATAGCACCCGCTCCTCCTACACCTCCAATAGCTGTCGCACCTGATACAGCAGTGGCTACGGAGCTCGCAGCAGAAGCACCACCTGCGCTACCAGCTGAACCGTTGCCTGGTGTACCACCTATCGCCTGTACTACTCCAGTTGCGTAACTTCCATTCTCAATTGTTCCTGAATTGTTCCCAACTAGTCCGCCTGCATATGCAACTCCACCGGCACCACCCGCTGCACCAGCTCCACCAATTCCACCAATATTTGCACCGCCACCACCAACTCCCGCGTTGCCACCAGTACCTGAAATTCCTGCATTACCTCCAGCACCACCTAGTGCTGTAACACTTCCTGTAGCAAATGATGAACCGATTGTTCCGGATTGTATCCATCCACCAAGTCCTCCAACATATGCAATAGCTCCTGCACCAGCAACTCCAGCGGCACCACCAGCACCACCTATACCAGTTCCTACACCAGCGACAGATCCATTGCCTCCATTTCCTGCATTACCACTTGCACCTCCCGCACCTCCAGTACCAACAATTGTTGCAGTACTTGTAGCAGTCGTAATACTGCCCTGTTGTGAATATCCAAAAACACCTCCAACATAGGCAATACCGCCAGTTGCTGCTGCATTACTTACAGCAGAGCCTCCCACACCTCCAGTGTTAGTGCCAGTAGTAGTGTTTCCTCCATTTCCTGCATTTCCGCCCGCACCTCCCGCACCACCCGCACCATTAATATTTCCTGAAACTCCAACATTTGTGATCGTTCCAGTATTGTATCCAACAATTCCTCCTAGATATAAAACACTCCCAGCAGTGCCTGCACCTCCATTAGTACCAGCAGTAGGTGATGCTCCGTCTGATCCAGCTCCACCAGTACTACCAACTGTACCCGAAGTACTTGTTGCACTCACTGATAAATCAGAAAGATACAAATTCTTAATAAGATTAGTTGAATATCCAAATAGTCCTACATAGCTTGATGTTGTTGTAGCAATAAATAAATTACTTACTGTAAAATTATTCCCATCAAAAATTCCTGTATATGGCGTTGTAACATTTCCTACTGGATCGAATCCAGAACCAGATCTCCAACCACTTGTTACTGTGGCATCAATGTCATTATTTAACTTATAAGAACTAGTTGTCGCAGTCTTCATTCCTTGCAATCCATACACATCAAACACAACAAAAGGATCCGAACCTATACCTAATCCTGTATATCGACGAAAAGTTCCAGCATCTACAGAAAAACTCCCCGTAGCTGAGAAAGTGTTTGTCGCTGGAGTCATAGCTGTAAATGTTGCAGCTGAATTTTGAGAATAATTGCCTGAGTTACCTCCTGAGTTTGTGATAGTCAGATCTGCGTTTTGAACTATAGTTCCTGTATATCCATTAATAGTAAAGGATCCAACAGTTACAGCTGTATCAATAGTAATAATTGAGGAAGCTGCACCAGATGATGCATCGAAAAATACATTAGTAGTTGCGTCTGGTAAGCCACCAAAACTTCCCCCAACTCCGTTCGATGCTGATGCCCACTTACTTGTATCAGACCAATCACCTGTACCACCAACCCAATAAGCGTCTGGATCTGTAATATAGTCTATTTCGACATTACCAATAATTTTCAAGTCAAAGGTATCTGTTGGAATAACCAAATTATTCAATACCAAAGCATAGCGTCCGTCTTGATTAATTGTTTGAAAGACTCCTACATATGTACCATCCGTTGTGTAAACTTCAATTGTTACGGGAGCGTCATTACTTACCGGCCGTGCAAAAAGTGTTATATCTCTAGTACTGTCTAAGACATGATTAAAAGTTGCTCTAACATATTGCCCATCTAAAATAGATACATAATTTCCGTCACGAGTTCCAACGAAGTTATAAATATCTTCAATAATATTTTTGTTCGCATCCAAACGTAAGGCATTCGAAATTAAAAATATTTCAAATGTTTGAATTGAAAGATGTGGCACCACCCACTCCACATGATCTATATATCCATCATCGTTATCGTCAATAGACACAAACTGCATTTCCTGGCTGCTATTGTTAGTCCAATTTATTCTTATCTTACTTTCTTCTCCAACCTTAAATAATTTTGGTATTTCCACTCGCACAGGAATATCTATATACAACGATTCATCTTGACCTTCAGGACTTGAAACTGTTACAAACTTTCCACTTTCAGTTGATTCTTCTACAACGTTGGGAGGTGTCAGAGCCTCAGATGAGTTTGAAGTTGCATTAGAAACTTCAACAACTTCTTCTTCAACTACTTCATCTTCAACAACTATTTCAGCAACTTCTTCAATAACTTCTTCAATAACCTCTTCAGTAGCTAAAACAGACAAATCTTCTTCCGTTTCTATTTCGATACTTGAACCAGAATCATCCGTAACAATTTCAGGCAAATCATTGTCAGTCGATGTTAAGGATTCATCTGTAGTTATTAAATCAGACTCAACAACGCTTGATATAACTTCGGCATCAGGTTCACCAACACTATCTGCAACAGAAACATTTTGAATAGTTTCCGAAACTACTACTTCACTTAAAACATCTTCAGCTTGTGCAAAAAAAGGTAAAAACGAAAAACAAAAAAAGATAATTGAAAAATAGAAACACTTCTTCGAATCAATGAGCAGAAAATCCATATCAAAATTATATCAAAAAAAGTTAAATCTGAACCGATAAAAATGGGTATTTAATACTCAATTTGTGATTGATCTAAAGAAATTATGAGCTTATAATTTTGAAATGCCAATAATTGCCAATAAAAGCGTGTACAAAGAAAAAGAATTCAACAATTATGTATTGTGGAAATTCTTACCAGCACATGCAAGAGGAATGAAAAAGAGTGAACTCGCTGCAATCGGTTTGAACGATCCACTTATCATAAAATTAATCAAAATAAAAAATCAAACTGAGTTTGCAAAACACTTCCACATTAAAGATCTTGGCACATTAACAGATTGGAACAATAAAATAAAAAAAGGAGGTATAGCTCCCCCATCTTTAATAAATGAACATCGTAATCAACATGCAAGTATTAATGGAAAAATCATCATTCCAAATATCACAGAATTACAACAAAAAATAAAAGAGCAAGGTTTAAAAATATCTTTGTTAAGAAGAGAGAATACAATACTCAAAAAAAGACTTGAATCTCTACCTTTGGAAAATAAGTCTCCTATTAATGAATCAACTATGCCAAAAATTCCTGAAACTACTTTATCTAAAGTAGAGGACGGAGTGACATCAGGGTATGGATGGTGTTCAGCTATAATGCAGAAATTTTTAAAATATTTTAAATATTTATAACTATAAACTAAAGTTATCTGAAGATGTGAGGGAGGAAGGCTTTTTCTTCAAGAACCACTTCTCTACCAATACATATGAGATCTTAGAGAAATAAATTGTGCCGATCAGAGCCGACGCCGACACGACTACAAACATGAAGACAGATGAATAGTTGGTAGATATACCAACTTTAGTCATGATAAGTAGCACAAACACATACACAGCAGGATGATACGCATATAGTCCGTATGATATACGACCTAGACTACCTAATAGAGGCAACTTACCCGCTTTGAATATCGAATTATCTGATTCGTTCTGCTCAAATATGACAAGAGCAAACGAGATCGAGATGAATAAATAGAGAACAGGTACAAACATATTGAGTATGTATCCATACTCAGAAAAATAGTTTACCAACCAATGTCTACTTATAGTCAAAATAAGAATCAATACATAGAGCAACCATGTACTTCCTTTGCTAAAAAGGACTTTAAGTCTCTGAACATCCCTGTTAAATACAAATATCGCGAGAAGACATCCAATACCTAAATCTGACATAGCAGAGAAGGTTGAGTATGCCAAGACATCTGGCTCGTATGCAAAGTATCCTCTAAAGATAAAGGCTGCGAGGACAATTAAACCAACTATTTTCGCCAACATTCTTTTTGGTATTAGAATAACCACTACAGGCCACAGAAGATAAAATTGCTCTTCTATACCTACTGACCAAAGAATGTCTGTTGGCACACTAGCAAACAAACTTCTAGACATAGCAAAGTTCGTTACAAAAAATGTATGCCATGGCCAGGCAGAAGATGGTGGAACAGTGTCCATGGGTAAGCTCGGAGATCCAAACAAACTAAATAAGTATGGTATTAGTAAATAACCCATGAATAAAACTATGAAATATACTGGCCAAATCCTTAGTATTCTTCTTAGATAAAAATTCTTAAGAGAAATGCTTCCACTTACCTCTCTCTCCTTAAGCAATAAAAAGGTTATAAGGAAACCAGACAGCACAAAAAAGAAGGTGACGCCCAAATCCCCATTAACCAATATGTTGTATTTTATCCACTGGTATATAGAACTTTCACTCATAAAACCGAGGAACAATGCTGCATGAGATACAAACACCGCGAAAAATGCCAGAAATCTGAGAGAGTCCAGATTCTCAAAATATATTTTAGGTTTATTGTTCACTTTTTGGAGCCACCTCTCGGATTTGAACCGAGGACCTTCACTTTACAAAAGTGTTGCTCTACCAACTGAGCTAAGG
>CAZDDU010000001.1:0-176188 GCA_964504255.1 uncultured Candidatus Saccharibacteria bacterium | reverse complement strand
AAATTGTCCTGCGACCTGAGAAGTGGTTGTTGCCCAAGAGCCACCACCAGTACCAGATCCCCCAGTACCACAAGATCCAGCCGCTACAGAAAGCTGACCATTGTTGTCTGTCTGCACACACCTAGTACCAAAGCCCGCCAAGTTAGAAATGATTGATGAAACAGAGGTGAGGTTACCAATTGATGCAATGTTTGCCCTTAGTTGCGTGGTAGATGCAAGGCTCGAGATGAAAAGATTGGTGGAAGTAGCATTTGTAGTTGTGCTATTTGTACTTGTTAGATTTGTGTTAGTAAGAGTGGTGATGGTCGACGAGGCTCCAAGAACGGAGTTTGCGACTTGGGCAAATATTGTTGATGAAAGTCTCTGTCGTGGAGAAAGGGTTTCGTAACTAACATTGTCTGAAGAAACTTCTACTTGTAGATAAATATTTGGATTACTGAAAGCATAATCAAGCGCATCAGGATAACCGTTTGCAGTATCGCCAATATTTACATTGAAAACTCCAGACCTAACTGTGGAAGTAGTGACCCCAGGAAGTGCTGATGGCCAAACTCTAGAACCCGAACCAACTGTAGCATTGTCCCAAATAGAAAACTTGAAGTAATAAGTGGTGCCAGATGTACTACCCAAGAGACTACCTCCAGAGTTAGCTAGACGACCTTGATAGGAGATTATGCTGGGTGCTCCTTGAGCTATAACTGAAGCAATATTTGCACCGAAAAAGCCGGTCACAAGGGTGAGAACCAACGCTACCGAAACTGACAATGAAATTTTCCTCTTTTTCAAAGGTTTGCTTCTCCATATTTTACAGTATTTAAGCCGTTTTTTATCTAATTCTTATCCCCATTTATTGTGTCCCAAAGATACAAAGACAGATGCGTGCGCTCTCCTTCAAAAGGTTTCGCCAAAATACGCATTTTTCTCTCTTCTGGTAACTTTTTTAACCCAAAAACCTTTTGAAAACCCTTCTTTATACCCAAGTCCCCTACTGGCAAAATATTTTGCCTATTCAGTGCAAAAATGAGGAACATATCCGCAGTCCAAGATCCTATACCCCTAACCCTTACCAGGTGCTCCTTAACTTCATCATCGCTCATCTTTGGAATAAACTCTGGATTGATTGTTTTATCAATAAATTTTTCTGCCAAATCCTTGAGATATGAAATTTTTTGTGGTGACAAGCCAGCTAGTCTTAAGTCTGGCGCTGAAATAGACAAAAAACTCTCTGGATTAGGTTTTTTTCTACCAAAAAGTCTTAAAAACTTTGCATAAATAGCATCTCCAGCTTTTGTAGAAATCTGCTGATAAATTATCGATCCAGCTAATGAAAGAAAGAAGTTTTTGCTTGGGGATAACTTCCTTCTTATCTTTCTTTTATCAAGCTTAAACATGGCGGAGGGTAAGAGATTCGAACTCTTGGTGAGTTGCCCCACACACGCTTTCCAAGCGTGCGCACTAGACCACTATGCGAACCCTCCAGTCCGGCTATAGTAGCCTTTTTTACCCATTTTGAGAATAACCTATCTAGATCGCCACATTTTGCCAACACTCCAGACATTTCCAGCGCCAAATACCCACAGTAAGGCCAGAGAAAAAATGTAAATAATATGTTCATCAACTATGTACGAATGAGCATTTGGCTCGGGGAAACCAAGTGGCAAATAGTATAGAACCATGAGTAGAATTCCGAGTGGTATTGAGATATTAACCAGCACTCCAAGAATAAGTGAGACGCCGAGCAGTGCAAGACCCCACTCGTTAACAAAGTTAACTATCGGTAAAATGTTTGGAGTCGAAAGATATTCAAATAATTGATTAAATGCCTTGGCTCCACCAAGGTACCCAATTGCAGACCAATTTGGATCAAGAATCTTAGTGATACCTGCCCAAAAGAACATCCAGCCCATGGTGACACGAAGCGCCAAAATGGAAACCTTTTGTATATTTGTCATGAAATAATTATATCAAAGTTTAACCCACAAGTGCCTTAACTCTATCCTCAACTGGTGGATGAGTTAGAAACATCTTTCTAACCGAAGATAGTCCTTTCGAATCCCTTGCGAACGGATTTGCAATAAACATATGCGCTGTGGCAGTGTTCGCTGTTTTCATTGAAATAGAGTTAGTGTTTATCTTCCTCAAAGCACTCGCGAGACCTTCTGGAAAACGAGTCAGGAGTGCTCCCGATGCGTCAGCGAGGAACTCTCTCTTTCTCGATATGGCAAGTTGGATAAGGGTAGCGGCTATTGGAGCCAAAATGGCTAAAATTAAGCCTAAAATAAAAATCATTCCACCCGCCCTACTGTCTCGATCTCTAGAATTGTGCATTGTAGATCTAAGAAATATATCTGAAAGTATTGTGATAAAACCGGCCAAAACCACCACCACTGTTGAGATCAAAATATCCCTGTTGCCTATGTGCGAAAGCTCATGTGCCAGTACCCCCTCTAATTCATTTTTATTCAAAAGATGGAGTAAGCCTGTGGTCACACAGATCACTGAATGATCCTTATCCCTACCTGTAGCAAAAGCATTTGGGGCCGCATCCTCAACTATGTAGAGCCTCGGCATTGGCAATCCTGCAGTTATAGCAAGATTCTCAAGTGAGTTATATAGATCTCTCTGATTTTCTCGAGTTACAGGAATGGCTTTGTGGAGCCTAAGAACAATCTTATCTGAATACCAGTAAGAAATAACATTCATGAGTACTGCGAAAATAACTGCAATGTAAAGAACATTACTGTCTCCATATATGTAAGAGAAGATGTAACCAATCCCAATAACAACCACCAAGAACAGTGTCATGAGCAACCAAGTTTTACGGATATTTTTGTCCGCTTGAGCGTAGATATTACTGGTCATTTAGTTTAGAACTTAACCTGAACGGGGTTCTTGGCAGCGGATTCATCTTCGGAAAGCTCAAAGAACTCCTTCTTGGCGAAGTTAAACATCTTAGCAATCAAATTCCCAGGGAAAGAGTCTGCACTGGTGTTTAAGTCTCGAACGTTTGTGTTGTAGAAGCGTCTTGATGCCTGGATCTTGTTCTCAGTGTCAGAAAGCTCACTTTGTAGAGCCAAAAAGTTCTGATTTGCTTTGAGATCAGGGTACGCCTCTGCAATAGCAAAGAGTGACTTGAGTGAGCCAGAAAGTTCGACCTCTGCCTTGCCCTTATCCTCCCTTGTACCCGCTTGCATAGCCCTACTCCTCGCTTCTGTAACCTTCTCAAAAGCGGTGCTCTCATGCAAAGCATAACCCTTAACTGTGTTTACCAAGTTAGGTATGAGATCGTATCTACGCTTAAGCTGGACCTCAATGTCTGACCATGCTTCTTCTGCTCTATTAACAAGTCTAACGAAACCGTTATAAGAAAAGATGCCCCAAAGCACTACTACGCCCAAGATTATCCATATATACATCATAATTTGTTTATTTTAACACACTAATAAGGCATCTCCCCACCAACCATGTCTGACTTAGACTCCTTCTTCACCTCCTCGGCAATAGCTACCTCGGTTGTGAGGAGTACTGCTACAGCACTTGAAGCATTCTCAATAGCACATCTCTCAACCTTAGCTGGATCAATGATTCCCACTACAAACATATTTTCTTTGAACTCATCATTTAAGGCATCATAGCCGAAAGTTTCTCCACCACGCATTACCTCTGATACCACTACTCCACCATCTTTACCTGCATTAACAGCAATCTGGTGCAGAGGCTTCCTCAACGATTCTACCAATGCAAGATAACCTGCAGAATATTCCCCCGAGAGAACATTCTCGTGTGCGGTCTTCGACTCC
Source organism: uncultured Candidatus Saccharibacteria bacterium (assembly GCA_964504255.1). GTDB lineage: Bacteria > Patescibacteriota > Minisyncoccia > Phycocordibacterales > Zambryskibacteraceae > JAIFWN01. The sequence goes on along the minus strand of CAZDDU010000001.1, from coordinate 172,388 downwards.
TTAGAGAGCTTGAATTTCTCCTCCAGTTTTTGAGACACCTTGACCAAGGCAGCTCCCCCACCAATAACAATACCCTCAGCTATCGCTGCTTTGGTGGCATTGACTGCATCTTCAATCTTATCCTTCAAATACTTCATCTCAGTCTCAGTCGCTGCACCAACTCTAATGACAGCCACACCGTTTGTGAGCTTACCGATCCTCTCATCCAATTTCTCTCTATCGAATTTATTCTTACTCCCCTCTCTTTGAGATTCTAGATTCTTAACTCTTTCTTGTATCTCAGACTTCTTACCCCTGCCTCCTACAATAACAGTATCGTCCTTGGTTGAAACAATCTTTTGCGCACGACCAAGATGGGCTATATCCATTTTCTCAAACGTAAGCCCTACTTCTTCAGAAACAAGTTTGGCTCCAACCATAATGGCGATATCCTGTAGCATCTCTTTCTTCTTATCTCCAAAACCAGGGGCCTTAATAGCCAAGATATTGAATCCACCACGCAATTTATTTAGGACAAAAGTAGTCAAAGCCTCACCATCTACATCTTCCGCGATAATGACCAACTCCTTCTTGCCAGACTGAGCAATTTTCTCGAGTAAAGGTAGAACATCCTTTATTGAAGAAATTTTTTTGTCTGATACTAAAACGAGAGGATCCTTGTATTCCGCTTCCATACGCTCGGTATTGGTAATCATGTATGGCGAAATGTACCCCTTATCGAATTCGAAACCATCTACCACCTCACTCTCGATACCAAAAGACTGCGAAGCCTCGACAGTTACCACTCCGTCCTTTCCGACCTTCTTAATAGTTTCGGCAATAATAGTACCTATCTCCTCTGACTCAGCGGATATGGTTGCTATCTGTCTAACCTCGTTGTCGGTCTTTATTGGTTTAGACATCTTCTTCAGCAATTCTACAGCTTCTTTGGTAGCAGCCTCAATACCACGCCTTATGCCCATTGGGTTTGCTCCCATCATCGTTTTTTTAAAACCAGACTCAACAAGCGCTTGGGTAATTACTACAGAAGTAGTTGTGCCGTCTCCGGCAAGATCATTAGTCTTCTGTGCAACCTCCTTAACTATCTCAGCCCCCATGTTCTGAAACTTGTTTGAGAGAGTAATATCTTTAGCAATGGTCACTCCATCGTTCGTTATCATCGGAGCACCATAACCTCGATCTATTACTACATTCCTACCCCTAGGACCAATAGTAATCCGTACTGCATTGGCAACCTGATCAACGCCACTTTTGAGCTCCTTTCTTGCCTCGTCGCCCCAAAGAATTTGTTTAGCCATAAGTTTATTTAATTAGAGCCAATATATTCTCAGATTTAACTAGATAGAGATCTTCTTCTCCTTGTTTGACCTCGTCATAACTGTATTTGCTAAAAATAACAGTGTCACCAATATTTAATTTGATAGGAATCAACTTACCGTTGTCTAATCGACCATCTCCCACCGCAAGCACGGTCCCTCTGTCTGATTTCTCGTTAGTAATACTCTCGGGTAAAACAATCTTTATCTTCCCAAAAGAGTTCGGCAACTCATTCCCAATTGGTCTTATAAGCACCCTATCTCCGACTGGAATTATCTTTGGTTTCTTTGCAATCTTCTTCATAGTGACTGGATTTTATCATCATAGATATAATTGATGTCAAGTAAGAAGCTATGCTATGATATTTGCTCAAATATATGACAAACATTCTTCCATACATCCAAGCAGTTCTGTCGGTCGTCTTAGTAGTTGCTATCCTTCTGCAGCGTTCTGACGCGAGTCTAGGTAGCGCCTTTGGTAACGAACAAGGTAACACCAAGTTCACCCGTAGAGGTTTTGAGAAATTCCTGTTTAACGCTACAATAGTTATTGCCATTCTTTTTGCAGTTTCTGCCATCTTGTCTCTCTTCTTCCGTTCTTAAACAAGTTCCATATGGAGAATAAAAATTTCCGAGCGCTTTTGAATAAGCGTTTCCACATCCCCAAAGAACGTTCCATCCAGAGGGCTGTCACCCGCTTTACCTCAGCAGAGAAAGCTCTTTTCTATACTCTCACTGGACTACTCATGCTAACGAGTGCAATTATGCTACTTAAGGTCAACAGCGCCTTCTTGGTGAAGATGCCTATAAGCGGCGGCTCAGTAGTAGAAGGGGTGGTGGGCAATCCCCGCTTTATTAATCCAGTCTTAGCTATATCAGAAGCAGACAAAAGTCTGGTCTCTCTTATATATTCTGGCCTAGTTAGAATAGACACAACGGGTGAAGTTAGAAACGACTTAGCGGAAAACGTTCTTGTAAGCGAAGACGGTCTGACATATGAAGTTACCTTGAGAAAGGACGCGGTCTTCCACGATGATAGACCTGTCACGGCCGATGATGTCGTCTTTACCATCCAAAAAATATTGGACCCAAATATCAAGAGTCCACAGTATGGTGACTTTGCCGGCGTATCAATAAGCAAGGTCGACGAGCATAAAGTTAGTTTTTCACTTAGGAAGCCCTACTCCCCATTCATCAAGAACTTAACTATAGGCATCCTGCCTAAACACATTTGGTCTACTGTAACTGACGACGAGTTCTCCTTCAGCCAGTGGAATGTCTTGCCCATTGGTTCAGGCCCATACATGGTAGAGAAGACCGATAGAGATAGTGGTGGTATACCTAATTATTATGATCTGGTCCCGTTCGACGAGTATCTGTATGAAAAACCTTTTATTACTCACTATATATTTAAATTCTACAGCTCTGAGACAGATATTCTCGAGGCTTATGACGGAGGAGAAGTTGATATCCTAGGTGGCATCTCACCAGACGAAGCTCTTACTATAAACAGAAATAGATCTGATATCACAAACTCTCCACTACCAAGAATATTTGGGGTCTTCTTCAACCAGAATGCAAACAAAGCACTACTCGATAAAAATGTTCGAGAAGCACTGGATACAGCCGCACCGAAAGAAGAGATTCTAAAAATAGTTTTGAATGGCTTTGGGAAGGTGATCAATGGCCCACTACCACCAATGTTCTCCAGAACAAGCACCACAGAATCATTAAGAACGGCTTCAGAGAGAATCGAAGCAGCTTCAAGCACACTTGCTAAGGCTGGCTGGGTGAAGAACAAGGACACTGGCATACTTGAAAAGAAAAATAAGAATGATACTATCAAGCTCTCATTCTCGATCTCGACGAGTGACAACCCCGATCTTGAGAAAGTCGCCCAAATGCTAGAAGTGGCATGGACTTCTCTCGGTGCCGAGGTTAAGGTCTCTATCTACGAATCTGGTGATCTAAACCAAAATGTCATCAGGCCCAGGAAGTACGATGCTCTCCTCTTCGGAGAAGTAATTGGCAAAGATGGAGATGCCTTCCCCTTCTGGCACTCAAGTGAAAGGAATGACCCAGGACTAAACATTGCTCTCTATGTAAACAGCCAAGTAGATAAGATCTTGGAGAGCATTAGATCAGAGAGAGACGAAGAGAAGAAGCAGGAGCTTTATCTCTCATTCGAGAAGGCAATTATGAGTGATGTACCAGCAGTGTTCTTGTACTCACCAAATTATATCTATGTAGTACCAGACAACCTCAATGGTATAAGGATGGAGAAGTTATCGACTCCTCAAGACCGTTACAGAGGTGTTAGGAATTGGTATGTCGAGACGAATTCAGTTTGGAGAATATTTGCAGATAAATAAAATTAAAAATTAAAATGAACAATCAGTCTAACTTTAAAAGAGGTCTAAGAGGCAAGAACATGCATAGGAGAAACGACCGTCCAATCCCAGAGAAGAAGGCCCCAGACATCCTCCCACCACTCGCTCCAGGCAACATCCGCATAGTACCCCTAGGAGGAGTTGAGGAGATCGGACGCAACATGATGGCCATTGAGTACAGTAATGACATCATTGTTGTAGACTGTGGTATCCAATTTACCGATGCAGAGACCCCTGGAGTCGACTACATCCTGCCTAATGTTAAGTACCTCGAAGAGAGGAAGGGTAATATCCGCGCCATGGTTATCACTCACGGACACCTCGATCACATTGGTGGTATTCCCTACATCATGAACCGCATTGGCAACCCACCTATATACACCAGAGAGTTCGGTGCTCTCCTCATCAAAAAGCGTCAAGAGGAGTTCCCTCATATGCCGCCGCTAGACCTTCGCATTGTAGACCAGAGCGACAAGTCTATTGCTATTACACCAAACTTGAAGGTTCGCTTCTTCGGACTTACACACTCTATCCCTGACTCAACGGGAGTAATCATCGAGACACCTCTAGGAGACATCGTGAACACTGGAGATGTCCGAGTAGATAACGAGAATGGTGTGCCAACAGAGAAGGAGGTTGAGCAATACAAAATGTTTAAGGATAGAAATGTCCTCCTCTTCACCATGGACTCGACTGGTATCGAGAAGCCTGGTTTCTCCCCATCTGAGGACTTCATCCTGAAAAACATTGACTCTATTGTGGCTAATGTCCCTGGCCGCGTGATCATTGCCACCTTTGCCTCTCAAGTCGAACGAATCATCGAGTTCATGCGCATCGCCAAGAAATATGGCAAGAAGGTGGTAATCGAGGGGCGAAGCATGAAGAACAATGTCGATATCATCAGACACCTAAACCTTGTAGAGCTAGACCACATCGTTCCTATCGAGGATATCGAAAAGTATCCACCAAACAAGATCATGATGATCGCCACAGGTGCACAAGGAGAGGAGTTTGCAGCTCTTATGCGTATGTCTAACAAGACTCACAAGTTCATCAAGCTCCAAAGGTCAGACACTGTCATCCTATCCTCATCAGTTATCCCAGGTAACGAGAGAGCTATTGCTAAACTCAAGGACAATCTCTTTAGGCACGACGCCAAGATCATTACCTACTTAGACTCCGATGTGCACACCTCGGGTCACGGTAAGCGGGGTGAGCTTGAGTGGGTACATAGACAGATGCCGTACAAATTCTTTATGCCAGTGCACGGACATCACTACATGCTTAAGATGCATGCAGACCTGGCACGCCAACTCGGCGCCGCTCCAGAGAATGTTATAGTCCCAGACAATGGCTCACTTATAGAAATTAGAGAAGAAGGCAAGATTATTACCAGAGCTGTAGAGAAAGCACCTTCAGAAGACATGGTGGTCGAAGGGTTCTCAGTCGGTGATGTGTCTGAAGTACTCATAAGAGACCGCAAGATGCTCGCCGAAGAGGGCTTCGTCGTCGTGGTAGCCATGGTCGTTACAAAGACAGGTAAACTAAGAAAGTCACCAGACATCATCTCTCGCGGATTTATCTACCTCAGAGACAACCAGGAGTTGCTCACCGAGACCCGTCACATCATCAAGCGCGCAATTGAATCCACAACCGTTGGTATGAATCCTATCAACTTCGACTATGCGAAGAACGCAGTTTCAGAAGATGTCGCTCGCTTCCTATTCCAGAAGACAATGAAGAAACCTGTAATCATCCCCGTAATCCTCGGAGTTTAAGATTCGTAGATAAGGCATGAAAGAGCCTCAACTAGGGCTCTTTTTTGTTATCATTACTTACTTGACAAAACTACAACAATATGCTATTGTATATACAGACCCTTACTTTGGAGAATCCAAGTGAAGTTCATCAGCGACCTGCTCTTCTACCTCTCGTTCTACTTCCTCGGCCGCGCCAACGAAGTCTCCCCGAACCAGCGGAAGTGGTACGCAACCTGGCTACTCTGCATGATGTTCAGCTTCACGACTCTGTTCATCCACAAGCTCACAGCCCCGTGAATGTACGACGAAAGTCCTGCATTCGCGGGGCTTTCTATTTATCCTGACTCGTGGTGAGTTTAGCCGAACCAGCAAGGTCGAAGGATTTGTTATACTTATTTAAATGAGCTCTTCCAAGGCGTGGCCGATATTTGTTGCGAACTTCTTTTTTTCAATCCACTTTGCTGCAACTCTATACATCAACTCTTCCTTCCTCGGACACTTCTTCTCCCCCTCCACAGTCGGCTGGCTCTACCTACTTGGAGCCCTTGGTAACGTATACTTCTTACTCAATGCCGAGAGGATGCTTAGTTACCTCGGGAGCAAGGGCTTCTTACTCTTCTTCTCTGTCGCTACACTAGTCTCAACAATAGGCGCAGCTCTCGCCACCACACCAAGCATGGCGATCATCTCCTTCATAGTCTATGCCTCGGTGTCTATGATGATTTATTACTCCTTCGATATCTTGCTCGAGGAAATTTCTAAAGATGAGAATACTGGTAAGACCAGGGGGATCTACCTCACCATTACGAATGCAGCCATCATGGGCGGCCCCATACTCATTGCCTTCGCAGGTGACCAAAACAACTTCAGAGATCTTTACCTTCTTTCTGTTTACTTCCTTATTCCAATCTTCCTACTCATGATCTTCTCACTTAAGGCAAGGCGTGGGGTTGAGGTGTATCTACCAGTCTCACTTCCGTTTAGTGTATGGAAGGAACTAAAGAATGTCAGACGAGTAACTATCGCTCGCACCGTACTAGAGTTATTCTTCGCTGTCATGGTGATCTATATGCCTATATATCTACACAATTTTATCGGCTTCTCATGGGAGCAAATTGGTATAATCTTCACCTTCATGCTATTGCCTTTTGTCCTCTTCGAGTGGCCAGCTGGGGAGCTCGCAGACAAGAAGTATGGTGAGAAGGAGATCATGTTCTCAGGCTTCGTAATCTTGTGCTTGTCAGTCCTCATAATGCCGTATCTAGGAAGTAGTATGCTTATCTGGGCCATAGCTCTCTTCGTCTCTCGTATTGGCGCGAGCTTGATTGAGATCACTACCGACAGCTACTTCTTCAAGCAAATTGGGCCTCACCACGTTGGCCTCATCTCAATCTTCAGGCTTGGGCGACCAGCCGGCCTAATACTTGGAGCAGGCATAGGTGCACTCTCGAACGCATTTCTTCACCCGAGTTCGATCTTCCTTATTCTTGGAGTATTTATACTTTTCGGTATTAGGCAAAGCTTTTTTCTAGTAGATACAAAATAGTTATTTGTATTCGATATGGTCTGTGAAGGTTCTCTCGATCTTATCTGCCTTCCTTAAACTCAGACCTTTTGGCACTATGTCAAAGTGTTTAGATTTATCAAGCTCGTCGACCAGCAGGAAAAGTTCTTCCTCACCCAGAAGCCAATCAAATTTAATTTTGGACAAATCGAAGGGTTCCGAATACTTTCTTAAGGTCTTGGTGCCATCGGCAAGGTAATACTCGTGGAAGTAACTCATTGCAATCTCTCTTGGCGTCTTGTATACAGCATCTCGGAAGCGAAGTACTGGATGATTAGTCTTCGAAATTGCACCCCATAACCTATTTTTTTTATATAGAGCTACCACATGATCCTGATCTCCATCTGTTGTCCTTAGGTCCATTAGTAGAGGCTTCTCGCCCTGTAACCAGAGTGCTGCTGCAGCCACCAAGGCGCCTTCGAAGCAATGCGCCCTACCACTCTCTAGAGTCTTCAGTACCGAGTGATATGTCTCCCCATTCTTCTCGTGATTGAAAGGCAATTCATTCAAAAAGTCTTGTATCTTTTCGGGTGTATTTAGCTTGGACAATACCGCAAGAGTTGGATGGGTCTTCCTCATCCTACTCAACAAATGTTAAAGAGCTCGCGATGTCTTGGATGTTTGCTCTATCTGCCCAGAAAACCAGGTACTTGTAAGTAGCTGGACCAATCATCTTTGGTGTTGGGTACTTTACTATAAGCACTGCTTGTCCGTGCATAGAAGGACTTTGGTCTAGTGAGGGCAAGATAAGTCGCGCATCTTGTCCATCAACGGCAAGTGTTTGGATGTATGGTTCGCTGCCATAAGGTTTTTTAGAATTATTAGCTTCACTCTTGGCCAGTTCGTCGATAGAGACGTTACCCTCTCCTCCTGCCGAGATGCTAAAGAATCCACTCTCACCCTCGTACCTATCAAAGGAGAGTCCTCCAACTGGTTGCCACTCTGGTGGGTATCGCAGGTTAACTCCATAAGCATAGTTGGTATACCTAGCAACTACTGGTACTGGCTCACCCTGCCTAACCTTGGTTATATGCTGAGCGTAGATAATGATAAGTACGAAGAAAATAATGATACCAATAAGCACCATCCATATCTTAGTATCAGAAGTAGTGTTTACCTCTTGAGGTTGCATAATCGTTGATTATACACGATTAGTGTACCTCAGTCACAAGCTCTGGTTGTACCCCTACATAGTCCACCTTAAACCATATTCGACCCAAGACCTGCCCTCTCTCGGTCATAACATTAACCCTCCAACTACCTGGAACCACACTCGAGATTGAGTATGTTCTGTAGCCATTATTCCTCCCACCGGTGATAGGCAATAGTATTCTAGACACACTCACCCACTCCCCCTTACCTTCCTCGAAGTACTGCCACTCATGCACAATCTTGGTACTAAATTTAGCCGGACTAAATATCGCCGTATACACAAAGAGAGGTTGATCAGGCAAGATGTTCACACTAGTTCTCGGACTCAACTTTTCCAACCAATTATTCTTCTCGGTGCGGAGCACATACTGGCCAGTGATTTCTTTATCCACCAAGTGATACACCCCTCCCTCGCGCAGCGAAAGTGGTATAGGGGGAATAATGTTTGTAAAGTAGAGCACATTGATTGCAACAAATATGACAAGCACGATCCCACGAATAGAGTTGAGTGCTAACACGAACTTCTCCCCACTTACTCCACGAAGCACTGCTAAGAAAACTCTAAGAACCAGAAGGCTTACTAAACCACTAAAAACAAATATAGCTGGTCCAATATAACCGACTACTACTGGTACAAAAAAGATTGAGAATAGAAGTAGAGCTGAAAAGAAAAATGATACCTGATAAGTCAGTCTTTGATAATGTCGCTTCAACCTCTCATTCGCAATGAAGGCGAGTGCGAGCATAAGGAGGAAGGGCCAACTCACTGCTAGTGAGGCACTTCTAAAGTAGAGTATCAGGAAGGCAGAGAGCAAACCTCCGAAGCTAAATTGCATCAAGCTAAGTAACCAGAAATCCATGTCAGAGTCCCTGTCTTCGGACTTACTCTTCCTGTTGATAAGTAGTATAGCTGTAGCAACAACAATGAGATGGAAGACAACCCAGAAGTTCTCCCAAAATGCATCAGCCCGCCTCAGAGTCAAGACATCAAATATGAACCCCAAGACAAGGGCAATAGAAGAAATGTGGTACTCGTAATTCTTATAGATCGAGTTGAGCTTGCTCCAGAGCATGTTGATTAGTATGCCAAATATACTCCCTGACCTACCTTCGAGCAAGTATCAATACTAGGCTTCTGTCACAATGCCATCAAAGTGCTCCTCGTTGGCTTCAGCATCTGCCTTAGTCTCATGTATTGTCCCATCCTTGTGGTTAGGTGGAGAGTAAACACTATATAGCTTGAGCGGCTTATCAACAGAGGTGTTTATTAGATTATGCTTTGTACCTGCGGGAACAACTATAGCTGAGCCGTCTCTAACCTCATGTCCGACGCCGTCTAGTACCACTCGACCTATCCCAGCCTCAACCCTTAGAAACTGATCCAAATGATGCACCTCCTCACCAATATCCTGAAGTGGCTCAAGACTCATAAGCACGAGTTGAGAACTCTTGGCGGTATAAAGCACCTTCCTAAAGTAATCATTCTCCATTGTCTCTTTCTCAATGTTTGTGATGTATCCTTTCATAGCCTGATTATAGCAAAATCATCTGAACTTAACGTGAGTAATCTGATAGAGGCTGAAGATCACGCCCGAGTTAACTACCAAGGCGCCGAATATGAGCGCCCAATCATCATAATAAATCCCTTTCACGAACAGAATACACTGAACGATAAAAACTGCTCCAGGCAGGACGATGGACACATGCTCAGCGCTCTTACTCTTATGGACCACATACCCTTGGTGGTAATAGCCCAGTGAGACGACTACCCAACCACATGCAAGGATAATGCTCCAGACATTCTGAGCGTTCCAAAAATCACTCACTCCAACCAGCTGACCATACATAAGAAAAGTTGCGACAGCGACGAATGTGAGACTGAAAAATATTTCTAAAAAGACCTTCTTCATAATCAGATATTCTCCTGATAAAATCCTCTATCAATGAATCTTGGCCATACAAAGTCCATAACCAAAAGCACTGGCAAAGTTATGGCATAAAGTTTAAGTAGCATAATTTAATTATACCCCAGCCTGACAAGCCCTCCCCTTGTTTGGGTAAATACAATCCTATTTATTAGGATCTCCCCACTGCCAACGAGGAGCCTCCCCTTTTTTATAACAAATAAGTATCAAGACTGATGTCAGTATCAAGATGGGTAAGAAGAAGTTAAGGATTACTTCACTTCGAGTAGAGCTCTCACTTATGTTTAGTGAGAAGGGTATGATCAAGAGAATGTAAACGAGTATTACCAACCACCCTTGTGGACGTGCGGGTGTCCATCCCCAACCATAGAGCTTCCGCTTGAACCATAGTTTCTCTGGATTATCATTCAAACAGCCTAAATGTTCCTTAATTATTCGCATAACCCAATTATAACCCGCCTAGATCTGGGTAACACATGACACCCCTACCTCCTTGTATTGCTTAACACTTATTACACTTGCAACCAATTGGTTTAATAAAATCATTAAAGTATTCGTCCCCATAATCATATGTAAGCTCTTCCCCTGCCTTTATTCTTCTCAACGAATATACAAAGACTCTTCCACTTGGACCCCTAGCTTCACAATTAGGCTTACACGAATGATTGATAAATCTTGCTATATTCTCCTTTATATTTCCGTTGATCATTTTATTCCTCCCAGTCAAAAACAAATACCTTCCAGTCGCATAATCTTGCTCTTCGAGTGGGATATTTCTGCCGATGTACTCAATAATTCTTTTCCCTTTAGGAATTGCTTCCAGAGCAAATACACCCTTACCGGAAAGACCTAACCCCGTGCGCAATTTAAATTTTGTGACTGGTGTTTCAAGTTTATCTCTCATATCTAAATAATTTCATTATTACTTCGCCTAGCTCGCACTGAGCGAGCAAAGCGAGTCGAAGTGCTGGGATACAGGGATTCGAACCCCAATTAACCGCTCCAGAGGCGGTTGTCCTACCATTAGACGATATCCCAATAAGCCTAGAATACTTGAATTTTGGCCTTATTTCAAGATTTGATTTTTCGGCTGGTTACTGTAAAGTCTCTCCTGGAGCAGTACCTTTTTACCCATTCCGGAGAGTATTAATGCTCGTGGTACCACTTCCAATCAGAAGCCTCATCGAAGAAAATCGAGGCAATGGCCCAGCTCGTCCTGGCAAAACGCCCAAGATGACACCAGTTCAGACGAATGATGCAAGGAGATATGGAGGAGATCTCAAGGAAGAACTCGCGAGGCTCGAGATGGAGGTCAGAGGCTTGAAGCAGCAACAGCTTGACCTTTCCTCGATCTGCGATCATGAGCCGGAAAGGAACGGCAAGTGCAGGCACTGTGGTCAGCCCATACTTGCCATCATGGCCTAGAACAACACAACTGCCCCAGAGGGGCAGTTTTTTAAACTCTCAAATACTTCCTGATGGCAAGAAGTGAGGATACAACCCCAACTACCACTCCAGCGCCAAGTAAAGTAAAGAAGATCGAGACGAAGTGTCCTATATAATAACTAAAGAGGTTGAGTCCAATGAAGAAATCTTGTGTCGCTCCACCTATCCAATAAGTCATAGGCAGAAATACTAGAGCTGTGAGCACAGTTGCTACGACAGCGTAGATGACACCCAGGGTAACGAAAGGACCCTCAATATAATTTGTCGACGCTCCAACAAGTCGCATGACATTGATCTCTTCTCTCGAGATGTAGATAGTGAGGCGAATAGTATTGAAAGCAATAAGCACTGAGAGGAGGATGAACGAGAGAGCAATAGCAAATCCGAGTTTGTCAGCACTCTTTACTATCCCGGTAAGCTTGTCTATGGCTACTTTGTTTTGATAATAATTCACATGGTCAACAATGGTGAGCCCACCACTCGAGAGGGCACTGTTGCCCTCGAGAAACTCGGCAATGCTCTTGTACTGAGATGGATCCTTGGCCTTGATATCAAGCGAGGCTCCAAGAGGATTCTCATCAAGCTCGTTTAATGCTGTAAGAATAGATTGATCATTCTCATGACGAAGCTTGAAGGCTTCGAGTGCCTCCTCTCTTGAGGTGTAAGTAACAAGCGAGACTTCAGATAGTGTCTCGAGTGAGCTCTTGATCTTCAAGATGTCCTCCTCTGGAGCAGTAGGGATGTAGGTTACAGATATATCCACCTTATCCTTAAGAGTCTCAAGTGCGGTGGTAAGCACTGCACCTCCAAGCATAGTGAAGCCAATGACAGAGAGGGTGGCAGTCATCATGAAGACAGAGGCTAGAGAGACAGTGCCGTTCCTCCAGAAGTTCATGAAGCCGGTCTTCGATATTCTTTTAAAATTAGTCCAGAGCATTGTTTTTTATTCTACTATATAAAGTACTTGCCCTCCTTATCGTCTCGTACAATTCTCCCCTTCTCCATAGCTACTACACGCTTGCCTAGCATGTCGATAATACCTTTGTTGTGTGTGGTGAGGATGACGGTAGTACCGTAGTCGTTGATCTTCTTTAGTATCTGCACAATGTCATAGGTGTTTACAGGATCTAGGTTACCCGTAGGTTCATCAGCTATAAGGACGTCAGGCTGATTCACCAAGGCACGAGCTATGGCCACTCTCTGCTTCTCTCCTCCAGAGAGCTCGTGAGGAAAATTCCAAATCTTGTTCTTCAGATCCACAAGCTCGAGCACATGAGGCACATCTTGCTCTATCTCCTCATCGGTCTTCCCAGATGCCTCCATGGTGAAAGCAATGTTCTCATACACAGTCTTACCTGATATGAGACGGAAGTCTTGGAAGATCATACCGATCTTCCTCCTAAGATCGTTCATTCCACTCTTACTCAAGCGGTGTACATCGGAGGACTCATAGAAGACCTTGCCCTCACTCGGCTTCTCCTCGGCCAAAAGCATCTTCAATAGCGTGGTCTTACCCGCACCGGACTGACCCACAATAGACACAAACTCACTTGGTTCTATCGTGAGCGTTATATTTTGAAGGGCTACCGAAGTATCCGGGTAAACTTTCGTCACTCGGTCAAAGAAAATCATCCTCACATTTTAACACAACTACAAACCTCTTTCAGCTTCGATAAATTCGTCGAGATCTCCATTCAACACCTTATCTACATCTCGTACTTCTACATCTGTTCTATGATCCTTAACCATCTTGTATGGATGCAGGACATAAGATCGTATTTGGCTCCCCCACTCGATACTTGTTGTTTTAGAGACATACATTCCTTTCTCTTTCGCCTTCCTCTCTTCGTCTTGTAGTTTATAGAGCTTAGCTTCGAGCATAGCGAGAGCTCTCTCCTTGTTCTGTGCCTGACTTCTCTCACTTTCTACATGCACTGCAAGATTTGTTGGTATATGCACTACACGCACCGCAGTCTCACGCTTGTTCACATTCTGTCCTCCTGGACCAGACGACTTCGAATACTCAAGCCGAATATCTTCAGGCGGTATGCTAACCTCACCCACTTTCTCAAACTTAGGTATCACCTCAACCATAGAGAAGGATGTGTGTCGTAACTTCTTCGCATTGAAGGGAGAGATGCGTACCAGTCGGTGAACCCCTGATTCGTTCTTCAGAGTGCCATACACTCCCTTACCGTTTATCTCAAGAGTGATGTTTCTATATCCCCCATGGTCATTATCATTCTTGTGCATCACAGAGTAACTCCATCCCTTATTATCAAAATACTTTAAATACATTTGGAGTAAGATGTTGGTGAAGTCCTCTGCATCATCTCCCCCAGCGCCACTAAATATTGTCATCACAGCATCTCCCTTATCGTACTTACCAACTCCTTCGAGCTCGTTCCTCAAATTCTCCAGTTCTTTGATAGCGCCTTGAGCCGAGTCCTTGTCAGACCAAAAGTCCGGAGCTTGCATCCGCTCCTCAATCGCTTCAATTTTCTTCTGTATTTCGTCCTTACTTGCCATGTATTAGAAGTATACCAAAAGGGAAAGGCCAAGGGAGAAGTATCTCTCCGCTTGGCCAGTGCCGTATTTCCCTTTCGTGCATCTGGGGCCGACATTCCCCGAGCACAGGGATAGAGCCAGATGATCTAAATCCCGGACCTCACCAGTGAGGCACCCGGCTCGATACACGCGTCTAGCCACACTACGTATATCAGGCATCATCTGCACCTATCGTCGATCACAATCCTCGTAATAAGTCAGGTTGTCGTAAGCTCAAGGCTTAAACTACCCCGACATATCTACGCTGACTGCTCTCAACTCCAGGATTTGTGTTTAACACCCGTTTCGCCTATTGCGGGATTTTCACCCTAAGCATAAGGTCAACCGAGGATTGCTCGCAGGGTATCTAATCCCGCGACTAGAGCAAAAACCTTGTAGCATGCTCTATTTATGCGGTGGCTCGCATTGGTTGCCTTGAGTGCCAACTGATTCTATATCAGAGATTAAGCATAAACAAATGAGCCAAAGGTGAGGATCGAACTCACGACCTGCAGTTTACGATACTGCCGCTCTACCAACTGAGCTACTTTGGCACAAGAAGCATTCTAACACTTGGAGCCAAGACCCGGGATCGAACCGGGGACCTCTTCCTTACCATGGAAGTGCTCTACCAACTGAGCTATCTTGGCACGAAACAGGCCATTATAGTATTACAAATCGAGTACTTTTTAAAGTGCGGGAGGATTATTGAGACACATCCTCAGTTCACTTGTATCAGTCCATCCACACTGTCCACTTGTCTGTCTCTCGCACTTAGATGTCTTATAGCAGGCATACTCAGCTCTAAACTCACAAGTAGAAGCCATGTCAGGACTATCCGAGCAAATCTGACCAGAACACCCACCCACGAAGCAGCCTCTAGCTCCTATAGGAGTCTGACCCCTCTTAGATACTTCGAAAACAAATTCATAGTCACTCGGCAGAGTCTCCTCCCGCATCTTCTCAGGTGATACAGAAATTAGTTTTATCTCCTCGGCTTCTGTGGTGATTAAACCGCCCAGCTCAATTGTAGGATTGGAAGCACCAAGGCCCGAGAGTACATCAAGCTTAACCTTAAGAGTTCCCGCCCAGATACAATTCACATTCACTGGGCAACGGCTATCCTCTACTACCTCTGTTGGCTTGATAGAGATGTTCCTAAACACCCCAGTCTCACCGACTCTGAGAGTAATCCGACCTTCTTCTGGCTCCTTGGTTGGAAAAACACCGCCAATAATCACTGGATCATAGGAATTGGTTGGCTTGTAGTAATCAACAAACCAAGCCACACCAGCCACGACCGTAAACACTAATACCAAGAGTACTAGTGATGTTAACTGCTTCCACATATGGAAAAAACTTTACTCCTTTTTGATCAAGTAGTACAGAGCGAGAGGTGCTCCCCAATTAGCAAATCTTTCGATAAAGTCCCAAATAGGCATGCCTACAATTGGTCGGACAAGTGCAGTCCAGAAGCCCCAGAACACAGCCCAGAGAAGTATTGGCTTCATCGGCTTAACCAAGACGACTAGCGCGACAATAAGATCCATAATACCCACTAGCATAAGAAGAGTCGTTGCAGTCGCTGGGTCACTTACTCCAAATTTGGCAAACCACTTAACCCAGTCTGCCTTACCTTGTAGAGCGAACACCGCATGACCCAAGAACTCTCCTGCGACAGCGATACGCAATACCCAAACAGCCTTTTGTGAATTGGACATGAATATAAAAGATTATTGATAATCCTAATCCCTTATAGATTATACTCCTATTCGAAAAACAAATTTGTTGCGGGTGCCCGATTTGCACGGACGCCTACAGGTTATGAGCCTGTCGAGGTACTGCTCCTCCAACCCGCTGTAGAGAGCCATTATATCGCACTCTACTGACAAAATCAATGTAAAATAGTATAGTACTAGCCACGCAATGTGAGACAGCTTACGGCAGTAAGCCAAAGCTTGTCGGCGTAGCTCAGTTGGTTAGAGCGTGGGACTCATAAGCCCAAGGTCGGAGGTTCGATCCCTCCCGCCGACACATTGCGGACTGTCTTACTTCGTAAGGCGGTCCGCTGCGCTCGGAGTAAGCGTAAACAAGTTTCTGATACTCCCCTTGCGGTCGTAGCTCAACTGGTTAGAGCACTCGCCTGTCACGCGAGAGGTTGCCGGTTCAAGTCCGGTCGACCGCGCAAACGAAAAGAGTCCTCGATCCGCCAACTGGCGGAAGGGCTCTTTTCTGTAGGGGTCTATGGGACGTGGAACTGGTATAATTAAGAAATGAGAAAATTTACAATTATCCTAAGCTTAACCGTAGTGGGACTTTTTCTAGTAGGAGGTTATCTGTACAAAAACAACCCTGGTTTTTTGGCTCAAGAAACAACACTCTCTACAGAACCACAACAAGACGAGATATCGACATACTCTTCTGAAAAAAACGATGCTCCTAAATCTAAATGGATTGGGGTTAGTTACTGCTCGAATTTACCACCGAATGGCACAGAGAATGTCGGCTACTATAATAATTTAGAGCTTATGATGACAAAAGAAGGAAAAGAGATTTGGATGACGAATGTTGACACAAAAAGCTATGAATACATATTAAGCCACAAGGACGAATGCTCACAGATGTATACGGTAACAGACACATTATCCTTCCCGTCAGCTGACAGCGGTCTAACTATGGCCATTGATAACTGTACCTCTGTTCAATTTCCATATATGCCCGACCGCACTCTTATTGTGGCCATGGTTGAAAAAAATAAATATGAGAGCCCTGACCTAATTAGGGTGTATCCTACTATGGCCTGGGTATCAAGTTCTAAAACTGATAAATTTGAACAAATTCCAACGTCGAGTTTGACTTGTTATTCTAATGAACCAGATCCTCTTTAGAAAAAACAGTTCTAACATCATCCACTAGCCCGCGCAAACGAAAAGAGTCCTAGATCCGCCAGCTGGCGGAAGGGCTCTTTTCTGTATGGGTCTATGAGATATGGAACTGGTATAATAAATAAGTGAAAATAAAAATGAACAAAGGTTTTACCATAACACCTATTTTAGCTGCTATTACAGTTGTGATATTAACGGGAGGAACAGTGTTCTATTTTTATGAGAAAGAGATTAGTAATGCGCCTCGAGCTGTGCCTGGTGGAGTTTCTGATTTAGGTCCATCTTCATCTAGCGACCCAGCTTTCTATGACCAAAATTATAAGCAAGTGTCTTCGCAAACTCTTGGTAAGGCAGAACACACTGTTGTGTATGAATACAAAGATGACTCAAATAATGGGAATTACCTGCAATACTTCTCTCCATGTGGAACACTAATGACACAGTTCTCAGAAGTTGGGAGTGTAAGAGTTGGCAGAGGTCCAGTCTACGCAGCCGCTACTAATGAATGCAAAATGGTTAAGAGCAGTTATGTTCCGAATGACTTCTCATTTAGAACGTACGCTTGCGAAAACTTCTCATACACTCCTTCTGGTAGTAATGAGAGCCATATTGTTGCTCGGGCAACATTTGCTTTCCAGTGTAGCCCTGAAAGCGAAAAAACGAAATGTTCGGAAGCTCGTATTAATAGCAATTCACGGACGGAAGACTGGAACTGTTCTGCAATTTAGTTCTAACATCCTCCACACCTTCGACTAGCTCAGGATAAATATCCCGCGCAAAGGTATAATCTCATTATGAAGAAAATCGCAAAGGCGGTTCTTTATAACAGAGAAGGTCAAGTATTACTGCAACTCAGGGACGGTAAGGCTCCTCTGTACCCAAACACTTGGGCCTTTTTCGGTGGAGCAGTCGAAGATAATGAATCCATAGAGGAAGCTCTCACTAGGGAGTTAGACGAAGAGCTGTCCCTTACATTCAATCAGCCTGAATTCAAATTCTTCGGACGCGTAGAATCTAATGACGGAACAAATGAAGAAGTTTTCTATTTTCTTATTCCGGTAAATGAATCGGAGGAAGAGCTAAGAATTAAGCAGACTGAAGGAACGGATCTAGGATTCTTTGGGTATCATAATTCTACTGGTTTAAAAATGATCGATCGTAATAGAAGTATTTTAGACCAATTTTTTGAAGATTTTAGTTCTGAAATCATCCACCCTCGGCCATAGCCTACGGGCTAGTCTAGCCTGTGCAAAGGTATATACTTGAGTCATGTTTGAAGGAGCGCCAAATCAGGAAGATATAGAATCCCTCAAAGCAAGAGTGATCGAGTCTCTTAAGCTCGGAACAGAAGATTTATCATTATTGAATGAGTTTCTTGATCGAAGACAACTTGAGATCGAAACCAGTCAACAAGGCATGATGCTCAATGTCGAAGTGGCTTATATGTACAAAGAAGCTGGTCTAAATAAACTAGCCAAAGAAGCTTTGATAGATGCGGCAGAACAAGCATGGCAAGAGAATGATGATGAACTTTTTGAGAAGTTAACGGAGGAAGCCAACAAGCTTTAAAACTAGATCATTTAAACTTTCGGAAGGTACTCTATTTGATGCAAACAAAAACTGCCCCTAAGGCAGTTTTTGTTTCAGGTATCAACTTACTCTTATGGAGTAGTTGTAGCTGTGGCGGTATTTGAGTAATTCGAATACCCACCAATGTTGTATGCACGAACCTTGTATTTGTACACAGTTGAAGATGCTAATCCCATATCACTATAACCAACAACATTTGCAGTTGTTGTAGCGATTACTGAGAAGGTACTAGAAGCAGTAACATTCTGTCTCTCTATCACGAAACCATCCTCAAAGGTTGAATTGTCAGACCATCCCAAATTAATTTGAGAAGATGAGGTTGTGGTTGCCCCAAGGCCCGATGGAGCATTGAGAGCTGTGTAAGTAATAACAGTTGCTATCCTACTCAATCTTGCTCCTCTAATACCGGAAGTTAGAACAGAACCAACTTCTAGTGTAGTTGTCCCAGTCTTAATAGCCGATAGACCACTGAAGGTGGTCGTAGCGAGTTGTACAGGAGTTGTGCCTGTAAGTGAGTATGCTCCAGCATCTGCACTGTTTGAACCATTAAGTCTGTAGAAAACATTCATAACTGGGCTAGCGCCTCCTCCAGAATTTCTTGAGGCACAAGGCTTTATTTCTATTTTAGTTATTTGAGAACCATTTGAAACCTGGCTTGTGCTGACTACATATGAATCCCTATTGCCCACAGTTGTGGTGAAATTGTAGTCAGTAACACCATTACATGAACTTTCATCAACCAATGTGTAGTGAGTGAGACCTGAGCTCTTCGTCCACTGTGTGTATGCTCCGTCACCCGTTGGCATAATATCAGTAGTTAAGCTGGCAGACGCTATTCCAACAAATAAAACAAAAAAACTACCCAATATTAAACTTAATTTCTTTGACATTTGTAATTAATAAACTTTAATAACAAATTTATTATATCATCTTGAATTCTCGGAAAACGGCTTCGAAGAGTGACATCACTCGCTTTGCCTCGCGCTCGCTTAACTCATAGGTAGAACCGGAGTGAACCACCTCGTTTCTTATCTTGTGTGCTTCCCAGGCATAGTCGAGAGTGAGCATATCTGACTTCTCTATACCCTTAAGCATCTCACCTATGGAGTCGCCGTGGTGGCCCTGAGCACGAAGCATGTCATCGAGCATGATATCGGCCTCAATGATAGCCAAGCGCCATTCTGAGGCATTGGTGGAGTTGAGGTGGCTCATGGCCTTCTCCCACTTTGGGTTCAAGGGTGCAATGATTTCTTTGACCTCAGTACCATCAGGATCTGAACCAAACACTTTCTTTTCTGCCTCCTTCAAATCCTTAAGCTTAGACACATTCCTTACCATACTCATAATAGCAAGAATGGTGGCTACAATACCCAAGAGGATAATGATGGGATATATATATTTAATAAACCAAGCCACCATGGTGGCCCAGATGGTGCCATATGATCCAAAACGAGATACAAGAAAGTAATTTAGGATTGTTGACCAGATTACCCAGAGGAATATAAGCACGAGGATAATAAAGCCAACCTCTACTACGGGACCATTATCTTTGGGACCTTCTTTCTTGTCTGCCATGCTTACATTCTAACTCTTTTCGAAGTCTTTGGCTGTGGCAAAAAGCTTTTCCTCACTACCTAGGTCAGCGGTAATAAGGAGTCCAAGTGGTAGACCATTAACCTCGCCCGAGGGTATTGAAATAGAAGGGCAACCGGTAATGTTCGCTGGTACAGTAAAGATATCTGCCAAATACATTGAGAGTGGATCTGTCTTCTCCCCGAATTTAAAGGCGGGTGTTGGAGTCGTCGGAGTAATTATGACATCTACATTATTAAATGCCTCTCTGATCTCATCAGTAATAGCCTTTTTCATATTCTGGGCCTGACCATAGTAAGCATCATAGTATCCAGACGAGAGCACGTAAGTACCGAGTATCACTCTCCTTCTAACCTCACGGCCGAAACCTGCCCCACGGGTTTTAAAATAATCATCAATAGAATTATCTCCATCTACATGAAGTCCATACTTCACCCCATCAAAGCGTGCAAGGTTCGAGGAGACCTCAGCGGGCATTAGGATGTAGTACACAGCAAGTGAGTACTTGAGGTGGGGCAACTCAATGTCTTTAACTTCATAGCCAAGTTTTTTAAACCTATCAACTGTATTATTGAAGTTCTTCATCACCTCCTTATCCAAACTGGATTCGAAGAATGATCTTGGTACCCCTATCACTTTCTTATTCTCTCTTAATTTATATGTATCATCGCTTATTGTAGTGCTGTCCATCGCATCTCTCCCCTTCGCAATCTCATACAAAAGTTCTGCATCCTCAACTGTTTTGGTAAATGGACCAATTTGATCTAGAGAGCTTGCCATGGCAATTAGCCCACTCCTAGACACCCTGCCATATGTCGGCTTCATACCCACTATGCCCGTAAAGGCAGCTGGTTGCCTTATTGAGCCACCAGTATCAGAACCGAAGCTCGCAAGCACCATGCCGGCCGATACTGCCACAGCCGAGCCTCCTGATGAGCCTCCCGGGACTCTCGAAGTATCGATGGGATTCTTGGTGGTTCCATAGGCCGAGTTCTCGGTTGAAGAGCCCATAGCAAACTCATCACAATTGGTTCTACCTATGATAATCGCCCCAGCCTCCTTCAACTTCTTGATCAAAGTTGAGTCGTAAGTTGCTCGATATTTCTCGAGTATCTTTGACCCAGCTGAAGCAGTGTGACCATCAAACAAAATATTATCCTTAATAGCAACTGGGATACCGAGAAGAGGTAGGTCCACACCAGAGGCAATCTTCTCGTCAGAAACTTTGGCTTGGTCTAGTACATCTTCAAACACTTCTAGGAATGCGTGTAATTCTGCATCCTTCTCACCTATGACCTCAAGGGATCTCTTGGTTAATTCCGTAGCAGTGAACTCACCCTTCTTCAGGGCCTGTCTTGCGCTTATGACGGTTAATTTAGTGAGATCTATCATCTAGAGTATTTTCTTTACTTTCAAGTACTGACCTTCAGCACTTGGCATCTCTCTTAAAATCGCCTCTGTATAAAGCCCAGACTCATGTGGATCAGTATCTTCCCTCATCACGTTCTTAATAAGTAAGTCCTGTGACAAAGAGGAAGAAATGTTGGCCTTCTTGATCTCGCCGACATAATTAAGAATGCTCTCGAATTCATGAGAGAGACTCTCTGCTTCCTCGTCGCTTATGCTAACCCTAGCTAGCTTGGCCAGCTTTTGGACCTCACTTTTATTCATAAACCTATCCTAGCATATTAAGAAACTCTTGCTCTTCTATGCACCTTACCCCGATTTTCACAGCCTGCTCAAGCTTCTCCCCAGCATTCTCTCCATAAAGTACATAGTCAGTCTGCGAAGACACCGATGAAGAAGTTTTGCCCCCAGCTCCTCTTATAATATCCGAAGCCTCATCACGAGACAGGGTTGGTAGAGTGCCTGTAAGGACAAAAATTTTGCCTTCAAACTTACCACCCTTAGTTGTTACAACCTTTTGTATTTCGACCTCCTTAAGCAAGTGCTCAAATATCTTTTTATTTTCACTGTCCTTAAACCACTCTACTATCTCTCCCGCAACCACCTCACCAACTCCATCAATCCTTACTAACTCATCCATCTTAGCTGATTCAAATTTTTCGGCTGTTTTAAAATACCCTGCCAAGTCTCTAGCGGTCTCTTCCCCCACCTGAGGTATCGAGAGCGAGGCAATGAATCGCTCTAGAGTAACCCTCCTTGCCTTATCTATAGATTTAAGCAATTTATCAATAGACACTTCCCCCCATCTTGGTAGAGACTCCAAGTCCCCACGCTCTATCCTAAAGATATCCTCAAATGTAGAAACCAAACCAGCTTCGAGTAGCTGATCAACTGTCTTTTGTCCAAAACCGACAATGTCAAAACAGTGCTTGCTAGTGAAGTGAGAGAGCCTCCTTCTCTGTTGAGCAAAAGAATTTTTGGCCACACATCTGTATGCCACCTGACCAGGAATCCTCTCAATACGACCATCTCCCCCACAAAGTGGAAAGTGTGTTGGGAAGACAAATGGCTTGGCGCTCTTTGGCCGGAGCTCCCTAACAACACTCACCACATCAGGTATGACATCTCCCGCCTTTTGTATTATCACTGTGTCCCCCACTCGAACATCGAGTCGCCGTATCTCATCTTCGTTGTGGAGTGTGGCTCGAGATATTGTGGAGCCTGCTACTCTTACAGGTCGGAGGTTTGCGACTGGAGTGAGTACTCCTGTACGACCAATCTGTAAGGTAATATCTTCAACTACAGTAGTTACCTGCTCTGCTTCGAACTTGAGCGCGATACCCCACCTTGGAGCCTTGCCTGTGTAGCCTAGGATCTCTTGTGCGCGACGATCATTCAACTTCACCACCACACCATCTATCAAATAGTCCTCCTTATCCTTCTTCTTACTCCATAACTCCCAGTATTTAATAACCTCATCTATACTCTTAGCAATCTTGTGATGTTTATTAACCCTGAATCCGAGTGTCTCAAGGCGTTCTAATTCTTCGTCCTGGGTCTTTGGTAAATCGCCTGCCCTGGACACATCATAAATAAATGTAGACAAACCTCTCTCTGCCACGAGTTTTGAATCAAGTTGCCTTACTGTACCAGCAACAATGTTTCTTGCGTTGGCAAACTCCTTCTCCCCTCTCTTTCTTTGTTCTTTGTTTATCTTCTCAAACTGGCTCTTCGGCATATATATTTCTCCCTCCACAATTATCGAAGCTTCCTCGTTCAGTCTAAGAGGCACTGACTCAATAGTACGCACATTGCTTGTTATATCCTCACCCACCTTACCGTCACCTCGTGTGGCACCACTTATAAGAATCCCATTCTCGTACTCAAGGACCAAATGTGATCCATCAATTTTTAACTCACAAGTATAGATAGGTTCAATATCCTCCCCCGTCTCGGTCTTATAAAATCTCTTAACCCGTTCATTAAATTCCAAAATATCTTCAACAGTAAAAGCGTCGTTGAAGGACCATTGAGCCACCTTGTGGGTAATCTTCTTAAATGAGTCCCTTGGAGCCCCCGCAACTCTTTGTGTTGGAGAGTCAGGAGTGACAAGCGATGGATAATCTCTCTCTAGCTTAACAAGCTCATCCTTTAGTGAGTCTAAGGCCTCAGGGCTAATGCTCTCAATATTGAGTACATGAAAGTCGTATCGATAACGATTAATAACTTTCTTGAGCTTTTCTACCCTATCTCTAACTTCTTGTGGAGCTGACTTTGTCATTAATACGACACTCCAATCGCTCTTTGTACCCTTCGAGGATTGGTGGGGTCACAAGTATTATACCCGTAAGCTTGAATAGTAGTACTCTTTATATTAAGGCTTGGTTGAGCCCTTCTTCTTATCACTCTCACCTCTGTACAATACTGTTCTGGCGAGAAGCTAAGGGTAAAGTCTGATTGACCCGAGGATCCTCCCACAGTAAAGCTCTGTCCATTACAGGTAATATTCGCTGTAGTTGAGGTGGCGAAAGCACTAAGGCCTCCTGGGTTCTTCAGGTCCCAAAACAGAGCGCACTCTATACCTGTGTCGGCCGCATAGAAGGCCTCCTGAGAATGTCGGTTCGCTGTGGTAAGGAATGCTTCCTTAACAGCGACTGAGATAATGCCCGAGGACACGAGCAAGAGAGTGGCCGAGATAACGATTGCTATGAAAAGTGTGAAGCCGCGGTTTTTCATTGCCAGTTAAATAAATGTTCTGTCGCGGTAAAGCTCTTGTCTACAAGTAACCCCTTAGACCAAAAGACTTTTGCTTGAACTACTATCTCATTTCCACTACTACCAGCAACCGAGGTAATGGTTACCTCTCTTCTGAACTTGGTGGTTGTGCCATTGTCATAACTATAGAAGCCATTTGAGTTCAAGAGTAAGTTTGGACAGACTGCTGGACACTGTATCAATGGAGCTGACGAGCTCAAAGCATTCACATAACAGACGTTCCCCACTGCGCATGGGTCACCTGCATTAGCTATACCCGCAAGCCAACCTTGTGCATTACCGCTAATACCATTTTGATCCCGTAGGTTTCTTATTTGCTCTATTGCTTCTTGTGCAAGGTAGAAGGCTGTCACCTGATCTTTAGAGTACAAAGAAGACATCATACCATTGTGTGCAGCAGCGAAGGCTCCTGTGACCGCCAAGACTAGTATTGATATAGCGATAAGAGTCTCAACTAGAGTGAAGCCTTGTCTATTTGTGTGTAAGGATTTTTTAAACATTGTTTTATATATCAAGCCTTCTTTGCGAGACCAAAGTCTGAATGGTGAAGTCGGTCTTCGTCCCTGCCTTACTCCCAGCCACTCCTCTTATGCGGATAAGTACTTTAGGTTGTAGTGGTGAGCCCTCAGACACTGATGGCAGTGCACCTATTACAAAAAACTTCAGGTCCTGGATAGTGATCTCCGGTGCGGTGACAGGCACAAAGCTCTGTCCTCCGTCCTTAGACTTCTCTATACCTACACCTGAGCCAGTTTGGCGATAAACCACCTTAGTAACTCCATCCGTCGCCAAGAATGCTACAGAGATATCACCCGATGGACATGATTGAGGTGAGGTTATGGTGTCTAACATTGGCAAAAGTGGACTACAAATATAGTTGGTGCCGAAGCGCATCTCGCGCGCCATGCTTTCGATAGCGAGGTTCAGGTTATCCATCACAGTCTTGATAGACTCAGACTTCCTATTCACATCAAAGACCGTAAGTATTGAGCCCATAGATATTGTAGTAATAACAGCAAAGATCGACACCGCCGTCATTATCTCTATCAATGTGAAGCCCTTCTTCATCATAGCGCGTCTATACATGAGGTTCCTCTAACAGAGACTTGTCCCGTAGTATAAACCACGACAGAATTTTTTCTTCCATCTGTGGCTGTCACCTCTATACAAGCCGTATCTGTGAGTACACCGGTGTTATTAAACCTTATCTGAGCATCGACTGCCGGCCTAACGAAGGTAATGTCCAACTGCTCATTGGTGCAGTTCTCCGAACCACTCTCAACACTACAAAGCGCTGTGATGGTGTGCCCCTGACCCAAGACTACCTTATCCAAACACTCTGATGCTGGGGTGCCTCCAATCGGGTTACAGTTCATATCTCCAAGATAGAGACCGTTCGGCGCGGTAACGGGAGACGGCTTAGTATCGAGGAAAAATAGGTATGAGCCATTGTCCCCAGTAGGAAATGATGGATTAATACTAAAGTGCACACCGTATCCAGCATTGAATCCAGTGGTGGTATAAGCCTGGGAACTTGATGGAGACAGCTGCTTAACAGAGACTCCGTAGATCTGCGCTTGTCTGAGAGAGAGGCTCAAGTTATTCACAATATTCTTAAGTGCGGCACCTGCACCGAACTGCTTCTGGTTCGAGGCAATGACGGTGCTAATAATGATCATGATGGCGATAGAGACAAGAAGTTCCATCACAGTTAGTCCTCTTTTACCCTTAATTGATGAGTGCTTGGACATGAAAGAGATCAAAACCAAAGAATATTGAGACCCAGGCACCAATAATCATGAATGGAGCGAAGGGTATCTCGCTCTTCATTGTAATGCCTTTTCGGGAAAAGAGCATCACTGGTAACATGAGTCCAGCCCCTATCCAGAAAGCTAAAGCAATAGCCGAGAAGCCCTGTGAGGAACCAAGAAGAAGTCCTATAGAAAGTGCCAGCTTTGCATCACCAAAGCCGAGCGCTCGACCCTTGGACACTAGCCAGATAAGACCGAAAGCCGAGAAAAGTATCGGTCCGGTCAGCCAGTCGATCAAAGAATAAGGAATGAGGAATAATGGAACAAGTAGACTAAGTCCAATAGAGAGATAGACCAGAGAATCAGGAATTATCTTGTGCCTCAGATCATATATAAGAATAACAGTGTAAATACAGAAAACTATTGTAAGTAGCAAAGAGTAAGTGGTAAGACCGAAGATAGAATACAAAGAGACAAAGACAATACCTGTCCAAAGCTCAATCATGGGATACTGCACCGAGATCGGTGACTTACACTTGCTACACCTACCACGGAGAATGAGGAAGCTAAATACAGGTACAAGCTCATACCACTTAAGGGTCTTACTACATGTTGGACAAAAGGATCTGCCCCCAAGGGTCAGACTACTCCTAAACCTCAACCCGACCACATTCAAGAAGCTGCCTACTATTGTGCCTAAGATAAAGATAAATAAAGCCAAACTAAAGAATTAGTTAGTTACAACTAACATCATTACTTGCGAGAGCACTGGTGATCCCCATAGATCTACCCGAACTATCTATACACCAGTGAGTTATAGTGCCTCCGACACCCTCTGCTACAGGTAAAGATGCTGAAACTGCGTATGCACTGTCAGTTGCCTGACAGCTAAGTAGGACATTGCCTGGCCAAACCTGAGAATTACCGGTTATTGTAGAGACAGGTGATGCTGTGTCGAAGAACATCGTCCCCGTACATGCAGACTGCTCTGTGCCCATGTTTGATGCGACATAAGCACTATTGTTGCTATCGTAGAAAAGCTCTGCAGATGCTCTGATACTTGAGAGTTGAGCCTTCACCTTAGAATTATTAGCTTTGGCTCTGGCACTATTAAGTGATGCGAGCACGACGGAACTGAGGATTCCGATAATTGCGATCACCACTAGAAGTTCAATAAGTGTGAAGCCTTGTTGCCTTGTCTTTGTCATGGTCACTCTAGTATACATTAACTAATAATTTATAAGCATGTTGCTGCAGTAACATGACCCTGTAGTGCGGTTCTACCCATAGATCTACCACTACTGTCTACACACCAGATTGTATAAGTATTGGCACCTACAACTTCTGCAACTGGCAAGGTTGCTGAGACAGAGTAAGCCTGTGCCGTAGAATAACATCTCATGCTGGTGTTTGTGGGCCAAGAGCCAGCTGTTCCCGTCAAAGTGTTCATACCGGAGTTAACATCAACAAACATTCCCCCTCCGTTTACCGGCGCACCCGCAGTACAAGCAGGAGCAGACACCATTCCAGTAACTGCTGGTGCATAAGAACTATTGTTATTATCGTAGTAAATCTCAGCAGCGGCTCTAACCGTAGCTAATTGTGCCTTTACCTTAGAATTATTTGCCTTACTTCTAGCAGCATTGAGTGATGCAAGTACCACAGAACTAAGCACACCAATAATTGCTATCACCACCAGAAGCTCTATAAGAGTGAAGCCCCTTTGCCTAGTGCTTAGCATGATGTTGATGTAATAGGTCCAACTCTACCCATCGAGGTACCCGTTGAGTCAACACACCACTCGTTATTACCATTGTCGTCTACATAAAGAGGTGCAGATACAGCATACGCATCAAGAGTTGAGTAACAAGTAATAGTTGGTGTGTTTGGATAATTAGCCGGATCGGTGAAAGAAGCCATGTTGCTGTTACCATCAACGAACATACTATCTGCTGTAGTGCAATCACCGCTCACGTCCCCTGCTGTACCATTATAGGAACTACCATTGTTGTCGTAGTAAATCTCAGCAGATGATCTAGCGTTTGCTAGCTGAGCCTTGATCTTGGCATTTTGACTCTTGCCTCGTGCAGCGTTAAGTGATGCGAGCACGACGGAACTGAGGATTCCGATAATTGCGATCACCACTAGAAGTTCAATAAGTGTGAAGCCTTTTGTTGTCCTTTTAAGCATGTAAATTAAAAAATTATTACCATATAATTATACCTCTAATTTCAGATCTTCATCCAGTATTAATCCACACATACAAAAAAGCTCGGTTACCCGAGCTTTTTTGTATTATCCTTGCGGTTTAAAAACTAGCAAGTAATGTCACCAGAAGCTTGCTGGGCACTGGTAGATGCTGACTTACCAGAGCTGTCGACACACCAGAAGGTGCCAGCTGTAGATAGGTTTGCAGACACTGCATAACCCACTGGGGAAGTTGCGGTAACTTGGCAACTAAGTAATGTACCTGATGGCCATGCTGCCGAGTTGTTGGTCAAGTTAGCCATACCTGATGTAGTGTCGAGGAACATACCAGGACCAGCACAAACAGAAGCTGGAGCCGCCATGCTGACTGCTACTCCGTAAGAACTGTTGTTGTTGTCGTAGTAAAGTTCTGCAGAAGCTCTCAAGGTAGCAAGCTGAGCCTTAACCTTTGAGTCATTTGCCTTTGTTCTGGCACTGTTAAGCGATGCGAGCACGACTGAACTCAAGATACCGATGATGGCAATAACCACCAAGAGTTCGATGAGGGTAAAGCCTTTTGTTGTCCTTTTAAGCATGTAAATTATAAATTTTTAATACCCACTCATTATACACCTTAGCCTAAACGCCTGCGGTGTTAGCAATATTGTAGATGGGGATAAGCACTGATGCAAGTAGTATTCCAACCCCCAAGCCAAGCGCCACGATCATCACTGGCTCAATAAGTGAAACTAGGGTATCCACCGCATTGATAACCTCTCTTTGGTAGAACTTGGCCATGGTCTTAAGAATCTCACCCAACTCTCCCGACTCCTCCCCCACCTTGATCACTTGAGTGAGTATAGATGGCACCTCCTCATACTGCATAAGAGATTGAGATAGTGAGCTGCCGCTCTTCACCGACACTCCGCTGTCTGAGAGTATTGTCTTATAAATATCATTCCCCACCACGTTCGCTGTCACCTCAATTGCTCGAACCATAGGTATACCCGATAAGATCATCGTGGCCAAGTTGTCTGATATAACAGAGAGATAGAGCTTCTGATACAAGTCCCCCACATAAGGCACTTCTAGCTTGAATCGGCCCAGAGCTCTCTTGCCATCAGGAGTGCCTAGGTATCGTATAAGCACAAAAACCATAATAACCAAGAAAACTAGTAATATCACTCCATAATCAATAATAAAGTCGGAGATACCGAATACAATAGCTGTGTAGATAGGCACCGGTTGACCTGAATCAAGTAGAATGACCGATATCTTAGGAATAATAAGAGTGAACATAAGAACCATCACCGCTACGAATACTCCGATCACGAAAATTGGGTAGATCAAAGCGTTCTTAGCCTTCGAGACAACCTCATAATTCCTGTCCAAGTGGTCAGCGAGATAGTCGAAGGTCTCATTAAGCTTACCAGTTTCCTCACCCGCCTTGACCATGTTCACATAGAAGTCAGAAAAGATGTCTGGATGCTTCGATAAAGCCTTGGAGATTGAACTACCAGCCTGGAGATCATCCGCAATTTCGACCATGCTTTTGCGAAGATGGATATTCTCTATCTCCGCTGAGAGGAGAGAGAAAATTTTGAGAGCTGAAACTGATGCTCCGAAAAGTGTCGAGATCTGCCTACTTAGGATCACAATGTCCTTGTTCTTCACCTTCGCTCCAATGGTGAGCTTAGAGTACCAAGGCTCCTTGTCATCCTCGTCTATCGAAGCAATAATTAATCCTCTCTTCTGCAAACTATCTATTGCAACCTCAAGCGAGACTGCGTCAATAGATCCCTCCTTCTGTAACCCTGACTGCTCTAGTGCTTTGTAGTTGTATAACATTGCTTTATTAAATCATGCGTTCTAGTGACCTTGGGTTTGTAGAGTATTGGAAGGCATTCTCTGGTGTAATCTCACCGAGTCTAACCAACTCTCCAAGTGAGCGATTGAAGTCGATCATCCCCTCCTCACTTGAGGTCTCGATAATTGAATTTAGTTCGTGGGTGCGCTTCTCTCTTATAAGATTAGACACAGCGGTATTGTTGATGAGAAGTTCATAAGCTGGGATGAGACCTCCTTTAATACGAGGCAAGAGTCTCTGAGAGAAAATGCCGAGGAGTGAGCTAGAAAGTTGGTAACGAATCTGATCCTGACTCTCTGCTGGGAAGGAGTCAATAATGCGGTCCACAGTTTGAGCTGCCGTGTTGGTGTGGAGGGTGGAGAGCACAAGGTGACCAGTCTCAGCTGCCGTTACAGCAGTCGCAATAGTATGAGGCTCGCGCATCTCTCCAACCATGATGACATCTGCATCCTGACGGAAAATGCCCCAAAGTGCTGTGTGGAAGTCTGGAGTGTCAGTCTTCACCTCTCTTTGGTCGATCATTGACTTCTTTGGCTCAAAGAGAAACTCAATAGGATCTTCGATAGTCACGATGTGCTCGAGTCTGTCGTTGTTGATAAGCTCGATCATGCTTGCAAGCGTTGTGGACTTACCCTGACCCGCTGGACCTACCACAAGGAAGAATCCTTGTTGCTTAGAAGTGAAGTGGCTCAAAATATTTGGCAAATTTAATTCTTCGAAGGTCCTGATCCTCGTCGGAATAAGGCGAAGTGCAATAGCACGCTTGCCCACCGTCTCAAAGGCGTTGCCTCGGAAGCGAGAACCATTCTTGTGAGCATAGGCAAAGTTAGCTTCCTGCTTCATATCAAACTCCTTCAAGTTCTCAGGTGTGAGAAAGATATTGAAAAAGCCCTTAACATCCTCAACGGTCATAGCAGGATACTTCTCAAGTGGGATGAGGAAGCTCGATACACGAATAATAGGCTTCCTACCTTCAGCAATATGGAGGTCTGATGCACCCTCCTTGTTCACAATATCTACCAACTCGTCTAAGAGTGAGTGAGATGCGACCATAGATTAATTCTCTGCATCAGCAATCTTGATAATTTCTTCTGCAACCTCAGATGGTATTGAGGTGGCCTTAACGATATAGCCTGCAACACCTAAGGCTTTGGCCTCCTCGATCCTGGTTGAGGTATTCTCGTTCGTTAACATGATAAAGATCGAACCCTCACCAAGCTTCTCCTCACGAATTTTCTTCAAAAGTTCTAGTCCATCCATACCTGGCATAATGACATCTAGGACAACTATGTCGTACTTGGCACCCTCTCGTAACTTATTAAGAGCCTCTTCTGGCACTGCAGACATCTCAGACTTAGCGCCAAGCTTATCAAACTTCTTTTGGTACATTCCGAGGAGGAACTTATCGTCATCGACCAAGAGTACTGTGTATGGCTTTTTCATATTTATATTATAGCGTATTTACTTCTTCGAAAGGAATCATTCTGCCAAAGGCTTTGATGATAGCGTCCTCCTTCATGGTTAGCATGCCCTTAGACCTTGCCATCTTAAAGAGCTCTATTTCTGTTGGATTCTTTAAAAGCACTTGTTCTATATCCTTATCCATTGAGAGCACCTCCATGACGGCTACTCGACCGGATACTCCTGTTACACTCTCTGGAGTTGGCGCTGCCTCATAGAACTCCTTGCCTGTTGGAATCTTCTTCCTGAACTCGGCAGGTAGGTCAGCGAACTGCTTCTCCATCATGAGCTTCATGCTTTCAGATACGGGCACTGGCTTACCACCACCATCTACTAGTTTAGATACCAGTCTCTGAGCCATAGCTAGGACAAGAGTTGGTGCGATAAGGTATGGGTCAACACCCATGTCGATAAGTCTAGGGATCACACCGATAGCATTGTTGGTGTGGATAGTAGAGAGCACAAGGTGGCCTGTAAGTGCCGCCTGGATAGCAAGCTGGGCTGTCTCCTTGTCGCGGATCTCTCCAACCATGATCACATCTGGGTCTTGGCGAAGAGTAGTGCGTAGTCCGGTGGCAAAGGTGTAATCAATCTCTGGCTGAACCTGCGACTGACTCACACCCTCCATATTGTACTCGACCGGGTCTTCAAGCGAGAGCACGTTCTCATGGTCCTTATCGAGCTCGTTTAGCATGGCATAAAGAGTTGTCGACTTACCACTTCCGGTAGGACCAGAGATGAGAATAAGGCCATAAGGACGATCAATAGCATCCTTAATAAGTTGCATGTTTTCAGGAGATAACCCTAAATCATTTAAAGTCTTCACTCCCTTAGACTGGTCAAGAATTCTCATCACCACCTTCTCGCCGAAAGTTGTTGGGAATGTCGAAACACGGAAGTCGATACGCCTGTCATCAACCTTGGCAGAGAAGCGACCGTCTTGAGGCTTCCTCTTCTCGTCTAAACGCATGTTAGAAAGAATCTTTATGCGTGCCACTACCGCTGAGTGAACCTTGATAGGGAGAGTAAGCGAGGTGTTAAGAACTCCATCTACACGGAAGCGGACTCGAACTGTCTCGTGGAGGGGCTCGATATGCACATCCGAAGCCGCTCCCTCAGCAGCGTACGAAAGTATAGTAGCCACGATCTTCGTCACCGGTGCATCCTCGACAATCTTAGCCTCTCTATCTTGTTGAGCCTCCTTCTCCTTATCTGTCTTTTCTAGAATGACATTCTCTCTCTGGGTGAGCTCACTATCGAGCTCCGAGAGCGCTTGAGTCACCTCACTTGAAAGCCCTTTGTACTGAGCAAAAACTCTGTCGAAATCCTCTTCAGTTATTAAAAATAGTTTGTAGGGCATCCCCGCCTTGGACGAGATAAAGTTGAGTGCGTCTCTAGCCTCAATGTCGTCTGGGTCAACCACACCAATCTCGAGTACTCCGTCCTTAGTGCCTATAGGCACCACCTTGTAGTGCTCAGCACTCTCTTCCGAAATATATTCGAGCATTTTCGAAGGTACTGAGACATTCTTCAGACTCCTTGTAGGTATCTCGAGCTCGGCACCCTTGGCCTCAAGAATCCTCTGTGGAGGTACACCACGGCCCACGAGCACCTGCTCTAAAGAAAGGCCAGTGCTCTTAGCCTCTTCTTCGATTGAGGCAACGTCTGTTGCCTTGATCACCTTCTTATCCTTTAGTACATCAAGTATTGTCATTAGGAACTAACTTTATTCACCAAAGACTATTGGTCCAAATGGATTAATTCTCCCTCTTGGTTGCTCTAGTATTGGCACCGAGAAATCAATAAGCTTGTTATACAGAGATGAGGTAAAGAGTCCTTGTCGCAAATTAACTGAGCTAATTCTGTTTTGTAGTTCTATAACCTCAGCACCTACTTGTTGAGCTGTAATATCATTTTGAGTTACTACGAGCGCTGCATCAGACTTAAAGTAGGTGCTATAAAAGTAGAATCCGCACGCCAGGAGAACCACTACGAGGATCATTTTTTGATTTTTGTGGAAGAAGTCCATGGTATTAAGTTTATTTAGTCTTTAGCCAATAAGTCTGCACCGCTAGACTAAATTCGTACAAACCTTTTTCGTTTGATTCGAAAGAGACACTCTTAATATCTGTAATCCTAAGACTCTGCTCGATATCACCAATAAAATCTCTGAAGTCTTGATATGCCGCTGTGAAGGAGAAGACCACTGTCACTGGCTTGTAAGCCCCACCGGTGGTGTCTTGTATAATAGCTGCACCAGATTGATCGACGCTGTCTACTGTACTTATCTTTTTGATAGAGATGCCGTACTTGGCAGCAATGGAGTCAAAGTTTACCGCCAAGTTAACGGTATCAACATTGTCGGGCAACACCTTCTCCAATTTAGCGATCTCATCTTGAGGCATGTTCTTATACTTAGCCTCAAGATCGTTCCTTGTCTTGATTAAAACATCAACCTTTTCTAGTGATTCCTTGTACTGGCTAGACTGATTCCTGAGAATCATAATCTTGTCGTAGTAAGGGAAACCCACTGCATAAACCACTACAACTGAGATCAAGAGTAGGAGTAAAGCAGTAGAGTTCCTCATGTTATTGTGTGGTTCCGTTAGTTGTAACTGCGTCCTGGATTCCTACTCCGGCAGCCTCTGGTGCTGTCTCTATCTCGACCACTTCATCATCCCCACTTTTAAACGCAATTATTGATGGTTCAAGAATGGCCTTGAAGGTGAAGTCCACATTACCCGTCTCATCGAGGGACAAGTCCCCAAAGACAACATCCCTCATAAAATCACTACTGTTAAAGAGTTGTGCTTGGTAAGCCAATGTAGAGTACCCGCGAGACTTACCTCGCATAGAGAGCTTGAGTACCCCATCTTCAGAAGCATATTTGAAATGAGTCAATTGAACAGTCTTAACAGTATAGGATTCAAGATATGCAAAGAGAGGGCTGAGGATAATGTGTTGGTTCAACAAACTCTCTGTGGCGTTAATACGCTCATCTAAGTCACTGATCTTCTGGATGATCTCTGGTTCGAGGGTAGACTTAGCGGCAAGGAGTTTCTCTGCCAGGTTGCCGATATCCTTCTTCAAATAATATTCGTAACCCGCAGCACCTAAGGTAGCAAGTATAGACAGGACGAAAACAAATACAGCCAAAGTACCAAGGAAACTCGTGTTTGATTGGCGAGAAGTCTTGGTTACAGTGCCGGTTGTTGCCAACGGTCCTTTGGGTATGAATGATGATTGGAATTTCGGTTCCATCTTTCTAAATTATAGAACAAGTTGGCACACAAACACAGAGTTCTATACACACTTCGACTCTTTCAGTCTCTCAGCACAAGCACTTCGACCTAATTAAGATCATTTAGTCTCCTAAGTGCTGAGCCAATGGCTACAGCGAACTCTGGACCAGTCTCTTTCAAAATATTCTCTATAAATGCTGGGGTGGCAAGCTTGCCGAAGGGGTTCCCCATCACCGCCTCAGTCTTGAAGGCATTCTTGGTGAGTTCATTCAACCCCTTCATTGCTGCTCCACCACCGACAAGTACCACCTTCGAGACACTCTTGTTGTACTTCTTCTCGAAGTTGAGTAGCGTCCTGTTGGTCTCGGCAAAGATGAAGTCGAGTACGAGAGAAATAATCTTGGCCAGAGTCGGATCCTGCCCCGATGCCCCAATCTCTCTCTTCATGATCTCGGCCTTCTCGATTGAGAGTCCAAGTGACTGAGCAATGGCAGAGGTAATGTCTTGAGCCCCGCGATTCACTGTATGCGAGGCGCGGATGATCCCTCGCTCAATAATGTAGAGCTTGGTTGAGGCCGCGCCCATATCCATAACCATGACCGGGGTCAGACTCTCATCTACCACACTCCTCATTGTGGAGAAAATCTCTATCTCGAAGAACCCTGGTTCGAGCCCAGCCTTTTGAATAATATTTTGATACCGAGCAATAGTGTCGTTGTGTATAGCGACTACAAGCACATCGATGCGCTTCAAAGCGTTCTTCTTATCCTCGTCCTCATCATCATTTGGATTCGAAGGCTTGGGGATGACCGACCAGTCGAGCATCACCTCGTTCACAGGTACTGGTATATACTTCCTCGCTTCGATAGGGACCATCACCTCGAGTTGCTTTTGACTAACCTCTGGCATCTCAATTACCGACATTAGAGAGGAACCGAACGGTATAGAGATTCCCGCTTGAGTGGTGGTGATGTTGACCTCCTTCTCTCGCATAAGGTCGAATAGAGCTGAGGCTACTTTGTCTTGGGGTAAGTTTACCGCCTGGCCTATAGACGCACCTCCGTATGGACCAAGAGCGAGCTCGCCGTAAGTCTCGAGCACTGCTTGACCGCTCTTCTTCTTAATCTGAACAACTTTGATAGCAGAAGAGCCGATATCTACCCCGACGACGGAAGGAGACTCTTTCTTACCAAAGAACTTCCCGAGAAATGCCATATAATGCTCATTATACATTATGTTTAGAGCATTTATCTCTAGCTTATTCGATTTCCTCTATCCTAAGGACTCCAGAGTGATCGCTCTAGAGAGTCTCAAACCCGAATATTTACTAGTGAAGCTCACCCCAGCGAAAGGCTTGAGCAATGATACTATCGCTATATGGAACTATGCTGACGAGAATGTCCGCACCATCATCTGGGAGATAAAGTACAGGAGAAATGAGAAGATTATAGAAAATGTAGCGCAAGTATTATACGACACAGTCTCAACAGAGATCTTGGAGAGAGTCGTGACAGAGAATTTCGTTAACCCCCTCCTCATCCCCGTACCCATATCTAAGAGACGCAGGCTCGAGCGAGGTTACAATCAAACTGAATTGCTCTGTAAGGCCATGAAAAAGCTTGATACAGAAAACTTGTTTGAGTACTCCCCTACCTCACTAAGAAGGGTGGTGCATACTGAGAGCCAGACACATACAAAGAATAGAAAAGAAAGAATAGCAAACATGAGTAACACCGTGGATGTCAAAGATCCAGAACTTGTGAAGGATAGAAACACAATACTCATAGATGATGTAACAACAACGGGCGCCACCTTAGGTGACGCCCGTCGGGCTCTTCGCGAGTCAGGTGCGAAGAAGATTATTTGCTTTACTCTAGCGCACTAGTCCTAATTCGGAAGGGCTAGTTAGCCTCTATCGCTCTAACTGTGATAACTCCATCGTATGCGTAGTCGCCAACTTCTTCATTCTCTGCATCTGTAAGAACGAGCATTCCGAGCACTCTAACCTTCTCAAGTGTTGAACCCTTGGCGTCTTCCATCTTAGAAGTGTCGAGTGAGTAGAACTTACCATCATCGGCCTTGAGACCCATGACACACTCGCCCTCAGCTACAGGCTTGCCACTCTTGTGTGGAGTACAGTCTAGTGTCCCGGTCGCATCTATCTCACCAGTTCTAGCCTCGAAGGATACGAGAGCCAAGTTAGTGTCAGAGGGAGTAGTAGCAACCTGAGGAACACTATTATTCTTGAGCAGATAGCCTCCACCTATAAGGGCAATAGCTACAACTGCGATTGCTAAATTCCTTGGCATATTATTTGTTTATCACCATTAGTCTAACGGCCATCACACCGTCATACTTGAAAACTCCTGCCTCCTCACTTGCAGCATCGATCTTGGTGTAAACACCTACAACCTTGATGGTTGAGTTAGGTTCGATACCACTTTCTGCCATCTCGATCTTTGAGGTCTCAAGAGCGTAGAACTTACCATCAGAACCAACGAGTCCCAAGACACATTGATCAGCACTTGGCTGAGCACCACTCTTTAATGGAGTACAACCGAGCTTACCTGTGACTGCGATCTCGCCAGTCTTTGGCTCGACATTGGTTGTCTCTGTTACCTCTCCTACTACACCACCCTCAGTCTTTGGTGCCTTATCGCCACCGAAGAGTACCAAGCCTAGAGCCACGACTACTATAAGCACAACGCCGAGGACTATCTTGTTCTTGTACCAAGCACTTTGCATATTGCTATCCATGTTTTTGATCTTTCTTATTAAATTTAGTTACCAATCTACTATATACCATTCAGACCATTTAACAACAATGGTTTTGAAGGTCAAATTAGCCCTTATATGCCTCCTCAAGCTTAGCCAGATTGATCCTCTTCATCTGTAACATGGCCTTGAGAGCTCTGTCTGCTCCAGCTTTGTCGGGCCCAGTAACCAATTCCCCCATACCCTTAGGTATTATCTGCCAAGAGAAGCCGTATTTGTCTTGTACCCAGCCACACTGATCATTCTCAGGGTTCGCCGAGAGCTTGTCTGCATAATAATCTGTCTCGGCCTGATCCTCACAATCAACGGTAAAGGAAATTGCTCCGTTCGGCTCGAACTTGTGGTCCGCGCTACTCTCCATCGCGACAAAGGGGTGGTTCTCAAGTGAGAAGCTCGAGTACTTCACCTTCCCTGTTACATCACTGTCCCCCTCCTCGTATTTAACCACCATGTGCTTTGAAGAATTTTTGAATATTGAAGTGTAGAAGTCGAGTGCCTCCTCGACATGTCCAAAGTACTTGCCGACAAACATCATCGAAGGCACGATCTTGACCGCTCCGGGCTCAAGATTAATCTGCCAGGATAGTCCGAACCTATCCTTGAACCACCCATATCTCTCGGCCCATGGATATTTTTGGAATGGCATGAGGGTCTCACCTCCCTCTGAGAGCTTCTTGTACATCTCTTCTGTCTCTTCAACTGTTGGGCAAGTGATGGTTAGTGACACTGTAGGGTTAAACTTAAAGTAGTCTCCTCCGTCTAAGGCCATGAACTTCTCTCCAGCTAACTCAAATACCGCTGTAAGCACCTTACCTCCCATACCTGGAATGGGACCAACTTGGAAGTCAGTTGGATAGCGCTTGATAGTAGTGATCTTCGAGTTCGGAATGATGGAAGCGTAGAAGTTGATAGCCTCCTCACAATTATTGTCGAACCAAAGTGATGGAATTATTTTTTGTTTATCCTGAAAATTTTGAATGGACATCTGTCTATTTTATCTCATTTAAAGAAAAAGACCTCAAATGAGGTCTAGTACTCGAGATTCTTCATGACCACCGTCCCCCTCTGACTCCTCGTCGAGCCACAAGGTGAGTCAAGTCGAGAATGATCCACTCCTTCGTGAATGTGAATGGAGGCTGGATGATGATCTATGAGCGACCTGCGGCAGAAGCAGTTCGCGAAGGCGAGAAGCGTGATGCGATGACCCTCACCCCTGATCGTGCCATCACCGTTCTCATTCGTCCAGTTGAAGAGCTGGAGCTCCCAGACGATACTGCACTTGTGGCAGATCACCTTCGCAGAGCCTGAGCCCGGAGCGCCGTACTGCAAGTCTTCTCTGCCAGAGAAGCACGTCGGTCTCTCGACCCCCTCACCACACTTCGGGCATAGCTCGAGGCGGTGGTTCTCAGTCACTGACTTGAACACCTCGACCTTCAGATCTTCTCGCCTGATCTTCTCGTGAACACCCATTGTCTCCCCCATTTAGGTTCTGTGTCTAACCATTTAATACCACACCGAGGTGTCTAATACAAATTGAATATTTATATAACCCAGATGCGGATTAGAACTATCTTCTAGGCAAAGGCACAAACATACTTACTCTACGCTTATACTCAGCGAAGTCTGGATTCTCTTCCATCTTCCTTTCGAGCATTGGGACGCCAGAGACCTTCAAAATCAAAAAAGTAATTGTGAGAGGACCAATAATAGTAAACACTCCTCCCGAAACTGAGAGTGCTATAAGCCAAATACCCCACCACTGAGTTACCTCTCCAAAGTAATTTGGATGACGAGTATATGCCCAGAGACCACTCTGCATCAATTTGCCTCCATTAGATGGATTTTTAATAAATTGTGCTAGCTGTGCGTCACCGATCGCCTCAAAACAAAAACCAACGAGCCACACCACTACACCAGCAAGATCGATCCAGCCAAGAGACGAACCCTGCCCCTTGTTGATCAAAAGTACAGGAGAAACGATCAAGAAGAGTAGAAATCCCTGCAAAAGATAGACCTGCAAATACGAGCGTGGGTAGAACCATGCCCCCCACTCCTTACGCCATGCTAAATAACGATAATCCTCGGTCTTGTTCTTGTTCCTCTTATGAATGTGCCACGCTAAGCGCAGTCCCCAAATACTCACTAGTATGTTTACCAGAACTCCACGCACATCTGAGTCCTCAGAAAGGAAATAAGATGTCCATGCCAAAAGTACAAAACCCAAACCCCATGCCACATCCGCTACATCATTTCTTCTCTTGATCAAAGAAACTACAAACCAAAGACTCATGTACACAAACAATACTAAGGCTAGAGTTAAATAATAATTCATAAACCAAGCTTAGCTCCGATAAAATATGTCACAACTGAAACTGAGGCAGCGAGCACCGCCCCCCATGCCAAATCAACGATCGTCACTAGAAGCGGCCAATCCTTCGCTACAGCCAAATTCGTTAGGTCATAGGTGGCATAACAAACTAAACCAAACAACGCACCGAAGATAAGTGCGTGTGTCCACGAACCTCGTTCCATTGCTGGTGATATGACAAATACCACTAGGCCAGCTATAAAGATGAGATAGAAGATGATGGCTGCGGTCCAATTCACATCTGACTTCATGAGTGTGCCTATTTGTGCACGATAAAAATCCTTAGACACCACCCCAAGCCAAAACATATCAATAGCAAAGAATACTGGTAGTGCGATCGAGTATAATTTTATGAACATGTTATCTATTTAAGTAAGTTATGGTTAATTGTAAACAAGTAGCGAAGGAGACCCAGAGTAAGTACGGGATATTGATGAAGGCGACCCAAGGTATGTAGCTAAATATAGAGAATAGAGTCCAGACCAGTGTTCCGAGTACAAGCAAGATATCTATAGAGGCGAGGAGGTTATTTTGCAGGCCAAACTGAAGTGGAGTGAAGGCGAAGTTGAAGATGAGGTTAAGCACGAAGGGCAAGAGTACAATCTTAGGCAACTCGCCTTGCCACACCTTATAGAAGACAAAGCCGAAGGAGATGGCAATAAGCAGGTAGAGTACAGACCACACTGGTCCGAAGAGGAAGGCCGGTGGCGCCCAAGTAGGCTTAATAAGTGTCGAATACCAATTGTATGTGTTCATTTATCTATTTTACTCCTATTTCAAATAACTATCGAACCAGATGGCGTGGCAGGTGTAGCCTCCAACATTCTTCTGTAAGTAGTCTTGATGATACTCCTCTGCTTTGTAGAACTTAGTTAGAGGCTCAAGACTCGTGACCACTGGCTTCGGCCACCTCTTCGAGTCATCCACAATCTTGATAAACTTCTCCGCCTCCCCTCGCTCTTCGTCATTCGCATAGAATATTGCAGACCTGTATGAAGTACCGATGTCGTTACCCTGCTGATTCAGAGTCGTAGGGTTATGTATCTGGAAGAAGAAGTCCAAAAGCTTTTTGTATGTGGTGATCTCTGGGTCGTACTCTATCTCGACCGCTTCTGCGTGACCTGGGTGGTTCGCATAAGTTGGATCAGGGTTTTCTCCGCCAGTGTAACCCACCTCGGTATTCACCACCCCTGGCTGACTCCTTATTAAATCCTCCAAACCCCAGAAACACCCACCCGCTAGTACAATCTTTTTAGTCATAATTTGTATCTATCTTACCAATAAAATAGATTTTCGTGCGTCACGTAAAATCTATTTTATCTCGAAAATTTTTTGCTTCGAGGTCGCCCCTCTTATGAGTCTCACTTGTGACCTAGCCACACCAAAGTGCTCTGCAAGAAGGATGGTGATGGCCTCATTCGCCTTCCCTTCCACGGGCTCGGCCTTCGTCTTCACCACATACCATTCCTCCTCTTGTGGTATGAGTCTAGCTTGTGGAGACACCACTTCATCCACCTTCGCCCCCGTCCGTGCCTTAACCCATATTTTCATCTCTCTATTATAGAGGCACACATGCGGAGAGAGCGAGATTCGAACTCGCGGTTCCAATTAAGGAACGACAGTTTAGTAAACTGTTGATTTAAACCACTCATCCATCTCTCCTTGGGCTACTTAAGAGCCGATTATAGCAGAAAGCGTCTTCGCTAAAAATGGCCAATTATGCTAAATTGACCACATTCTGGAGACGTGTCAGAGCTTGCCCCGCCCTGGCGGGGTGAAGTCTAACTAGCCTCTAATTTGAATGTTTGGAGACGTGTCAGAGTGGTCTAACGTACCTCTTTGCTAAAGAGGCAGGCCCTTTAAAAGGCCTCGGGAGTTCGAATCTCCCCGTCTCCGCTATAATGATTGACCTAGATAAACATTTTATATCTCAATATCCAGATTCGTATTATGGGATTAGAGAATTGATGTTAGAAACTTATGGTAGACCAAAAGAATGGACTGCAAGAATAATCAAATTATTATCATCAGAAGGAATAAAAATAAGAAACAAGGATGGAGTATTATACTCGGTTGAACCATCTTTAAGTTCAGATAATTCTGGATTCATTCTTGAGCTCTTCTATATAAAAAAGGACGATACACAAACTGTTGATTTCTTTCTAATAAACAATGATAAGGGTATCAAATACTTAAAAACCGATCGTGAAATGAAATTGATCGATAAAAATCATGTTGGGAGACACAAAATGCAAATTACCGCTACGATAAGCAGAGATGGAGTTTATTTTCCGCCCGCTGGTTACAACGAAGCACTTAAAAGTTTTAAAAACTTCATCAAAGAAAATAA
The DNA here is from genome assembly GCA_964504255.1 of uncultured Candidatus Saccharibacteria bacterium. GTDB lineage: Bacteria > Patescibacteriota > Minisyncoccia > Phycocordibacterales > Zambryskibacteraceae > JAIFWN01. Next base: position 130,037 of record CAZDDU010000001.1, on the reverse strand, counting down.
TTTATCTGACCTAATTTAATGAAACTGCGAACTCTTCCAAATTTGTGATATCTTTAGTCTAGACTCAAGCTCACTCACAGGAGGCACACGATGTTTGAGAAGATCCTAGGGAGTCTCGTTGTGGTCTTCATCATCTGGAGGATGTCCAAGGACAAGAAGTTCGACCGTGAGGATGTGAACAACCTCTTCGAGAAATTGCGTATCCTCGCTGGTGGCAATGACCAGAATGTGAGGGAGAGCCGCCAGAGAGTAAGCGAAGCTATCTCCGACCTCCATCGCGAGAAGGGTCGTAATCCAACCATCAAAGAAGTGGCTGGTCGTCTCACCACGGGTATATAGTTCCCCGCCCCGAGCGTATGCGAGGGGCTTTTTGTTATAATTGAAAATATGAAAAATCCATACTTAAACGCAGTGTGTGCGAGTCTATATATAGGAGTAGTGGGCACATTCATGCACCTTATGGAGAAGGGCTACGCCAACACTCCAGACAAGTGGTACAGCGGTATCGCCTTCATCTCTCTCCTCACCCTCTCTGTCGCGACTATGGGCTACTTCTTTGTCTTCGTCCCTCTACAAATGTATCTAGATGGACAGAAGCAGGAATCGGTCAGGTTCTTCCTCAAAACTCTCGTGACCTTCGGCGGGATTACTCTTGTCATCTTCTTCTTCCTCTTTAGATGAGTGCTAAGATTGAGGAATGATTAAGTTCATTAAATCTCACAAGAAATGGATTGTACTCGGGTTGTTGGTGATTGTTTTCATTGTAGTGTACAAACCATTTCTCTCCCCTCCCAAAGATGCGGACTGGCAAGAGCATTTGAAGATCGCTTCGACTGCAGAGTTCGACGGTGACCTTGTCACAGTGAGGAATGTCAGAAACTTCCGTTACTCACCTACTGAAGCAGACATAATCCCCAACTACTACGACAAGACTTATGACCTGCGTGAGGTGGAGAAAGTGTGGTACATCACTGAGCCCTTCAACGAAGCGACTTATGCTGCACACACCTTCGTCTCCTTCGAGTTTAAGAACGGCGACTTCCTCGCTATTACTATCGAAGCGAGAAAGGCTAAAGGTCAAAAGTATAGTATGGGCAAAGGAATGCTTAAGACCTATCCACTTATCTACATTGCAGCAGACGAGAGAGACGTGGTGCTACTAAGAGCGAATGTTCGAAAGGACAAGGTCTATGTCTATCCTGTTAAGACCTCGAGCCCTGAGAACCCTCGCCTACTCTTGGTGGACATGCTAGGTATGATGAATGAGTTGGTAGAGAAACCAGTTTGGTACAACACCCTCTTTGCTAGTTGTACCTCAAGCATCGCCAAGCATGTGAACAACATCACACCAGGCAGGATCTCTTCCCTCTCTTGGCAACTCTATCTCACAGCCTCAGCCGACGAACTCGCTTTGAAGAGCGGCCTACTCGATACAGATCTATCAATAGACGAAGCAAGAAAAAAATATTTGATAAACGATAAATCTGAGAAAGCTGGAGATGTCCCCAACTACTCGAACCTGATCCGCCAATAACTTTCCCTAGACCTCTCCTAGGTAAGAAAAAGCGCGACGTGGGGTCGCGCTTAATTATCTATGCACCTTTTCCTCTTCGTTACATTCTTTGATTAGTTTCTTAATCTCCCTTCGATCCATGATTCGAAGTATGACTCCAAATCCAAAGACCAAGGTCAAGACTCCGAGAACGATGAAGATCAGATACCCTACAATTGCCAAGACCCAGTACACAACCGGATGAAAAACAAACTTGCTATCTGCCACAAGACTCAGAAGCACATATAGAGTCTGCGTAACAACACAGAGTGCCCCCAAGCAAAGACCTAACTCCCCTAGCGAAAAGTCGGCATACCTCTTCCTAAGGAACTTCGGTTTCTTCATCTCTCCTCCGGAATTTAGGTTCTGTCTAGGAGAATCCTCTAATACTAGAGAGCTTTGGTCAAGTCAAAGAATGTGAAATAATCTATTGATGACAAATAACATTATTGAAGTTATCCCCCTCTTTCTCCTACTCTCGGGCTTTGTCATCGGGCTCGGTGCAGTGACAGTGATCGATATGCACGGCTTCTTGGGGAGGAAGTCTTCTTACTGGAGTGAAGCAACTATCCGCACTCACAAGGTAACGAAGCCCTTGATCTGGCTCGGCACGACACTCGCGATAATTGGCGGAGTTTTATACTTCAGAAATTTCCCCTTCACCACCATTCCTCTCACTCTCTTATGTATTGCAGTAGTACTCATCTTGAACGGACTCTTCCTCAGTTTTGTTGTGAGTCCATACCTTTTGAAGCAAGAGGTAGAGGGTAAGGCAAAGGAGCTCTTGCCCGAAAGTTGGCAGAGGAAGGTTGCTTTCTCATTTATCATATCTGACCTCGGTTGGTGGTCTGCACTCTTCCTCCTCGCATACTATTTGAGTACCAACTAATGAAAAAGATCGTAAAGGTAGACAACAAAATGCAAAAGGGTTACGAGTACGAACTCGTAGAACCTGTGGGGAAAAACTTTGATAAAGACTTTAAACCAGACCTAACACCAAAAGAGATGCTTGAGCTCGGAGTCTTCGGTGGCAGGTACATGAGAGATTGCAAAGACGAGTACCCTAAGAATTGGTTTGCTAAAGCAAAGCTACATAAAGAAGGTGTGCCTGGGCATGACAAAACTCTAAACTTCTTCAAAGTAGATGCGTCTCAACCATTAGAGGTATGGCGAGAGAAGGGCTGGATACACAAGGACGACCCCAGGGGTTGGTTCGAGTGGTACGCCCGCTACTACATGGGCAGGAGGACACCTAAAGAAGATGAGAAGCAGATCAAGCGTTGGGTCGCTATGAGACGACATGTCGCGCAGGTGGTGAACAAATGTCGGGTGGGCGACTTCTCTTGCAATACAAAGCAGCGCCAGGCGCTGCTTCATTGGGCATATGATTCTAGAAAGATGTAGTTACACCTGCTGAACACCCATCTTCCTGTTCTTCATCCAATCATCAATACTCCACTTACCTGCACCCTGTGCAGCAAGAAATAGAAAGATGAATGCGAAGAGAGCTGCTGCCTCACCCCCATTTTGTATCGGCCAAAAACCTTTGGCGAAGTGTGCCATGAAGTAAGCTACGGCCATCTCACCTGATAGGATAAAGGCGACTGGTCTTACAAAAGCACCCACCACTATTAGTAACCCACCTATGGTTTCAAGAAGGCCGGCAATTGCTATCAAGGTTGGTAGCGCACCAATACTCATACCTGAACCAAACCAGCCAAAAATCTTTTGACCACCATGTTGAAGGAATAATAATCCTGCGACTACTCTAAGGAGCACGAAGGCAACGTCCACCATTTTCTCTCTACTCATGTTCATTTTATTATCAATTAATCTGGTTACAGTTGATACTATAACAAAAAAAGTGCTCGGGGTGCGAAATACGGATATAATCAAAGGATGGCAGAAAGTATCTTTATCTTCGTCGGCTCGCTCTTCCTCGTTATACGTGGTTCTACCATGTCCACCAAGCATGCGACGAGACTAGCCCAGAGCTTCCACATCTCTCGCTATGTTATCGGTTTCATTGTCGTAGCACTCATCTCGATACTCCCTGAGACCATGATCGCGATTAACTCGGCTCTAGCCGGAATGCCCGAGTTCGGACTCGGTACACTCTTCGGCTCGAATGTCGCTGATCTCACGATCATCTTCGCCATACTCATCTTCCATATCGGGCGAGGTGTTAGAGTTAGCAACAAAGTTCTAAGCAGCACTGAGTTTTTCCCTCTCTTTATCCTCATACCACTTATTTTTGGACTCAATGGGTATTACTCTAGACTCGAAGGGATCTTCCTCATTATCGCGGGAAGCTACTTCTACTACAAAATATTTAAAGGTGGAGTGAGCGACTCCCCCACTCAACACACAGCGGTGAAAGCGTACAAGAGTCTCTACCTACTCACCTTCTCTGTAGCACTCCTGCTAGTTGGATCCCACTTCACCGTCTCATCTGCTAGCTCGCTTGCGCTCGCTTTGGGCATTAGTCCAGTACTTATCGGCATGCTCATCGTCGGTCTTGGGACCACTATGCCCGAACTCTTCTTCTCTCTCAAGTCTGTCGAGCGTGAGGAGGACAGTCTGGCTGTCGGCGACCTCTTGGGCACAGTGCTTGCTGACGCAACTATAGTTGTCGGCATACTTGCAGTCATATCGCCATTCGCCTTCCCCACAAAAATTATTTACATTACTGGAGGGTTCATGTTCCTCGGAGCGATGATGCTCGTGAACTTTATGCATACAAACAGAAAGATCAGTGTGAAGGAAGGTGCGATCCTTGCGCTACTTTGGATAACCTATGTGATTGTCGAGTTCACACTAAGCAGTTAATCAAACCTCTTAAGTACAAAAGTAACTACTCCGAGAACGATCCCGAAGAGAAGTGCGGAGACAAAACCGTCAACAGAAAAACCAGGAACGATCCTGTCAGCAAGCATCACCATAAAGGCGTTGATAACTACTGAGAATAGACCCAGAGTGATGATCGAGAGAGGGAGAGTAAGTAAGGTAAGAATGGGCCTTATGAAGATGTTGATCGCACCCAAGACTACAGCAAGAATAAAGTAAGTAACCCAAGTATCTACCTCAACTCCTGGGAGTAAGTAAGCAGTAACGAATATAGCCAACGCTGAGAGTAATAGATGTATGAGAGTCTTCATATATTTATGAGAAGAGTACTAGGGCACCTCCACCAGTTGTAACAATGACAATGTTCGCCACAAGGATAAGTAAGTCGAACTCCCAACCAGTAGAACTCTGGGTGGTGAATGGTATCCCCCACTTTCTCGACTTCATGTAGATAGCACCGACCATGATGATCGAGAGACCGAGAGCCGCTAGTTGAGTAAAGATGCCTAGTGCGACTGCTATACCACCTAAGACCTCTACTACCCCGAGAGGCATCCACTCCTTGTCCTTGAACTTAGGTATTGCGTGGACGATGAATATCGCTCCAACTGTGAGCCTAAGAAGAAGTAAGCCAATGTCGAAGTAGTCGAGTAGTGAGATAAGCATGGTGGTTAGATTATGTTAATAGAAACATTGTAACAGACTAAGCAACCTAGTGTGATATGCTTCGTGCATGAAAGGATTCGCACATCATTGGAAGGAAGGTAGACATTACGATCTTTGGAGTATTACTCACACTCTCTCGGGAGTGGTGCTCGCATCCACACTCTTCTACTTCAACACAGAACTTACACTCTCCTTCGTTGTAGCATCGATGCTCTTTGTAGGTTGGGAGGCCGTAGAAGTGACTCTCGGCATAAAGGAACACATATCAAACATGGTAATGGATGTGGTATTCGACTTCTTGGGCTTCCTTGCTGTCCTCTACTTCTATCTTGGACGTGACATGAGCATAAGTCTTTCAGTAGTCATCTGCTCTATAGTAGCCTTCCTCATCTTCAATACATGGGGCTTCCTCGCACACAGGAAAAGAGTCAGAAACGGTGAATCTCATTTGCAATAAAGTTTAAGGAGGAGCAAAATCATCCCCAGACTGTACCCAAACCCCACTCAGAGGACCCGAACATGCCAAGAGCGAGGGCTGTGAGACGAGTCAGAGATAATCCAGAGTTCCATGATGAGGACAACGAACTAGTAGCGAGACACCTCAAAGGTGATGAACGAGCCTTCGAACTTCTCCACCAGAAGTACGAGAAGAAACTCCTGCGGTTTGTACAAAGCATGGTGGGCGACAAAGAGAGATCAGAGGACATCGTCCAAGAGACCTTCTTCAGAGTCTGGCGACATCTCGAGAAATATGATCCGACAAGGAAGTTCTCTACTTGGATCTATACCATAGCTTCAAGACTATGCTCGAATGAGATTCGTAGTCGTAAAAGAAACATAATCTCCCTCTTCCAGCCAATCAAAAAAAGTGAAACTGGAGACAGGGAGATCGAGTTTGAGGATCCGAGGCAAGACCCGGAAATCGCTATAAGAGAACGAGAAGCAAGACTCGTACTCGCTGAATGTCTCAAGCGGATACCGGAAAGAAGGAGAAGGATCTTCGAACTCCGGAGACTCGAGCGCCATACCATCGCCGAGACTGCATTAATCATGATGTGCCCACAAGGCACCGTGAAGTCAGATGTGAACCGGGCTGAGGGTGAGATCACTCGTCTTGCCAGGAGACTGATCAGACGCGAGCGTACCTAGTGGGTACGCTTTTTCATTGACTACATAATAAAAATAGGTTATAATTGTACGTAGACAACTTAACATAGGAGTAGCATTGCTCGACCATTCGCCGGCGTGGTACACACTTAACTTCAAAGAGGCTCTGATCGCCTCAGTTCTCTTCAATGAACTCTCTGTAGCTGGAGGTGTGGAGTACATCGATTTTAATCTTGTTGAGGTGGAGACTCGCATGAGCAGTGCCGACTTCAAGGGAGCAGCCGACTCTCTGCTTGAGAAGAATCTCATCAGAGTCCGTGAGAACGGTGACCTCGGTCTCGACGGAGACCTTCTCAGACTCTTCAGGGATGAAGTGGTCAGGCGCCGCGGACAGTAGTCCGCGGCTTTTTCATAATCTTTTCTTGAAACTCTTGCCAACAACCATGCCTATAACAGAGCCAATAATTGCGCCAGCGAGAAATTCGGAAAGCCAGTGTATGGTGGTTGAGACACCAAGGCCAATATATATTGCATAAAGAATAGCGAAGAATCTCAACTTCTTATTATCTGGGTATAAGGCAACTAGTGTAAGCGCCATAGCAAAGGCAATGGTGGTATGCGAAGACGGCCAACCCCAAAAGACTCCATGCTCCAAAAATCCAAAATTAAATTGCCGACTAGAGTCAATAAGTGTGTTAGCCAAATCTGGTTGAATACGGCCCGTTAAAGACTTGTAGAAAGAAGAGACGAGTGAACCAATAAGTGCAGCCTGTGCTAGTGCCCATGCCAGAATAACAAGATTCGTTCTACTCTTACGCCTACCGTAAATAAGTAAGGTGAGGGGAAGCAAAATGGGCAGCAATCCTCCGAGCACAGCGGCTGGCCAAGAGAAGAGAATTACAAAGTCACTCCTGGTTAGGAGAAAGTAGTACCAATCAACACCCAAAGTAACCACTAAAAAAGTTATAACTATAGCAAGAGCGTTCCAAACGAGGTTAAGACCCTTGAAGTTTTCAGCTATATTCTCTGGCAATGTCTTGAAAAAGTCCTTCATACAATAGACCCTATTCTATCCTTTTAAGGGTAAAATAGAAAAATGAATTTAAGGGATAACCTCAAGACACACTTCCGGATACTTCCTGCACAAGAGAAGGCTCTGAAGAGACTCGGACTACTCACTATCGAGGACATACTTTATCACTTCCCCACTCGCTATACCGACACAGCAGAAGTGAGTAACATTGCCTCACTTAAGAAAGGAGAGACAGCCACCATCTTCGGCAAGATCACAGGACTAGAAACCAAAAAAGCTTGGACTAAGAAGATCCCAATGTCAGAGGCTTGGGTAACAGACGGGTCAGAGAAGATAAAAATAGTTTGGTTCCACCAAGCGTACCTTGCGAAGATGCTCCATGAAGGAGGCTTCGTACGTATTGAGGGCAAAGTAAGTGAAAGAAGAAATGAACTCTACTTCTCAAACCCCAAGGTCGAGCAGGTAGATAAACTCCCAGAGACTATCGGAGTATCACTCTTTGGTGAAGAGAGTGGTGTCCATGCTCTCTACCCAGTATACAGAGAGACGAAGGGGCTAACGAGTAACTGGATCATGCATAAGATTCAAAACATCTTCCTTAGTGGTGTCCTCGACAAACTAGAAGATCCAATACCAGAAAATAGTTTGAAAAAGTATTCTCTCCCCTCTCTCCGCACCGCACTCCTCTATATCCATACACCCAAAAAACTTAGTGACGCTGAAGTAGCAAGGAAAAGATTTGCCTTCGAGGAAATATTTTTTATCCAATTAGAGAAGCAGAGGTCCAAGCATTTATTCCAAATACAGAATGCCTTCAAGATTGAGAAGGGTGTGGATGACGTAGAAAAGTTTATATCTAGATTCCCCTTCGAGGCAACGAAAGCTCAGAGGAGAGCGGTCGAAGCTGCGCTTGATGACTTCCGTCGTGGGTACCCAATGTCTAGGCTTCTAGAAGGAGATGTGGGCAGTGGCAAGACTGCTGTCGCAGCCACGCTCGCATACGCTATTACAACCTCGAAACCCAAGGGCCAGAGCTTCGGTACGTTGCAAACGGCGATCATGGCACCAACTGAGATACTGGCCAAGCAACACTTCGACTCGTTTATCAAGCTCTTTAGACACATGCCGATAAACATCGCTCTCATCACAGGAGCAGGTTGCAAGAAATTCCCAAGCAAGGTGAATCCAGAAAACCCAACTGACATCTCTCGACCCCAGCTCAAGAAGTGGGTGGCTAATGGTGAAATTGCTATAGTCATAGGCACTCATGCTCTGATACAGAAGTCAGTCTCCTTCAAACACCTGGCGTTAGCTGTAATTGACGAGCAACATCGCTTCGGCACGAAGCAAAGACAAGCTCTGGTAAATAAAGACAAGGTCGCACCCCACCTACTCTCAATGACGGCTACTCCCATACCTCGCACTCTCGCACTTACACTCTACGGCGACCTTGATCTCACTCTACTAGACGAGATGCCAGAAGGAAGGAAAAAAATAATTACTGAGATAGTCCTCCCAAGCAAGCGTAAAGAAACTTACGAAAAGATACGCGAGGAACTCGTGAAGGGTCGCCAAGCATACATTATCTGTCCACGCATAGACGAACCAGACCCAGACAAAGAATTTGCCGTGCAAGCGAAGTCGGTTAAAGAAGAAGCAAAAAGGTTGAAGAAAAGCATCTTCCCCGAATACGAGATAGGTATCATGCATTCGAAGATGAGCACAGATGAAAAGGAGAGAGTGATGAATGAGTTTAAGGAAGGAAGATTGGATATACTCGTCTCTACATCGGTAGTCGAAGTGGGAGTGAACGTGGAGAATGCTAGTGTGATAGTTATCGAAGGTGCAGAGCGCTTTGGTCTCTCACAACTTCATCAACTTCGTGGACGAGTGCTTCGTGGTACTCACCAGCCGTACGCCTATGTCTTCACTGACTCGACTTCTCAAACTTCTATTGAGAGATTGAGGGCGCTCAAAACAGCAAAGAATGGGTTCGAACTTGCAGAGCACGATCTTCGTCAGCGTGGTGCCGGCGAACTTGGTGGTCTAAAACAATGGGGCATCTCGGACATTGGAATGGAAGCTATTAAGAACCTCAAGATGGTCGAAGCGGCTCGCACTGAGGCAGTAAAGATTATTGAAACGGATCCCGAATTAAAAAAGTATCCAAAACTAAGCAAGAGATTGGGATCCTCAGAACAAAAAATCCATTTTGAATAAAAAACTGAGAGCAAGGCTCTCAGTTGGGAACATGACGGAACATCTCTTCCTCGCGCTGAACCCTACGTTCGAGCGCTTGGAGTGACTCGTAGAGACGGCGGCGATGACTGGTGAGTTGGATTAGCGCCTCACCCAATCGGAGCCAGATCTCAAGAGGGTTGATGGCAAGAGTCTGGATGAGCTCGCCAAGCTCCATTGGCTGCACCTCTACTAGAGTCGCCTTCTCATACCCACTGAACCAGCCAGCGATGTTCATCGCATGACTGTCATCCAGCTTGTCGACTTCTGGGTCACGAATACCAATAAAGTGAACCCTCACGATCGACCAAGTCCGGCTCTCCATGATCCGCCAACTAAGTAGCACCCCATCACGAGCTCCGTAATCCCCCAGCAAACCATCCGGCACGTAGCCAGAATTGGGAATCGTCACTCGCCGAGCCTTGAATTCATCCCCGTAGAGAGCTCTCTCCAATTCGAAGTTCTTATCCCTTGATCCATCGGGAAAAATCCTCTCGAACTTAGGGTCATCCTCCCTGATCAAATGCCTGCGAGTACTGCAACTCCTCAAGTGGAAGGCGGTGGCGAGTTCTCTCGTCGCCAACTCATCCCAATGAGGCCTGAGCATGGCCACCCGATCCTCGATGAGAACCTCCCAGTCCGACAGACTAAGCGGAGTCGTACGAGTCAGAACACCCGTGGAAAGAACTTTGTTTCCTGTGGTCTCGGGCATACCCGATCCTCCAGTGAAGGTTATGAGAGGCGTACCTCTCAAATACCAAGGTACTCCTTAAAATACGGATGTCAAAAAACCGTCTCTCCTGCTCCACCTACAAAATCCATTTTGAATAAAGTTGACAAGAACACATGATAGGAGTCTAATGGCTTTCAGATATGTAGTTCTCCAAACCCTATTGACCCGGAGGGGCCAATGACTGCTAGCATCCGCAGGTTCGTGATCCTCAGCCTGATCGGCCTCATCTCCCTCATCACTGCTTGTGGCGAGGGAGGTACGACCGAGCCCGGACCCGAGACTGTCGGCGCGACTGTGCGCTTCCTCGCTCCGGGTGTGTGTGCGAGACTCGACACACCAAGTGACTCGCTCAACATGGGCACTGTCGAGTTCGAGAACACTTCGAGCACAGCTTCAATCGTACCAAAGCAACTCACGGTCAGAATGACCGCGCGCACTGTTGTTGGCATAAAGGTGTGGCAGTTCAGCCCTTCATGGCGGAACAGCGACAACAGTATCACCCCAAACATCGATGCGCAGACGGACTCAATCGCTTCGTACATCCAGTTCGGTACATTGTCTGCGATCCTGCCAGGAGGCAAGTGGCGAACAACCCTCAAGGGCAGTGTCCCCAACCCTCCGACTGCTGGTTCGTACACCTTCTCGATCATGAGTGACTCGATCAGGGTGAAAACCGTTTCTGGTGACAATGTCACCGCCACTATGGGAGTAAGCGACATCGTCCTCACTGTCAAAACTACTTGCCCGTAGGCACAACAACACCATTTGAATTCGAAAGAATCCGAATGGTGTTTTTCTTTGTGCTAAAATTATCGGAATGAATTATGCACTACTCGCGAACCTAACCGCCCTCGCACACGTCGCCACCCTTATTGCTGTAGTACTTGGACTTTTGCTCTCATTTAGATATAAGAGATTTCGTCCTTGGGAGGCGGGAGCCTTGGTGCTCATCGTCATACTCTGGTCATACTACGGCAACTGTCCGTTGACCATTGTCGAGCAACGCTTCCGCGATCTTGCGGGACAAACTGGGGTGAACCTCACCTCAGTCGGCTTCCTCCCCTACTATATGCATAAACTTTTTGATGTCTCTCTCGCATCTAAAACTGTGCAGCACTCAACCTTCTTTACTGGTGGAATCCTCTTCACTGCTTCTATCGACTGGTTCACCCCATTCTTTCATATGGAAATATTTAAATTAAGAAAGTTTTTGAAAAAAGTGTTCAAGAAGAAGCGTTTAGCCAGGGCTTGACAAAATGGGCATTTGTGTAATATAATATAGGCAGAAGTTCCCCGCAACAAATCCACCCCGTTCGGAGGTAGTCCATGCGTCGTCTGCTCTCGCTCGTCATGATCTTCATGTCGCTCACGCTCACCGGCTGCACCAAGGAGATCCTCGCGCCCGTCGTCGAGGAGAAGATCGAGCTCCCGCCGTTCGAATGGCTCTCCTTCGAGATCCAGGTTGGGAACTTCCACTCCCAGTCGATGAACTTCTACGCCCCAGCCGGTCGCGCACCCCAGCTCGACTACAAGGTGAAGGAGGTCTCGGGCAACCCGGACATGACGATCCGCTTGTATGCGTATCCCGCCATGGACGAGCCGTGCTCCCCTAACTGCGAGCGGGTGACGTGGAGACTCTACGTCGATTTCGCCGCCAAGAATCCCGGCGAAGCATTGATTTCGGTTTACGATCAATCGAATCCGTCGCGGACCTCCACCTTCAGCGTCACCGCTGTACCCGCCCTCGGCAAGGGCTGAGCCTAGAGCTCGGCCGAGAGAAAACCCCTGACGACAGAGATGTCGCGGGGGTGCTTTTTTATAAAAATTGTTTGACAAGGCTCTAACCGAAGAGCAATATGCGACTAGAAGTTCTTCTCATACACTCCCCCGACTTGGAGATGTAGCATGCGCCGAGTTATCAGAGTTATCTTGCTCTTCCTCTTGTTCAGCATTGTGCTCAACTGCACTTCTGAGGAGAGGCCGACGATCATTGAGCCCGAAGAGCCCAAACAAATGTGCGTCGTCGACATCATCATGATCGACTCGAATCCACCCTATTGGATCGAGATGAGTGACATCTATGTAAGTCCTACCCCACCAGACACAGGTGCATACTACCTGGGTCTACCTTGGTGGATACGGCGTCTGCCCGACGAGTATAGAACAAGCTTCATGATCGAAGAGGGTAAGACTTTCTTCATCGCGGCGAGGAACTACTACGGTTACAACATCTACCCATACGGTAGTACTGGGGCAAACCTGCTTCAAAACTCCGACTGGAATGTACAGAACCCAAGTGACACAACGAATGGTCTAGAGGTTGCGAGTAAGACTCGCTTCTACTCGGGCTTCTGGAGAGTTACTGAGTTCGATGCCTTTGGCAGACCACTCTGGAAGGAGTATGGCAACGACCACATCTGGCGGATCAAAGATGTGAAGAATGGGCTGGCGAATGTGAACTACTTCAGCCAGCAGAAGGCTGTGTACTTCCTTGAGAGCTCGTACGAGGTTAAGTCCCTTATGTGCGTTCGTGATGGAGTGACTAAGATCACATCATCTGCTGGAGTAATGTTTCGACGCACAGACTCACAAGAACCCTTGGGTGTCCTCTCGAATCCAGTGAAGGTACCGAACATCACTGTGAAGACCAGGGTGTACAAGAGTGCCGAGGAAGCAAGAGCCGCACTCCTCGTGCTTATGAAGGATCAGTAATTTACATGTCCCCGAACTTTTGTTTGGGGATTTTTCTTGTCCGCCCGCTTGGATTCGAACCAAGGACCCCAGAGGTATAAGCTCTGTGCTCTAACCAACTGAGCTACGGGCGGTTGTTTACACAAGGATATATCAAAAAACCTCTGTGGACAAACTTCATCCTTAACACTATCTATATTGCTATAATTAACCGTGAGGTTATAAGTAAATTAATTAATTTAATGCTTCACAAAATCGCGTTTATCTTGCTCATTGTTGGAGGTCTTAACTGGCTTCTAACTGGACTTATGTCTAGTTGGGACCTAGCTAACTTCGTTGGTCCAACAGTAGCTATGGTTATCTACATCCTCGTAGGTATCTCAGCTATCGTTGAGATCTTCGGCCACAAGAAGATGTGCCGAAACTGCAACGCTTCTGGTTCAACAATGTAGTTGAGAGTATTCTTAAGAATCAAAAAAAACCGTCCCGAGATTCGGGACGGTTTTTTGTTACTACACTAGAGGCTGATGCTCTATATCGAGCTTCTTCTTAGGCTTGATCTTGTTCCTCACTAAGATCTCTTCAAACTGCTTCTGCTCTATTGTCTCGACTTCTATCAGAGTCTTCGCAATATCATTCAATGCCTCACGATGAGTAGTAATGATCTCGTGTGCCCTCTTCATTGAGTCATCAATTATTTTAGAAACTTCTGCATCTATCTTCGCCCCCACCTCTTCCGAATAACCCTTCTCCTCTAGGCGTTGACCAAACATTGGTCTACCAGGCTGACTCTCGAACGCTACGGCACCCAACTTCTCGCTCATGCCATACTTCGCCACCATATCCCGAGCTAGAGCTGAGGCAACTTGCAGGTCGTTAGATGGACCAGTAGTAAGGTCACCGAAGATCGTCTTCTCCACTACATAACCACCGAGCGCTACTGCAATGTCATCTAAGAACTCCTTCTTACTCTGGAGCTTTCTGTCCTCAATTGGTAGCTTAAGAACATAACCCGCTGCGCGACCTCGACTAATGATAGAAATTTTGTGCACTGGGTCCGCGTATGGAAGGACAGATGCAACGATGGCGTGCCCTGCTTCGTGGTAGGCGGTCAACTCCTTCTCCTTCTTGCTCAGAATATGGCTCTTCCTCTCTGGACCAAGCATCACCTTCTCTATCGAGCGGATCAAATCAAACTGAGACACCTTAGTCCTATTCTCCCTAGCGGCGAGTATCGCCGCTTCGTTCATCAGCGAGTAGAGGTCGGCACCAGAGAAGCCTGGTGTTCGCTCGGCAATGAGGATCAAGTTCACATCCTCAGCCAGAGGCTTCTTCCTCGCATGTATTTTCAAAATCTCCTCGCGATCAGATCGGTCTGGTAGGTCGAGAGTAACACGACGATCAAAGCGACCAGGTCGAAGTAACGCGGGGTCAAGGACATCGGGTCTATTCGTCGCGGCCATGACTATTACCTTCTCGTTCGGTTCGAAGCCATCCATCTCGACTAGGATTTGGTTTAGAGTCTGCTCCCTCTCGTCGTTCCCTCCGCCCATACCACCACCACGCACTCGGCCTACTGCATCAATCTCATCGACGAAAATAATTGCTGGTGCTGACTTCTTCGCCATGTCGAAAAGATCGCGTACTCGTGACGCTCCCACTCCGACAAACATCTCGACAAACTCAGAACCCGAAATGGAGAAGAAGGCCACTCCAGCCTCCCCCGCCACCGCTCGTGCAAGCAAGGTCTTGCCTGTACCTGGTGCACCCATGAGAAGAATACCTTTAGGAATCCTCGCGCCAATTTCTAAAAACTTTTTTGGATTCTTCAAGAAGTCGACTATCTCACTTAGTTCTTCCTTAGCTTCCTTGGCACCCGCTACATCCTTAAATGTAATGCGACTCACCTTGTCGTCTGGATGGATCATCCTCGCCTTCGACTGTCCGAAGGTGAAGGCTTGCATCCCCGCACCCTTAACTTGTCTCGAAAGGAACCAAACAAAGAAGATAACAAAAATAATTGGGAGGATGATGGGTGTGAGTGAGAGGATCCAGAAGCCGGCTCCACGGTCTGAGATTATAGAGACCTCTACACCAGCAAGTGCCTCCTTGGTGACATCATAGTTAGCGAGAGTGGTGGTGAGTGGTGCTCCCTCCTCCTTCTTAGAGATCTTCTGTGTCTCATCCTTGTAGGTGATGATGAGCTCGTCACCCTTCACCTCGATCTTCTGTACCAACTCAGCAACCACATCCTGAGCAAGGACAGATAGCGGTATCTCAGCCGGCTTCTCTCCACTGCCATTGATATAAGAGTAGAGACTGGTAATGACGAAGAAGATGAAGACCGTGAGAATTGCTTGTCTGGCGAAGCTCTCGGGTATCTTGCCCTTACCACCTGACTTAGTGATGATGATCTTCTTCTTATTATGCTGGTTTTTGTTCTCTGACATTCACCGAATTATACCGAAAAATCTAGGTTTTGCTATGATGACACCATGAGTAATTACGCAGAGAACAGGAAGGCACGCTTCGACTACGAACTTATGGAAGAGTTCGAGGCGGGGCTCGAACTAGATGGTCCCGAGGTGAAGAGTGTTCGTGCTGGGAAGATGAGTCTCGCCGGCTCCTTCGTCTCGGTCCGAGGTGGAGAGGCCTTCCTCCTCAATGCAGAGGTGGCTCCGTACCAGCCCAAAAATCTTAAGACAGACTACGACCCTAAAAGAGTTAGGAAGCTCCTCATGACCAAAGACGAGCTCTCGAAACTCGCCACAGCCGAGGCCACCAAGGGCTTGACAATTGTGCCAATTACGGTGTATAATAAAGGTAGGTTTATCAAGTGTCGCGTCGCTATTGCTCGCGGTAAGAAGGAATTCGACAAACGCGAATCGATCAAGAAGCGCGACACCGAGAGAGACCTAAAGAGAAGTTTGTAACTTACATTTAAATACGGGGATGATCGGCCTAGACAAGGACGACCATCAGAGTGACGCGTGAGAGAGCCGAGAGGACTCTTAAATCCCTCTCAAAACTCAACTGCAAAAGATTCTTTTGCTAGGATTTCTCCATACTTCGGTATGAAGGACTTCCAGTTCGCATACGCTAGAGCGTAAGCTCGCATGTGCGCATGACCTCAAGCTTTGTCCAAGGGCTTGAAAGTTGTGGAATACTTTGGACTCGAAGTAGAGCCTCCTCACTCTCCTTCTAACACTCGAGGATAGAGCATTAAGAGCTTTCGTCTGTTTTGTATCTTAATGTTTGAAACCAAATGAAGCAGTCTACCTCATGTAGACCTCACTCTGATTCATCTTTGCACGGCGGTTCGATTCCGCCCATCTCCACCAAAATAAGAAAACCCCGCATGAGCGGGGTTTTTCTATATTTTGGTAGGATGTCGCATTACTATGCGACGCCACACCAACTGAGGTGGTGGATTCAATATACTCGATAAGCTTGCGCATATCGGGACGCTTCATTAAAGCCACATCTGCCCGCGAAAGTATCTCGAAAGACTTTCCCGAGTTTAGCTTGTGATATTTTGTGGACTGTTCATTTCTTTTCTATTAGCTATTAAAGCCACTGCCCTCAAGCTCTTGTTTCTTTGAGGTATAGTTTTATTCAAAGAAAAAGAACGCCGTACCCTAAGGTCGTGCGTTCTGTTTGAAAGTTTTACGAGGATTGAACTCGTAGGTTACTTCACCGAGTGGGTTTACCGCTATTACGTTCGCGGCGCAAAATCCTTGATGGCTCCCACAGCCACCTGACGCAAAGCTTCCTCACGAATGAGGGCCTTAGTTTCGGCAGAAATTCCTTTCGCCGAACCACCCTTGAACATGCGTTGCTCCAAGGGAGCATAGTGGCCCAAGTTTTCGCCGAGGTGAGGAGAGTCATTCTTGTGGCTGCACCACAAGACTGTCCCCTTCACGTTACCATCACGGATAGCCTCACTCACCGTGTCCATGATGGCTCGACGATGACTGTCGTTCATGCAACAAGGACACATGTAACCGAACTCATCCGTCTCGTGCTCATAGCACAAAAGGTAGGCTTGGTCCTGGTCGACAACCAGGAAGACATTGAGGTGCATGCCGTGGTAGGTGGTAACGAACTTAATCATTGTATGCTTCTCCTGTGGGTTGAGTTGAGTTTGGAAGAAAATCTATAATCGGCTTAGCTGTTTCGCCAGCAAGTCAATTACGTCCCTTCTTCCAAACTCAACAGGATGACATCTTTCAAAGAACTTACTTTACCTAATAAGTATAGCATAGTAAGAGCTGTCTGTCAATAGATACCCTGCACTGAAACAAAGGTAGTTCAAAACCCCTATTTAGAGCCATTTTTGAAAATCGCCTCAGAGGCTTCGAAAACCCATAGATGGAGCATATTCCAATTTTCGCTAACTAAGTCCACCAAAATAAGAAGACTGACTAAATGTCAGTTTTTCTTTTTCCTAACAATTGAATCATTTCTGCCTCCGTAGATATTCCAGCAATTGCGAATATCTCTGCGTCTACTTCAGGAGTTTCAGAAAGACCCTCCTCAATCTTTTCTGCGTTAGCAATCTTCTCATCTGCTTGCTCTTGAGTAAGTCTTCCTGCTTCCACTAGCCTACCCACTTCTTCACGAAGCTTATTAATAAAAACTTCCCTCTTGTTAGATTCCTGTGTTATTGGTTTTTCAAAATTCATACAATCATATTAACACCGTTAGCCTATAATCGCCTCAGAGACTTCAAAAATCCAAAGATGGAGCATATTCCAATTTTCACTAACTAAGTCCCCAGATAACACGACCCACCTTCATGGTGAGTTTTGTGTTATCTGCTAGTAGTGATGGAATCGAACCTTGGAGAGGGGTCGGGAGAACACTCTGGTCTCCCGTGGAGGAAGGATTCGGAAAACCGTGGGTTTCCGAGGAGTGAGATAGCTAAGCGTCCGCCCATCTCCACCACTATTGACATACTTTTTTGATTGTGATTTTATGTTGGTAGAACCATCTCCAAAGGAGCCCCCATGACAAGAACTGTGAGTGATGTGATAGAAGCTGTTCAACTAGTGGGCGTTGTAACTACTCTCTTCGGAAGTGACCCCGACTTCTACCGCGAATACCGCGAGCGCGCTGAAGCGGTCGGCAGGGCAATCTGCGAGGAGCGGCACGTGACTTACGGAACTAAAGATGCTCTCTTAGTTCCACCACACACACTCCTGGGCGTGAAATCCGGAGAACTCTTCGGTGCCCTTGAAACTTGGCTCGCAGAGAAGGACGAGCGATTCAAGAAGACGAAGCCTGAGTAGCATGAAAGTGCTCTGGTCCAAAAAGATTTTAGGAGAGCCCAACCAGCTCTCCTTTTGTTTTGTTTAAAATCGCCTCAGAGACTTCAAAAATCCAAAGATGGAGCATATTCCAATTTTCACTAACTAAGTCCCCAGATAACACGACCCACCTTCATGGTGGGTTTTGTGCTATAGACCAGAAGCAATTTCCTCACCCACTTTTTTCATATCAGATCTCAGCTTGGTAACATCCTCCCCAACACTTTCATTTTTAGATACATAGATCGAGTTAGAATCCTTACTTACTCCAATAGCATTACTTTCTCTGTAATCGAAACCTTTTGACAATCTTCCTGGACGAGATGCATATGGATCAAGCAACCCAACATTTATCTTGGCAAAATCAGGAAAAAAATTTACCTGTCCAATCACTGCATAAGCAGGGATATTTTTGTCACCAAATGCGTGTCTGATTTTACCTATAGTGTTTGCTTCTGCACTGACATAATCATCAATAATTGCTATCCCACCACCATCTTTAAATAGAAACTTCTTTAAAAATTCTTCCAGTTTAGAGCCCCTTCCCTCATAATCCAGGATCTCTTCAGCTCTCTCTATATTTGATGGGTCACCATGGACCTGTTGGAAAAAATAAAAAGACGGAATCTCTTGCCCCCTTTCTTCTGACAACTTCCTTAAAATAGGCAGAAACATGTGAGCGAGAGGCCTCGCGGAAGTATCAGGGAAAATTATTGCTTTGGGTAATTCATCTGTAAAGTCTTTAAGTAAAAGTTCCACAACCTTTCGCCCCCCTTCTTTTAAGACTTGCTGATCTTTCTCACTCAGAAATAGAAATTCTTGTTTGTCGAGATCAGAATTTAGGCTTTCATAACTCATGATAGATAATTCTATCATTTGAGCTGGAAATCACCTCAGAGGCTTCGAAAACCCATAGATGGAGCATATTCCAATTTTCGCTAACTAAGTCCACCAAAATAAGAAAACCCCGCATGAGCGGGGCTTTTCTATATTTTGGTAGGATGCAGATGTACTCATCTGCGCCACAGCCTCTTCTCCACTAACCCTCCTCATAGTAGTTCTATATTGTGGTAGCTTGACAATTTTAATGATGTGTGATTCTATTAATGTAGAACTCACATATAGGAGCACTGTTATGTTCATAGGTTTGAAGATTCATCTCAACGCCTTCCTCCGTCTCTTCGGAATTGGGCTCCGTTCCATCTTGACCGAGGAAGATCACCCAAACGATGGAGACGCGGAATCATTCCGGCGCAGAATGGCCGAGGCCGAAGAGTGGCGGCAGCACAACAACCAGTGCCGCCATGTTGTCCGAGAAGCTCGTCAGCTCGGTCTTGCCGCACAGAGCTACGAAGTGTACAAGGCGGCATTGGACAACGACAAGGCCAATACTTCTCCCGAATGGAAGAAGGTTGTTCTGAACGTCGTCGCGCCCGGACGCCACTAAAGCTCTGTTCCAATCCTCACAACGAGGACATTCCTTCAATCCCCCAGGCCCGGCTTAGGGGATTTTTCTTTTGCATTTTTTAATTTTGAGAGTATTCTAAAAATAGAAACGAACCCACACTTGGAGACAAAATGGCACTGTGTCATGATGAGCGCGAACATGCAGTGGGCTGGAGCAGATGGAACCCCCATGCTAATAAGGCGTCCGCGAACACGCGAAAGAAGAAAGTGGAGAAGCGCGTTAATTACCTCAAGTCTCTAACGGTTCACCAAAGGCTGGCCTACGAAAGAGTTCATTTGTGTCTCATGGCTATTGGTCAATACCATGAGGCATTAGGGGCATTGATCCCAATTTCTCCGGATGAACTTCATGAACACTTCCCCGCCTTTGCTAAGACACTCGGGTTCAAGGGCCGTTTCTATCGAAAAGGTGAAGACGGTAAGTGCCCAGCGATACTGATCTATCTACCTGAAGAGAAAGACGCTGTGTACTTTATCACCCCGAAGTTTAGCTACAGTTTCGAGGACGATTCAGAAAAGAAGAGGGTCCACTCAAAAACCATTCGCAAGGCGGCACTCAAGTTCTGCAAAGCTTGGCTCCCCAAATGGCCCTGGGATGAAGCGAAGCTGAGCTAGATACAAAACTCCGACAGTATCGGAGTTTTTCTTTTGCATTTTTTAATTTTGAGAGTAGGCTGACTGAAGAATCTTGAACCTTACAGGAGGAGTTAATGGGCAACCGTGGTACAACCCCGAGTTTTGACGAAGAGCAGGTAGCTAAGTTTGGTTTCTGGGGCCACCTCAACGACGCTGGTCGGCGTCTCCGAGCTGACATACGAAGGAGCGACAAACGCATCATGCTCCGCTCACTCATTACAAAGTACCGTGGGGCACTACGCTGTTGGGGCCATGAGAATGAGTCTCTGACGAACGCGAGCAAGGAGGGGCCCACCGCGGGACACATCCTCACATTCCTCGATCGAGCTGAGGAACTCCTAGAGATGTACCACGATGATGCTGCCGAGTACCTGATCAAATTCATCGTCGGTGAGCTCTACGAACTCAAGCTTCTGAATCCACCATATTCTGACTAGTACCACACTCCACCCTGCGTGGAGTTTTTTTGTTTGACTTTGGGGTTTGGAGGACTTAGTATCGCACTAGACCTGAACCCTAAAGGAGGTGGCGAACATGTATGAGGTCACCTTCCCGGTGAGATTCTATCTCTACGATGCGGACAACAATTTTGTTGAGATGGAGTGTCCGCCTTGTACATACACACTGGTCGAAAAGCCTCATCCGCTCGATGGCTTTGAGGCAACGTCCGGCAAATGGATTTACTTCGAAGGTACAATGATCGGTATTTGCCACAGAGCCCTCCACAAGATGGCCATTAGTGGGCCTAAGCAATTCCGAATCAAGATCGAGAAAATCCCAGAGCCTAACACTTAGAAAAAAGGAGTGAGTGTGCTCGACTTGGTGCTTGGTTTCGACAACCTCTGGGCCGTCATGATCCTTGCGACATTCTTCCCTCTTCTTCTCTACTGTATCCAGTGGGAGAAAAATGATACGAAGCGGAAGAAGAACAAGCAAGTACCAATGTTCGACTCGATACTTGAGAGCTTCTTCCACCGTACTACGGGTGTGATGTGCGCTCTTAGCTTCCTCGCTATCATTATCAAAATCGGAATCAAGTTCCTGAAGTAAGTCCGCACCACTTGTGGTGCGGTTTTTCTTATAGAAAAAGTCCCGCTTTGCGCGGGACTGAGACTACACCTCGATGTAGTCCGGTGGATACTTCACCCCGAGTTCGTCCACCCAGCCATGGTGTGTCTCCGTCAAAGTCAGGAGCGTCGTCGGATCACACTGGTGCCTGATCTTGGCGATCTTCTTGCCATCCTTCACATCGACCTTCACAACTTCGAGCTCTTGCTGCATCTTGTCCTCTGGTTGGGAGTGAGACACGGGGTAAAAGAACAAAGCCTCTGTGGTTCAGAGGCTTGTGTTTGGTTTCCTTAAATTAGTTTCTTAAGAAAGACAGACATAAGACTCCGAACCTCCGTGTAGGCCAGATCGAGTCCAATAAATGTCTGCTTAATTGTCATTCTGACCATTCTAAAGCGACGATTAATTTCTGTCTAGTTTGCGCATAATTTCTAACATAAGCTCGTTCTGGTTCTCAAGATGGCCAATGATGATCTTAATCTCCTCCTCTGAGTGCTTGTTAATCTGATAATCTTCCTCTGCCTGCATGTTGGTATGTCTGTTGTCCAAGTTCTGTCCAATAAGAATGAGTGGCAAAAGAATGAGCTGGATGATATTTGAGAGGAAGAGCCATATAACGAAAGCGGGTGCTGGGTCGAAGCGTAGGTGTGATGGACCAAAGAGGTTCCACATGAGCCACCCCAAACTCCACACCATAAGAATGGAGAAAAACTCGATAGAACCCACATGATGAGTAACATAAACAGCGAATCGCTCTGAGGCAGATAAAGTTGCTTGAGTCTTCACGAAAGCGTTCTTCAAAGGACGGCGAGATCTGATGATTTGCTCAAGATCTGGGAGACTGTGCTTTATTTCCATACCTATATAGTACCAGTAGAAACTAAGGAAAATATAGTGTATACTCACACCAACTAATAAAAAGGCATTGCTCACCCCGAGAACGAATCACGCCATAAGATCTAAAGAAGTTCGAGTCATAGGCCCTGAGGGAGAGAACTTCGGTGTCCTTAGTCTAGAAGACGCTCTTAAGAAGGCGGCTGAGTTCTCCCTTGACCTAGTCGAGATCTCTCCAAACGCGATACCCCCGGTAGCTAAGATTACCGACCTAGGTAAGTACATGTATGCCGAAGCTAAGAAGGAGAAGGAATCAAAGAAGAAGGCCCACTCAGTCGAGGTGAAGAGCGTCCAAGTGAAGCTAGGTACCGGCGAGAGCGATCTCGGCCTCAAGGCTAAGAAGGCCTCAGAATGGCTTGCTGAGGGCAACAGAGTCCAGATCAACCTCTTCCTCCCAGGCAGAGCTAAGTACCTGGATGAGAAGTTCCTCAAAGAGCGTATAGAGCGCCTACTCAAGCTGGTAACTGTCCCCCACAAGATCGCTGATGCTCCCAAAAAGAGCCCGAAGGGCATGACAGCTATTATCGAAAAAGCCTAGACAAACGCTCAGAAATAAGTAATATGTACAGGCCAATAAACGGCTTATTTTATGTCAATTAAGACCAACAAATCGTTCGCCAAAAGGATCAAAGTCACCAAGAGGGGCAAGATTTTGGTGCGCAAAACTGGTCAAAACCACTTCAACGCCAAGGAGTCTAGCTCTGAGAAGGGTGCCAAGGGTAGGAACTCAGAGTTCCACATGAGCAACAAGGAGAGGAGCCGTTTCCTAGTAAATATCAAATAATAGTTCGATAAACTCACTACAAGTCCATGACCAGAGTCAAAAAGGGTGTAAATGCCCTCAAAACAAGAAAGAATATATTAAGAAAGGTTAAGGGTTACCGCTTTGGTCGCTCAACCAAGGAACGCCAGGCTAACGAGGCCATCTTCCATGCAGGTACATACGCCTTTGCTCACAGACGAGACAAGAAGGGTGACTTCCGCCGTCTTTGGAATGTCCGCATCTCCTCAGCTGTTAAGCCACTAGGTCTCTCCTACTCAAAGTTCATCGACGCTTTGAACAAGAAGGGTATCAAGCTTGATCGCAAGATCCTCGCTGACCTCGCAGAGAATCATCCAACTATTTTCGCTAAGATTGTAGAAGCAGTTAAGTAACCCTCTTACTGACTGAGTTTGTAACCAGCATAGATACCAAGGAAGCCACCAACTGCTGCGAGTATAATTGATGACATAGAGAAGGTGCTGCCGCCCCAAAATAGTGGTACATAACCACCGAGAGTAGTGCCCACTGCCATCAGTAACCAAATAAGTTTGGTGTTCATATTTTTACTATAAGTCGAGTTCGTACCTCTTGCCCTTCTCTGGGATGACAGACTCAACACCGAGCTCGTCCTTGAGTCTTTGTGCCAAGAAAATCGAGGACTTGAGTTCACCCATAGTAATGAAGACCTTCTGCACACTCTTCTCGCTCGCTTCAACGAACTTCACCAACTGGTCAGAGTCTGCGTGTGCAGAGAAGCCGTCAATAGTCAGCACTCTCGCATTAACCTTAATCAACTTGTCATTGATCTTCACCTCCTTCGCACCGTCTTGGATAAGTCGTCCTAGAGTCCCAGCTGCTTGGTACCCGACAAAGAGCAGTGTGGCATTCTGGTCTGGTAAATAATGCTCTTCGTGATGCACAATGCGTCCAGCAGTCGACATACCAGAGCCAGCCATAATGATCTTGGGTCCAGGGATATGACTGATGCTAATTGAGTCTCTCACCTGTGCGGTCTCTTGAAGCTTGTTGAAGTACAAATCTTTATCGGGAGTGTTGAAATGATTTCTATAAATCTCGGTAATGTTGATCGCGAGTGGTGAGTCGAGGAATACTGGAATACTCCTAAGACCCTTAGAAGTAAAGAGTTTGTCTAACTCATGAATCATTACCTGTGTACGCTCGAGAGAGAAAACGGGTATAAGGAGAGTACTCTTCCTCTCTATAACATCCTCTATTATCTCGGCAAACCGCTTGTCTCTCTCATCATTGCTTTGGTGATTACGGTCTCCATAGACAGAGTCCATAAGAATGTAGGTAGTATCGCTCACCCTCTCGACATCACTCTGGAGTGGTGAGGGTGAGTTACCAATGTCACCACTAAACAAGATCGACTTACCCGAGGGGAAGGTGAGCTTGTACATTGCAGAGCCCAAGATGTGGCCGGCATCGAAGAGTTCAAGTGAGAAAGCCTCTACTCCACCGAGATCAAACTTCTTAGCTGTGTGATAAGGCAGTGTATCCCACATGCTTAGAGCCTTTTCGGCAGCATCGTCCCCTTCCCCCGCAATATGCGAGAGATCCTTCAACATAAAGCGTGCGATATCCTTCGTCTCTCGAGTAGAGAGAATCTTACCGTTAAAGCCAGCCTTAACCAGGTCAGGTATGCGACCAATATGGTCAATATGCGCGTGAGTGATGAAGAGGAAGTCGATGGTAGTGGTATCGTAATCAAAAGTTTTTGACACCTCACTCTCAGCGATTAATCCTTGGAAAAGCCCACAGTCAATAAGTACCTTGAGCAACTTCCCATCACCCTCTACTTCAAGGAGGAAGTTCGCTCCCGTGACTGTACCTACACCACCGTAGCAAGTTAGATTTGTTTTCATGAATTTATTTTTTTGTTACTTATTATACCGACCAAGAGTGCTCCAAGTGCGTCGAAGATGAGGTCGAGAGTGGTGTCCTCTACATAATTGCCCTTCGTTGGATTAGCAATTTTGAAATAATATTCGAAGTACTCCCATGCAACACCAATAATCATGACAAAGAGAAAGGTCTTCATAATCAAACGCTTGTCGACAGACACATCCCCTCCCCCAACTCCAGAGAAGTAATACCCCCAGACAAAAATGAGTGCCACAGAGAGTCCACCCAAGAAGTGCATCACCATATCAAACCAACCGATACTCCAATACAGAAAGTAATAACTTCCTAAATGATGAAGAAAGCCCATAAGGGCCACAGAGAGAAAGGTTAGGAAGAGGAAGTTGCGTTGCATCGGCATATTATAAACGAGAACCCCCCATAACGCTTGCGCGGAATGGGGGACTTTCATGGGGTTACCTTGGTATTCCCTAGTTCTAAAACTAGGTGGGTTCTCTCAGTTCAGGACCAAGGTCGAGAACGATTCGAGATCCCTAAATATTGGTTAGCTAGATAATACCTTAGATAACCCTACAATCATTATAACTACTTAGAACTTTTGCAAAAGTTATAAGAGATGAGTAATCCCCAGTTTTCGAAAAAATGGGAATACTAAGCTAAGAATACAGAATTATTCTAAGATACCGTCAATGTTTACGTCGTACAATATCGCCTCTTGAATAGATTTGTAGTTGATCAATTCGTCATTCTTAAACCAAATCTTGATCTCGCGCTCTGCTTCCTCTGGCTTATCGGAGCAATGTATAAGATTCCTCACTGCTCTCCCATCTACATTGGCCAAATCATATGAGTCTAGAGTGTAATCACCTCTTATAGTACCAACATCCGAAGTAGTAGGTTCGGTACCACCGACCAACTTCTTCACAATGTCAACCGCCTTGTTGCCCTCAACGACAAATCCAACAACTGGTCCTAGAGTGAAGTACCTATAAAGAGCATTCAACACCTCGCGACCAATCTCAACAGCTGTCTTATCTGTAGTTTTACCCTCCTTCGCCATATTGTCTAAAGTCCTCTGACCCACCTTCTCACACCAAGCATCATCCTTGCCATAGTGCTCTACCGTCTGAGGCATACTTGGCACAAACATCTTGAGACCAATAATCTTAAGTCCTGTCCTCTCTACGCGGTTGATGATCTCCCCCACCAAAGTCCTCTGCACTCCATCGTGCTTAACAGCTACGAAACTCCTTTCTTTCTTTGGATGTGACATAAATATGAATTAGAAGATGAGTATAACAAAGGTTAGACCAAAGAAAAAGACCGAGATTATCTCGGTCCTCGCTGACGAAGCAACAGGACTTGTGGCCGACAATACCTACAATGATATGCATGATCAGCCACTCTCGGAGAAGAGAGACCAAATCTCTGCATTGCTACATCCTCGAGCTCAGTCTGAGTAAGGCAGTTGATCGTTGGGTATGGACACTTCGCTATCTGTTCGATGATGTGATCGCGATACTCATCTAGTGTCATTCCCCTCTCAGCAGCCCATTTCTCTACTGAGTCTAATAAATTATGACCTCTATCCAAATTATCACCATGTTCAATATCAGCAACATACTTGTCCAGATCTGGTGCAGCAAACGGATCAGAGTTATCCACCGGTTGCACGCGCCTGATCCAGCGGTAGTACCACTCAGCTAGTATTCCGAAAGCTACGATAGCGACGATGAGCCCAAGCAAGATCTTCGCTGACATTTGGCCCCCTGTAGGTTGATTCTATGGCCAACACTACCACACCCACCTAACGAGTCAAAACGATGTTTCCTGTATCGGTAATTGCAATAGTATGTTCGAAATGAGCACTGCGAGAACCGTCTGCGGTGACGATGGTATATCCGTCATCGGTGTCGGCTATGGCACCACCTCCAGCATTAACCATTGGTTCTATAGCAATAACCATACCAGGGACCAACTTCTCACCCTCTCCCCTCCTCCCCATGTTTGGTACGAATGGGTCCTCATGCACCTCGAAGCCAACACCGTGTCCTGCTAGGTCCTCTGCGAGTGAGTAGCCAGTGCCCTTCACTACCTTGTATACAGCATCACCAATGTCACCTATATGCGCACCTGGCTGTGCAGCCTTAATCCCCGCCTCTAGTGCCTCCTTGGCAAGACGCATGATGTCTCTAGACTCATCGTCTACAGAACCCACTGCTACTGTGACTGCTGAGTCGGTAATGAAGCCCTCATGCTTGAGCCCAAGGTCGAGTGATACTATGTCGCCATCTCTAAGTATCCTCTCCTTCTCATTTGGTATTCCATGCACAATCTCGTCGTTTATAGATACACAGAGTGCTGCGGGGAATGGACGCGAAGCACCCTTAGGAGAGTAGTTCAAAAAAGCTGGCGTGTCACCGTGAGCATGAATAAGCCGTAGGGCCTCCTCCTCGAGTACTAGAGTGGACATACCTGGAGTGACCATCTCGGCTAAAGCACGAAGAATCTCGGAGTGTCGCTTGCCACCCTCATGCATTGTTTGTATTTGTTCTTTGGTCTTTAGTCTGATCACTCTGAGTATTCGTATTTAGAAATTAATTCTGCATGCACCGCCTCTACACTCTGCTCGCCGTTGATTTCTATCACTCTAAAGAATGGATTTTCCCTGAAGGACTCAATAGAGGGTATAACATCCTTGTCGAACCAGTCGAGTCTCTTGTCTATCCTTGCCAGGTTAACGTCATCAGCACGACCACGCTTGAGCAACTTCTCCTCGCTCCACTTACGAGAGACGTTGATATAAATCACCGTTGGCTTCTCTCTTTCGTAGAACCAAAGAGCAGTAGAGAGCATGTGTGCCTCGGCCTTGGAACGAGCCACACCGTCGAAGACTAGGTGCATCTCTTCGTCCAACTGCTCGAGAAGCATCTTGCCCCACATCATTGTGGCGAGGAAGTCTGGTTGCCTAGCATCCCGGTCGTATATAGCCTTAGACAACCTAGACGACAAACTCTTGCCTCTAACGAACTCTCTAAATCCGTCGCCTGTCTCGATGTAGAGGATCTGCCTCTTCTTGAGATCGTGCTCCTTGATGCGGTTACGAAGTAGCTCTGCCTGAGTCCCCTTACCACAACCACTACGCCCTATAAATATAACGGTGTGTAACATGCTCTAATTATTATAGAGCAAAACTAGTATTCTCGTACCGAAAGTTGTGCGTCGATCTTCTTGATGAGATCAATGACCACTGAGACCACGATAAGAAGTGCTGTACCACCGATAGCCATAGACTGTATCTGAGTAACAGAGCGAAGCACGAGCGGGAGCACAGCTACCACACCGAGGAAGAGTGCTCCTATGAGAGTGAGACGGGTCAAGACTCTCGAGATATAGTCTGCTGTTGGCTCACCAGGGCGTATACCTGGGACGAAGGCACCCGACTTCTGCAAGTTCTCTGCTATCTGCTCTGGGTCGAAGGTCACTGCAGTGTAGAAGTAAGTAAAGAGGAAGACCAAGAGAAAGTAAGCAGAATTGTAGAACCAAAGATTATTAAGAAGAGCTAGTATGGCAGTAGCGGCACTTGCAACTGACGCTACTGTAGAGGAAGTGAGGAACTGCAAAATCATTTGTGGGAAGAGAAGGATTGAAAGAGCAAAAATTATTGGGATCACTCCAGCCTGGTTGACTCGTAGTGGGAGGTAGCTCTGCATACCTCCTGAGGTTGTGCCTCCTCGAATCTGCTTGGAGTAAGTAATCGGTATTGGACGCTCAGCCTCACTCACAATAACCACTCCGAAGATAAGTAGGATGGTTACAACAAACATAGCTATGTAGACAGGGATCTGTGCTGGATCGAAGGTGAAGGCAAGTTGCGCGATAGCACTAGGTAGTGAGCTCACAATACCCGCGAAGATAATAAGAGAGACTCCGTTACCTATACCAAACTCAGTAATGAGCTCTCCCAACCATACTAGGAGCATCGAACCCGCAGTGATAAGCAGAATGTCGAGTACTAGAGTACCTGTGGTAAGAGCTGGCAAGACACCCTGCTTCTGGAAGAGTGAGATAAATGCATATGCCTGAAGGAAGGATAGAGGCACTGCCAAGAGTCGACCGTATTGAGAGAGCTTCTGTCTACCTGAGTCTCCCCCGTCTTGCTGCATCTCCTTCAGGTTTGGAATCATCAAGGTTAGAAGCTGCATGATAATAGATGCAGTGATATATGGACCTACTCCGAGCATGATGATAGAGAGTGATGCAAGCCCACCTCCTGAGAAGATGTTCAGAAGTGAGAGGAACTGGTTACCAGAAAAGAAAGACGCCAAGGCACTTTGGTCGATACCAGGGATAGCAACAACCGCCAAAACTCTCGCAAGTACGAGAATGGCAATGGTAACGAAAATCCTTCTCTTAAGGACCGAGTCACTGAGAACTAGGCCGACCTTTTCTATAAAAGTTTTAAACATTTGATTAGCGGATAGTGCCGCCTGCCTTCTCTATCTTACTCTTTGCACTCTCTGAGACCAATAGTCCGTCGAAATCGAGCTTCTTACTCAAGTCTCCTGTAGCTAGGATCTTAACCTTGGTAGCCTTGGCGTTCTTCATATCAATTAACTTTTTGTCGAGTAGAGTAGCAACCGAGACAACCTCACCAACCTTGTACGCAACGTCTATTGCCTTCAAGTTAACAACAAGAGCTGCGTCCTGGAATGACTTGAGTGAGGAAACACCGCGTCCACGAAGCTTAGGGAAGCGCTTGATGAAGTCTCTAAGTTCTGGGCGCTTCTTTCTGCCGGCACGAGCATTCTGACCCTTGGTACCCTTACCCGATGTCTTACCGCGCTTACCACCACGACCTACTTGGCGTGACTTCTTCCTCTTGGTCTTTGATTTGAGAGTGTGTAGTTGCATGGTGGTGTGGTTATCTGTCCTTAGCCTTTATCTTGGTCTTCGACAATTGCTCTAGTGCCTTGATACCTACATAGGCGTTGTTAATAGTGTTCTTAGAACGAGAGAGGAGCTTTGAAGAAATTTCCTTCAATCCCGCTAGCTCAAGTACTGCACGGACTGATGAACCTGCGAGGATACCCTTGCCCGGTGCTGGCATGATCTTCACACGGGATCCAGCATACTTAGCCTCAACCTCGTGAGGGATAGACATGTTCTTTGTCATGTTGACTGAGATCATGTTCTTCTTCGCATCTCTAAAGGCCTTCTCTATAGCTAGTGGAGTATCGGTAGCCTTGCCCTGTCCAACACCGACCATACCCTTCCTGTTGCCTGCTACAACACAGACAGAGAAGGCGAAGCGTCTACCTCCCGAAGTAACACGAGTCACACGACGGAGACTCACGATCTTCTGGTCGAACTCAGACTTAGGACGAGTGTCACGACGAGGACCACGACGATTGTCTCTACGAGGACCACCTGGACCACGACGATTGTCTCCTCCTCTAGAATTGCGAGGGTCTACTGTCTGAGCTGGAGTCACAGTGTCGGCCACAACAACACTCTCAAGAACTGGCTCTGTTGGAGCGACTACAACCTCTGTATTCTCTTGTACTTTTGTATCTTCCATAATATTTAAAACTTTAGTCCGGCCTCGCGAGCTGCCTCGGCTAGGTCCTTAACCTTACCTGTATAAATGTAACCACCACGGTCGAAGACCACTGCATCCACTTTCTTACCCATAGCCGCCTTAGCCACCTCAGCTCCCACCTTCTTCGCATCAGAACCCTTAGCGTGTGCGAGAGTGACACCCAAGTCATCGTTGATCACCTGCGCATAGATAGCGGTGTTAGACTTGAAGATTGCCAAGCGAGGACGCTCTTCTGTACCAGCAACTTGAGTCCTGATCTTCTTGTGGTTTCGTATTCTTTTTTGGCTCTTTTGGGTGTTCATGTTGGTTTATTTAAGCTTAAGCCGTCTTCTTGCCTTGCTTCCTCTTAATAACCTCGTCAGAGTAGCGCATACCCTTACCCTTGTAAGGCTCTGGCTTCTTCAAAGCTCTCATATCTGCAGCGAAGCCGCCTACGAGCTCTTTATCAATACCTGAGACAGTGATGTTGTTCTTCTCTGCGGTGACCTTGAGGTCCTTAGGTATAGTAACTTCAACTGGGTGTGAGAAGCCGAGTGCGAAGACGATCTTGTCGCCCTTAACCTCTGACTTGTAACCGATACCCTCGAGGATAAGCTTCTTCTCGAAAGGCTTGTTCACTCCACTAACCATGTTCTTAACATGAGAAGCAAATGTCCCCCATAGCGCTCTACTCTCTAGAGTCTCCTTCTTTGGATGCACTGTAACCTCACTCCCCGTAACCCTAACTTCTATCACTGGATGAAGCTTGCGAGTGAGCTCGCCCAAAGGTCCCTTAACAGTGACTAACTCCCTAGTGACAGTTACTTCTGTCTTCTCTGGGATGGTGATAATTTGTTTGCCGATGCGTGACATAATTTTTATTTATAGTGAGCTTGTCGAACTACCAGATGTTGAAAAGGGCTTCGCCACCTACTCCTGCCTTCTTGGCCTTGTAGCCTGCCATGATGCCCGCTGGAGTTGAGAGAACGAGGATGCCGTAACCTTGCTTAACAGGGCGGATGTCGCCAACCTTCCTGTACACACGCTTTGAAGGCTTGGAGAGTCTCTTCACACCCTTAACCTTTGGAGTGCGCTTGTCCATGTAGAGCTCGACCTCGAGAGTTGGCTTCTTCTCGCCACCCTTCTTAGATGCGGATCTAACATACTTCTCCTCGACTAGAATCTTCGCGATGTCGTGCTTCAACTTCGAGTAAGGAATGACAATAGTGTCTCTACCAGCATCGCCGGCATTCTTGATAGACACGATCATGTTTGAGATAGGATCCATATATTCGGAATTACCAAGAGGACTTCTTGATGCCTGGGATCTTGCCTTCGTTGGCAAGTTCACGGAAGCAAATACGACAGAGTCCAAAGTCGCGCATGTAAGCACGACCACGACCACAACGGAAGCAACGGTTAGTAGCCCGAGTACTGAACTTGGGCGTCTTTTTTGACCTTGCTATAACTGATGCTTTTGCCATAGAAAATAAAAGGCCTCTTTTAGGCGTGGTGCTAGCTTACCACAAGGGTTATAATCATTCAAGAGCGTACTTAAGCCCTATTTCGGAGGCTAAATGAGCGACAATTCGGACCAAGGTGTAAGTGAGGAAGAACTCGATGAATTCCTCGCCAAGGGTGACAAGTACGATGTAGCCTACCTCCGCGGTCTCTCAACTAGAGAGCTCCAGAGAAAGGTTCTAGGCCACTTGAAGAAGATCACTCCTGGCATACGACAGATCCAAGATGAGATTGCCGCAAGCAGGCACGTCACCCCAGAGGATCTTCAGAGTCGTTGTAATGTGACGAGTATCTATTAGCCCCACGCGCGTGCGTGGGTTTTTTATAAATTGAAAAAGCGCTCTACCCGAAGGTGAGCGCTGTATTGTGAGTGGCCGAGGCCACATTGTGCGAGAATCGCAGAGAGTAGTTGTCGGACTTACAGAGGGAGTGAGTATTGCGAGACATCACTCGGATCTCCTTTAGGCGTCTAGAACGCCCCGACTTTCTATCCCTACGAGATAACCTGGAGAGGAAACCGCCTCTCTCGGTAGTTCGCGCGGCCGTAGGGCAGCGAAGATCAGGTTACCACTTTACCAAATTAACTTGATCGCGCCTCTTCCGAGCATACGCGACTGCAGGGAGATACCGGCTTCATCGCCATCGGGAACCATTCGCACTCTGTCTCGAGAGCAGAACCATTCCGTCACCGGTGTAAGGAAATGAATCTTGTACTTCATACGGCAGTGCCCGGCTTCTGCCAGACTCTCACCGTACATTTATATTATACACACTTCACAACTATTGTCAAGTACTCAAATTTATGTCGTTTTATATGAAAAAGCCAGCTTACTTTGCTGGCTTGGTTCTCGACGCACTGAACTCTGGTGACTCTGTGACGGAGAGCCTCTCCTCAACATACCTGATAGCGCCCATAGTCGTCTCTTCGACAAACTCGGGCGTGAGGAATTGTCGCTCTTCTGGCGTGAGCACGATCTCGTTCAGCGGTACTGGTGGCTTCTTCTTCTCGCTCATAGCGTCTCCTGAGATGTGGGTCTTCAAACAAAATAGCGCCTTCGCGCTATTAAGTCAAAATTATTTTCTGTGAACTATTTCTTCTTTTCTTCTACCTTCTTAAATGGGAAGCCGAGGTATTCGAGGAAGTCTTGGACCTCGCTCTTGCTCTTGGCTGAGGTGACGACAGTTACTGAGAGACCGAAGACATCCTTGAGCTCTTCGTCTGCTGTCTCGGGGAAGATGGTGTGCTCCTTGATACCTAGGGTGTAGTTACCCATCTCGTCAGCTGAGGTCTTCGAGATACCCCTGAAGTCCTTGGTACGAGGAAGAGCGATGTGTAGAAGTCGCTCGAGGAAGTCGTACATGCGTGCACCTCTTAGAGTTACTTGGTAACCAACGATGTCACCCTGACGACTCTTGAAGTTAGCAATAGCTACCTTAGCTCCTCTTGGTGAGGCCTTCTGGCCAGTGATCTTCATCAAGCGGTCCTCAACAACCTTGATCTTGTTCTTATCCTTCATTGAGCCGACACCGACATTAACAATCACCTTCTCGATCTTTGGTGACTGCATAGCATTCTTGTAGCCATGTGACTTCATCTCCTTGAATGCCTTTGCTACCTTTGTCTTTAGAGTTTCCATACTTGTAGTGAGTTTATCGAACTAAAATTATTTTACTTTGACGTTAGATGCATCTACTGGGAAGGACTTCTCGATGATCTGACCCTTACCATCCTTCTTGGTCTTCTTCTGGTGCACCTTCTTCACATTCACACCCTCGATAAGTACTCGGTTTAACTTAGGGAAAGCACGAAGGACCTTGCCGGTCTTGCCCTTGTCCTTGCCTGTGAGAACTATTACATTGTCATTCTTCTTGATATGCATGGCGGTATTATTAAACGACCTCAGGTGCTAGAGAAATAATCTTCTGGAAACCTCTCTCGCCTAGCTCGCGAGGTATTGGTCCGAAGACACGTCCTGCCATTGGCTCTTCCTTGGAGTTGTCTAGGATGACGACTGCATTCTCATCGAAGCGGACGTACGAACCGTCGGCACGCTTCATAGGTGCACGACTGCGTACTACTACTGCGTAAAGGACGTCCTTCTTCTTCACCTGCTTCCTTGGCTCTGCCTTCTGCACTGAGAGGACGACGATGTCGCCGATACGAGCGTAGCGCTTCTTCGAAGATCCGAGCACTTTGAAGATTCTGCCGATCTTTGCACCGGAGTTGTCTGCGATCTCTACGATTGAGCGTGGCTGTATCATATTACTTGGTTAAAATGAAATGCTTATCCTTAGAAATTGGCTTGGTCTCAGTGATAGACACCTTATCCCCTACCTTGGCAGTGTTACCCGCATCATGAGCCTTGAACTTCTTTGAAGACTTCATAAACTTCTCGTACTTTGGATGCTTCTCATATCTCTCGACAAGCACAACGACAGTGTCCTTCATCTTTGTTGAGACGACTGTACCGGTGAAAACCTTTTTCTTGTTTGTCTTTGTATTCATATTATTGTTCGCGAGCGACGATCTTAGTCTTCACAGGGAGCTTGGTACCCGCCTTCCTTAGAGCCTCCTTGGCAATAGCCTCAGACACTCCATCTACCTCAAAAAGCATTCGGCCCGCTCTAACTGGAGCCACATAACCCTGTAGGTCTCCCTTACCCTTACCTAGCTTAACCTCTGCAGGCTTCGCAGTATAAGGCATATCAGGGAAAATGCGAATCCAAAGTCTACCAGTCTTACCAAGCGCTCTTGAGAGCACCTTTCTTGCGGCTTCGATTTGATTCGACTTGATACGAACTTGATCCATAGCCTTAAGACCGTATGAACCGAAAGCAACGGTAATACCGCGGGTAGCTGGGCCCACCTTTAGAGGGTTCTTCCTCATGGTGTGCCACTTTCGGTATTTAACTTTCTTAGGGAAAAGCATGATAGTAAAAATTATTTCTGCGCGTCCTTATCAAAGATCTCTCCACGATAGATCCAGACCTTCACTCCGATAGCGCCGTATGGCATGACTGCCTTGGTGCAAGAGTAGTCTACATCTGCTCTGAAGGTCTGAAGTGGAATACGTCCGAGCTTCCTGTCCTCTGTTCTACTCATAGTAGCTCCGCCCAAACGTCCTGCGAGGAAGATTCTTACTCCTTGCACATCACGGTTAGCCATCACCTTCTCGAGCATACTCTTCATGACGCGACGGAATGGCATGCGCTTCTCTAGACCGTCAACTACCATCTCAGCGACAATGGCCGCGTTAGACTCAGGACTTTTTACCTCCTTCACATCAAGCTTAAGCTCGACCTTAGCAGGCAAGAGCTTCTTCTTCTCGAGCAACTTCTTCACATCGGCAAGTAGCTTCTGTGAGCCGTCGCCAGCACGACCAATGATCATGCCTGGGCGTGAGGTAGAGAGGACGATGCGGAGAGCCTTCTGACTTCTCTCTATCTCTATGTCTGCGATGAAGAAACCCTTGAGTTTCTTCTCTAGGTAGCGGCGGATAACAACATCGGCCTCCAAGTACTCCTTGAACTTGCCCTTAGGAGAAAACCAGCGACTCTTCCAGTCTCTGAGGATCCCTAGTCTATGTGAATATGGGTGTACTGTGTGTGACATATTATTTCTTAGCTACTTTAGCCTTGGCAATCTTAACCTTCTTTGGCTTACCTTCTCCTAGAGTGATAGTAACATGGCTGGTGCGCTTCCTTATTGGGGTGGCCTGACCACGACTCTTTGGTAGTCTTCTGTATAGAATAGCTCCCCCATCGACACTGATCTCCTTCACCACTAAGTTTTCCGTAGGTATAGAAAGATTCTTTGCGTTTGCAATTGCTGACGAAAGAAGTTTGCTCAATGGATTTGTCGCTCTCTTAGTGGTGTACATCAAAGTAACGAGTGCATCATCTACTCTCCTGCCTCTTACGAGATCTGCCACAACACGGACCTTCCTTGGTGACTGACGATAATTCTTTAGTGTTGCTTTAGCCTCGTTCATAAAATTATTTCTTCTTAGTGTCGGTAGAAGCCTTAGCTGCCTTAGCTGCGTTGATCTCGGCCTCCTTAGCCTTAGACTCAATATCCTTCTGCATCTTACCACCGTGCTTCACGAACTTACGAGTGAGTGAGAACTCACCTAGTCTGTGACCGATCATGTCCTCTGTGACGAAGACCTCGACATGGTCGCGACCGTTGTGCACTCCGAAGGTGAATCCGATCATCTCTGGAGCGATTTGGCATGCGCGAGACCAGGTCTTAATAACCCCGGTTTCGCCTGGCTTCTTGCCCTCGATCTTCTTCATCACGCGAGGGTCTACATATGGTCCTTTTTTGCTTGATCTGGTCACTTTAAGTTAGGTATTCGAACTATTTAAAACTTAATCCCGCATGCGGGACGTAGGCAAATATAGTATAGAAATGGGGCTCTATTGTCAAACGAGGGCAACAATAGATAAGTAAAAGGCCGTCACAATGTGACGGCCTAGCCCGAGGAAGGGCTCACCAACTGATCCTACGCGCTGATCTGCGAGAGGGCTTCCCGACCACGCGTCCGAGACTGGTCGGTCTTGACCTTCTCCGCATCCACCATCTCGAACTCGTTCGCGTCGTTCACCCGAAGGATCTCCTTCTCCTCCCGGCGATCGGGGTTGCCGGCCATGAGGATGAAGTTACCTCCCGTCTCGGAGAAATTCCGGTAGACGGTGGTGTCCCAGTTGTAGCCCTGAAGCAGCTTGAGGAAATCCTCCCTCTGCTCGGCGGTGAAGCTCGCCGCCTCGCCGTTGTCGGGCGCGTCCTTGTGAACGCAGACGAGCACCATGCGATGCATGATTCCTTGGAACCGATGGATGGAGGTGAACTTCTTGGGGAGGTACCCTCGGAGCTCGATCTCCTTGAGTGCTCCCTCGAGATCCACCGACTTGCCTTGGCAGAGCATGATACCGGGCTTACCGGTGTGTGACTTCCCTGCCGTCTGGTTGTCGGGAACCTTCGTCGCCGAGTCGGGGACGAGGTGCTCGCCGTTCACGTTGAGGAAGAACATGACCACCGGGACAGAGCCCAGGGCTCGTTCGGAAACAGCCTTCTTCTGGTTCATCAAGAACTCCGGAATAGGGTAAGTTGTTCAAGTACAGCTAAGACAATGCTTATCTAATTTAATATTATCACAATATAGCAGTAATGTCAATGTATGAATAAGAAAGCCCCACGATTGTCCGTGGGGACTTTCGTGGGGCGGGCACGCGTTAGCGTGCGTTGTGCAGTTCAGGCCGAGAGCTGGGCCAGGACAGAGCGGCCGCGCGTGCGGTTCTTCTCGAACCGGGCGAGCTTCTCCTGAGCCTCCTTCGCCTGACGGAGACGGTTGGCTTCGGCAGACGCCTTGTTCTCGGCCTCGGCCTTGGCCCTGGCAAGGAGCTCGGTCGTCGCGTTGTATGCGAGGACGATCTTCTTGAGGTCCTCCGCGGTCTCCGAGGCGTTCGCCTGCTGGAAGCGGGCACGGCTCTCGAGGATCTCGTTCTTCTTCGCCGCCCAGACCTCGGGCCAGATCTCCTGGATCTCGCTCGAAGCGCGGTCGAAGAACTCCCTCGCGCGGTCGGAATCGAGGATGTCGTCGATGTACTCCTCGATCTGGCGCATGAGCGCCGCGCCGAGCTTGATCGTCTTCTCGTAGGAGTTGTGGTCGGTCTCGCCGTCCTCGAGGAGAGGGCTGGCGTGCCGGACCATCTGCTCCATGCGTCGGACGAAGTTCCGCGTCTGGTCGTTCTCGCCGTGGGGACCCTTGTAGAGCGCCCGCACCGCGGCCCAGATGATCTGGAACGCTACGAGGAACTCGGTGAGCCCATCGTGGTCGAGCGAGAAGCGCGTGGACTGGGGCTTCGACTGCTTGGCGGGCTTGGTCATACGACTGCCTCCTAGAAGTTGGGTGCCTTTGCTGCTGAAGGAACGGGAAACTACTGTATTAACCTTAGCATACTTCGCCCTACTTGTCAAGCAATTTATAAGTAGCAAAAAGAGGCTGTTTAGAGCCTCTTTTTGTTATCTAGGTATTATCTAGCGAAATACCCTGATTAGTTGTGCTTGCCACCCATGTCGCCTCGGAGCCTCTCGATGAATCGAGCTGCTGCCTCCTGGCCACCAAGACCAAAGGAGAGACCAAGTGCTAGTGAGATAGCGATAACGATACCGGTGAAGAGTGTCTGGCTGAAAGCCGTTGCGATGCCGAGTTGAGAAAGCGCTACCAATATAGCGAAGACCCAAACCGCCCACTTAGACACTGCTCCAGCGAAGTGTGCTGAGCGAATCTCTGCAGTACGAGCTGCTGTAACTACAACTCTCTCGACTACGTCGCCGATGACACCTCCAACGAGGATGACCAAAGCGGCTACGATAACGCGAGGAAGGTAAGCTATAACAACCTGCTGTAGGAAGAGGTTAACCTGAGTAAGGCCGAGAACGTCGAAGGCCGCTACCAAGAAAACAACTACTACAAACCACTTTACAAGACCGCCAATAAACGCGCCCGAGTCAAGATCAACACCACCACGGCGGAGGAATCCTTCGAATCCTGCGCGACGAAGTGCTTCGTCAACCTTCAAAGAGCGGAACACTTGCCAAATTGCCCGGCCGAGCAATGCGCCAACGAGCCATCCGAGAATGACGATGATAAGCGCGACGACAAGGTTCGGGACGAAACTAACGATACCC
Source organism: uncultured Candidatus Saccharibacteria bacterium (assembly GCA_964504255.1). Classification (GTDB taxonomy): domain Bacteria; phylum Patescibacteriota; class Minisyncoccia; order Phycocordibacterales; family Zambryskibacteraceae; genus JAIFWN01. Next base: position 91,353 of record CAZDDU010000001.1, on the reverse strand, counting down.
ATCCAGAGATTCTGGAACGAGAGCGTAAGCACGTTTCCCCAGTTGCTGATATACATAAATCCTTACTGTACAGTTTATCTAGTAATGCCCTTGCGGGCTTCTAAATATTATACCTTAGGTTGGAGACCGACCTTATCGACCAATTTCCTGTGTGGATAGTCTAAGATGTCGCGAACAAGTTTGTCATATATACCTAGGCGGTACTTGAAATCAGGAGTCTCAAAGGCCGCAAAGCGGAGCTCCTTGCCCAAATCTGCCTCAAGAGAGCTAATAGCGCGAAGAAGAGTGCTCTCCTTGATCTTATCCCCCACCACAAGTAGATCTACTCTAGCCTCAGAGTCCTGCTTGAAGACGCCGGAAGTAAGGATGAGTCGCATACTACCCGCCTTAGAGAGCTTCCTTATGATCTCCTTCTCCGAGATTGGTGTGGCCTCGATCAAGAATCGTTCTACCGCCTTAAGATAGTCATACTCAGCATTAAGGACATAACCCCTTGCTCTCTTATATACAAGACCAGCCTTGATAAGACTAGTGAGCTCCTTCCTCACCACCTTGGCACTTGCCTGCACTCTCTCGCTAATAGTCTTCGCAGTAAATATTGATCCTTTGTTGAAGACAAAGAGACGCATGATCTTGACCTTCGCTTCACTCCCAAATAAGTGTGAAATTGATTTCCCCATGTGGGCGTATTTTACTCCCACTCCCCCGAAAGCGCTAGTATGAACAAAACTCCCCTTTCGGGGAGTTTTGTGATGAGAAACTTTTGGAGAAAACTTACTTAAGAGTAACCTTTCCACCAGCCTCCTCGATCTTCTTCTTAAGAGCGTCGGCGTCCTCCTTCTTCATACCGGCCTTAAGCATTGCTGGAGCACCGTCTACCATGTCCTTAGCCTCCTTGAGACCAAGTCCTAGTACTTCCTTCACGACCTTGATGACTGCAATCTTGTTTGCACCGCCGTCAGTAAGTTCTACATCGGCTGTACTCTTAGCCTCCTCAGCAGGACCAGCGGCAGGACCAGCGGCAGCAACCGCTGTAGCTGATACTCCCCACTTCTCCTCAATTGCCTTTACGAGTGTGTTGAGTTCGAGGACTGACAACTTCTCAACTGCCTCGATGATTTGTTCTTTTGTCATTTTAATTTTTCTTCTTTGCTACCTCTCCAAGAGCTATTGCGAAGCGCTGGATTGGTGAGTTAATAATGTTTACAAACTTACCTCTAAGTACCTCAACTGGAGGTATGGTAGCGATCTCCATCATCTCTGCCTTACTCATATACCTACCTTCGAAGACTCCTCCAAGGATCTTTAGAGCCTCTGGAAATTTCTTAGCGAAAGTGTGTACACCTCGTGCAGGTGCGATGAGATCCTCACTCCATGCCATAGCGAGCTCGCCCTCGAGTTCGGGCATTGTGCCCTCAAACTTCTCGGAATCGAGTACGCGCTTGGTGAGAGTCTTCTTAGATACTTGGTACTCCACACCCTCCTTCCTAAGCTCGCGCCTGAGGTTGGTAGTGTCGGATACCTTGAGTCCATGGAAGTTCACGAAGACCAAGGACTTTGCATCCTTGACAGCCTTCGAGAGCTTATCTATGATCTCTCCTTTCTTTTGTTTATTAATTGCCATTGTTTTGTGTTTGTCTGTTATTTAGACAAATAAAATCGACCACAAAGGTCTCGGATTGAGAGTGATCTCGGAAGGGCTTATATCGTTTACCCTGAGGTATTCGAAGGGCCTTCTGTCTTTGACCTTTGTCGACTACTCTACATCAATTTGCCTACCCTGACAACCTCCCCTTACCAAGGCCGGGCCTTGGTATAAATGTGTAGATAAGAAAAAGCCCCTCACAGCGGGGGCTCCAAATTGAACTTCTTGTTCAAAAACTTCCTGATCTTGCCTTCCGGCCAGATGTAGCGACCAATCCCATGGCAGAGTTCTGGTGGACCGAAATCAATCATCTTGCTCACGCGAACTTCTGGACATCGCTCTACTACTTCTTCTGCGAACTTAAGCGCCCGCTCTTCATCTCGATTGATCGTCAACACTAAAGGCCCATGCGCCATTTAATCCTCCCTGGAGTCGTCTGCCTTGAGACTATCAAAAAACTCGCCCTTGAGCGAGTTTTTTCTTTAAAGACCCTGACCTGATCTTGATTGTCTAGATCTGTTTATTAGCTCATCTCGCATTACTTCCGCATCGGCCATCGAGAGTCCAGGTAACCTACCTTCACCCATCGCTACTCCACCAACTCCAGCGGTGTGAATTTGCAGGTCCGAGAGACCAAGGATTCTTGCTAGAACTCCTCGATAAATATCTACATTCTGAATTCTATCGTAAGGGATGGTGACATACTGCTTCCAAATAATTCCAGATTCCTTTTTGAACCCAATATTCGAAAGTTCGTATAGATAAAACTTGTAAGCAAGATGTGATACAAAATAGGAAACAAGTAATACGGTCAGCAGAACCCAGCCAATCAGGTTAAGTACCGCCATAACAGAAATCTCCCCATCAAGAGCAGAAAGTGTAATAGCGACCACGAAAGCTCCAAGGTAAACAAAGCTCCAAACGTACTGAAGGAAGAACAACCAAACAGCCTTTTTATCTAATTTTTTCATTTGTCGAATATATCAAAAAACTCGCCCTTGAGCGAGTCATGACCAACAAGATCTAATCACCAAGATTCAGTGCCGCCCTCTCACTAGAACTCAACTTGTTGAAGGCGCTTTTCCGAAGTTTGGCAAGTGCTTCAGGATCCTCTTTAATGGTAACCGGTGAAGAGTTGTTGGCGAAGAGATAAACTCTCCCGCTTTCGTCTTCTTGAAGAGCCAAAACTTCTTTGGTCTTACCATCTGATCCCATCACATCGATACCATGAGCTCCAGTCTTCGCGTCGTGCGCGCTCAAATGATATGAATGGTCAATTGTTTGGCCGCGACCTTCGGCGAGATCGGTATTACGAGTAGTTGCAAAGACGGTGATTATTTTACCCTTAACAACATCTCCATCACGGAAAGAACCAACTGGTCTGGCGGTACCATGCCTTTTAGACATAATGGGCTCCTGGTTGAGGTCGTATCTCCCACCACCTTAACAAAAAACTCGCCCTTGAGCGAGTTTTTTTGGTTCTTACTTGTAGTGAGCGGACCTGCTATTTCTTTCCAACCTTTCTTCTTCTGACAATATGCTTGTTCGAGTACTTCTTTGCTCTTCTCGACTTCTGGCCCTTGCCTGTTGGCTTACCGTAGACTGAGATAGCGCGTCTGCGACCTCGACCCTGTCTACCCTCTCCTCCTCCGTGTGGGTGGTCTACTGGGTTCATCGCAGTACCTCGAGTAGTTGGGCGGATACCAAGCCATCTTGAGCGTCCTGCCTTGCCTAGGTTTACGAGTCTATTCTCGTCGTTCGACACTTCACCAATAGTTGCCCAACAAGTCTCCAGAACTTTGCGAACCTCACTTGATGGCATCTTCAAGTCTACATAACCAGCATCCTTAGCAGACACTTCTACATAGTTACCAGCTGAGCGAGCGATCTTAGAACCACCTTGAGGTTTAAGCTCTACGTTATATACGAAAGTACCAACTGGGATGCTCTTAAGTGGGAGTCTGTTGCCAGGAGTAATGGTTGCTGTCTCACTTGCGACAAAAGTGTCTCCAACTCGCATACTCTTTGAGAGCAAGATGTATCTCCTCTCTCCATCCTTGTAAGCTACAAGTCCGATAAAGCCAGAGCGGTTTGGATCGTACTCAATTGTCTTCACAGTGAAGGGAACATTCTTCTTATCAAATACGAAATCAATATCTCGGAAGCGTCTCTTGTGTCCACCTCCCTTGTGACGAGTAGTGATACGACCAGTGTTGTTGCGTCCGTCACCTCTCTTGAACCCAGTAGTGAGTGACTTAACTGGAGTAGTAGACGTGATCAACTTGCGGAAGTTGATTCCAGTCATGTTTCTCCTCGATTTGGTTGTTGGTTTGTATCGTTTCATTTTGGTTTACATGTAGTGAGCGCAGTCGAACTATGCGATTGCGATCTTATCGCCCTTCTTCAAATATACATACGCCTTCTTGCCGCCGCCCTTCACACCCCACTTGCCGCGAGAGAACTTCTGCTTAGAAGGGACTTGGGAGGTTCTCACCTTAAGTGGAGTTACCTTGTAGTCCGCCTTAACAGAAGCGGTAATCTGCTTCTTGGTTGAGTCACGCTTCACATTGAAGACATAGACTCCTCTAGACTCCTGAGAGAGTACCGCCTTCTCGGTCATTCTTGGAGAGACGATGACAGACTTCGACACTTCTGTCTTCTCAACCACCTTCTTCTCCTTCTTTGTTGTTTTCTTTTCAGCCATAAAATTATTTGCTTGCTCTGACCTCAGTAGAAGAGGCTCCTGGGAGGACCTTGAGTGATGCCTCTGGGTTCTCGATTACCAAGTACTTGTAACTTAGAAGTGAGATTGGATTCAAGTTTCTTGCCTCCACTACTTCTAGGCTACCAATGTTCTTCATACTCTTCTCTACCCCAACACTCTTGGTTGCAGTGGCGAAGAGAGCAGCATTCTTCCTCTTGTTCTCAAGCTTCTCGAAGCCCTTAACCTTAGAGAGGTTCTTCATAAGAGCTACCGCATCCTTGGTCTTTGGTGTAGAGAGGTTGAGACTGTCGACAAAGAGCACCTCACCTTCCTTAAATTTCTTTGAGAGGATGGTGTAGAGAGCCTTGGTGCGCATAGACTTGTTTACCACTCTTTGGAAGTTCTTGTCGTTTCTTGGACCATGAGCAACACCTCCACCAACCCATATAGGAGAGCGAGTTGATCCATGGCGAGCGCGACCGGTACCCTTCTGCTGCCATGGCTTCTTACCTCCTCCGCGAACCTCACCACGAGTCTTGGTGTGAGCAATGTTCTTTCTCATGTTGCTCTGAAGAGAGGTGGCCACCTGGTGCACAAGATCAGCATTCCAAGAGAGACCAAAGAGTTCCTCAGGTAGTTTGATCATTCCCGCCTCCACCCCCTTGCTGTTGTAGATCTGAGCTTCCATGTTAGTTGGTCTTAATCATTACCTTGCTTCCACGTCTACCAGGGACTGCACCATGGATAAAGATCTCGTTAGATTCAGGAAGAATCTTAACCACCTTTAGGTTCTTCTGAGTAACGGTTTCGTTACCCATACGACCTGCCATGCGCATACCCTTAGCCACTCTACCTCCAGCGCGTCCACCTCCACCAATGGAGCCTGGCTCACGTTCTGAGTGCTTCTGACCGTGTGAGCGTCTGCCTCCTTTGAAGCCGTGACGTTTAACGACACCTTGGAATCCCTTACCCTTAGAAGTACCTGTTATTACAACCATATCCCCCTCTACAAGGGCACCCTCGCCAATAGGCTCGGCTGCAACAAGGATGGTCACGGGCAAAGCCCGTCCACTTTCGTCGAAGATTTGGGTCATATTTACTTTCTTGGTAATGATGGATTTCATGTTTTTACTCGTAGTGAGCTTGTCGAACTAGATCATCTTCACATCTATGTTCACTCCACTGGGGAGAGACAAGTTTGTTAGAGCCTCGATTACCTTACCAGAAGGATTAACAATGTCCACTAAGCGCTTGTGTATTCGCATTTCGAATTGTTCTCGAGCATTCTTGTATACGAACGCAGCGCGGTTCACTGTGTACTTCTTAATCTCTGTTGGAAGAGGTATCGGACCCTGAATCTCTGCGTCATAGCGGAGAGCAGTGTCGATGATTTGCTTCACTGATACATCAAGGATCTTGCTCTCATAAGCTCTGACACGGATTCGAAGCTTGCCGACACCCTCGGATGCTCCTGCTTTCACAGCTTTTTTTGTTGTTACTTTTGCTTTAGCCATTGTGGCTTTGTTCTTGCGAACAGGATTACTTAACGACCTTTGTTACGACACCGGCACCCACTGTCTTACCACCCTCGCGAATAGCGAAGTGAGTCTGATCCTCAAGAGCGACAGGAGCGGTCAACTTCACATTGAAGGTTGCTGTGTCTCCAGGCATGATCATCTCGACACCTGCGTTTAGAGTTACTTCTCCGGTAACGTCAGTTGTACGGATGTAGAACTGTGGCTTGTATCCAGTGAAGAATGGAGTGTGGCGACCACCTTCCTCCTTCTTCAAGATGTACACCTCAGCTGTAAACTCAGTGTGAGGAGTAACTGAACCTGGTTTTGCGATAACTTGACCGCGAGATAGGTCCTCCTTCTTCACACCTCTGAGTAGGATTCCGGCGTTGTCTCCGGCCATACCCTCTTGGAGCTGCTTGTTGAACATTTCAATTCCAGTAACAGTAGTCTTCATGGTGTCGCGGAGACCGATGATCTCTGCATCCTCACCAACCTTGACCATACCTCTCTCGATACGACCTGTAACCACTGTTCCACGACCTTCGATAGAGAAGATGTCCTCAATTGGCATAAGGAATGGCTTGTCCATCTCACGAACTGGATTTGGGAAGTAGGTATCAAGAGTAGAAATGAGTTCGAACACCTTTTGTGCCCATTCATCACTCATATCCTTAGCCTCAAGAGCCTTAAGACCTGAGCCACGGATCACAGGCGCGTTAGCACCGTCGAAGTCGTGCTTAGTAAGAAGATCGCGGATCTCCTCTTCCACAAGGTCGATAAGCTCCTTGTCAGGAACCATGTCACACTTGTTTAGGAAGACGATAATCTTAGGCACACCAACCTGCTTAGCAAGAAGGATGTGTTCACGAGTCTGAGGCATAACACCGTCAGTTGCTGCAACCACGAGCACTGCACCGTCCATTTGAGCGGCACCGGTGATCATGTTCTTGATGTAGTCAGCGTGTCCTGGCGCATCGATGTGTGCGTAGTGACGAGCTGGTGTCCAGTACTCTGAGTGGTGGAGGGCGATAGTAATACCTCTCTCACGCTCCTCAGGAGCTGAGTCGATCTTATCAATTGCTTCAACACGAGCACCGTAACCCTTGTCCTTATTCATGTCGAGGACATGGAGAATACCTGCGGTTAGAGTCGTCTTGCCGTGGTCAACGTGGCCGATAGTACCGACGTTTACGTGTGGCTTTGAGCGATCAAAAGCGTCTGCCATATATTTTATGTATAAATTTAATTAATTAAGTTTTTCAGAAACAGAAGAAGTTCGAGAACACATCTTCTTCCAGTTCCGATTCAACCTCGTAGTGACGAGGAACGCAAAACCGCTTAGCTCAGCCCATATTGAGAGGCCTCAAAGAACAAGCAGAAGCGGTATAGCGCTCGCGACATATTACTGTTTAGCCCAATAATAGTCAATCCCAGCAAAGAAAAAGCCCCGTCTAGTGACAGGGCGCAGCTCGAATCTGAGACATTTGGAAGTCGGTGACCTTGGGTCTCACCACTCGCTTGAAGAAGACCTTGTTAGCCCGCATGGGCTTCTTGGGGTAAAGCAGAGCTAGGGTTAATTCAACCTTCTCTCGGGTGAGGACAGAACACATACCCCCGAGGACACTCCTCGTGAAGCGGATCTCAGTGAACTCCGACACCTCGACGGGATCGTTGTCGTTCAGGCGAAGGGCCACCAACACCTCCCTTGTGCGATCGCTCGAGAAGAGTCTCTCGAGAATGATCCACTCCTCAGCTGTGATAGGTTGAGCATCCCTCCCCACCGTCTCCTCATCACCACCAATACTACCATCCGTGTACATCCCCACCTCCGGAATAAGGGCCTGTTAAGCACTATACATGAGGATCTAGAAAAGAAAAACCCGCCATTTGGCGGGATTAGTCCACAACCCTCACATTCGTAGCCGCGAGACCCTTCTTCGTCCTCTCGACATCGAAGGCAACCCTGTTGCCTTCGGCGAGGCTCTTGAAGCCGGTGCCGAGAATACTCGAGTAATGGACGAAGACATCGGGAGTCCCCTTCTTCCGACCGATGAAGCCGTAGCCCATACTCTCACTGAACCACTTCACCACTCCGTGCTGCCTCTCCGAGACAAGCAGACTCACAGGCATGCTCTTCGGTTTCTTGCTTCGACGCTTGTTGCCCCTGTGACCATGAGCACCCGCGCGAGCCTGTCCGCTACTCCGAGACATGTGCACTATTGCTGCCCCCTATCGTTCGACGGCTGGATTGCTCGTCGTCCTACAAGTCTGTGTCGTAAGTTAAAGCAAAACTCCCTAGTTGTCAAAACACAACAGAAAAGCCGCTCGATGTGGAGCAGTCGAACGACTTTTCCTTACATCTTGCGGCTTAGTTACCGATTCGGCGTCGGCAGTTGGATCAGGGGAAGTGTACCACCGGAATAGACCGGCAACTTCCCATCCCACTTCTTGATGCTCTGCTCGGTGATCTCCAGTCTTCGCCACTCGAGCATCGAAGTGGTGAGGGAGCTGGCAAGGGCGCGATTAGCCTCTGCCTCGCCCTGCGCCTTTGCAACAGCCATCCGAGCTTCGGCAGTCGTCTGCCGGAGCTTGTTCTCGGCCGCACTCGCGTCCTGGATCGCCTGGGTCTTCAGGTTGAGAGACTTGACGATGTTCTCAGGTGGGCGAGGGGCTCCGATGAAGCCGAACTGCTGGAGATGCACGCCGTATGCGACGATGAGCGAGTCCGTGCGGGCCTTGACCCGAGTGACGAGTTCGCCCATCTTGGTGCTGTAGATCTCTTCGCTTGTGTAACTGGGCGCGATCTCGGTGAAGGCGTCGCGCGCGATGTTCCGAAGGAACCCGTGCGTGAACGCCGTCACATCATCGTTGCGGAACATGACGTAGAAGTTCGGCACCTTGTCAGTCTGGATCTGCCACGAAAGCGACAGATCAGCGGTGAAGGTGATTCCTTCCTTGCTGTTGAACGAGATCTCTTCGTTCAGCTCCGAATCCCTCTTCCAAACAGCTGTCTGGACGAAGGTCGGGTATTCGAACACCCGCGTATTGACCGGGTTGTACCACACACGTCCGGTCTGGACCGTGATGTCAGAGACACCTCGGTCACTACCGGCCATGTTGATCTTGATCCCAGCGTGTCCGGGCTCGACGACCTGATAGCAGGCCGTGTTTGCCCCGACGATACCGACGATCAGCATGATGGCCGCCGTCTTGTTCGTCGGCTTCTTCTTCCCGCTCGCTCCCTTGCGAGAGATCGCGGAGAAGGGGTTCTTCTTGATCATGTACATCGCCACCAGGAACTCCACCACGAGGATGGCGATCCCTCCGGCGACCGCGAAGTCGTCGGGGTAGTTCATGAGGTCGAACGCGAAGCTCGAGATGTAGACCAAGAGCAGTACGACAACAGCGTTGAGAACGAACTTCAACCCGGGCATTCGAAACTCCTCCTTGAGGGGGAACTACGTGGACCTACGAATTTGAAGCATGTACACACAACTTACAACTAAAAGTACTCTACTTCGATAATAGCACAAACCTCCTAGATTGTCAAGAAGGTTTTGTCTTTCTAACTTACTTTATTTATGCAGCCTTAGCACCGGTTCTCTTCTCAATAATATCGGCTTCGACATTCTTAGGCACGATAGCGTAGTGGTCGAACTCCATAGTTGATGATCCTCTACCCTCGGTCATTGAACGGAGGTTGGTTACATAACCGAACATCTCGGATAGAGGCACCTTGGCACGTACGACCTTGAGTTCGTTTCTGTCTTCCATTGCTTCGATCTGTGCGCGCTTACTTGAGAGGTTACCAGTAATATCTCCCATGAACTTCTCTGGCACAACCACCTCAACCTTCATGATTGGCTCGAGTATTACCGGCTTCGCCTTCCTAGCTGCTTCTTGGAACGCCTGTGAGGCTGCAATCTTGTATGCGATTTCCGAAGAATCCACATCGTGGTAAGAACCATAAGTGAGCTCGGCAGAAATATCTGTCATCTTGAATCCTGCAAGGATACCTCTGTCCATTGCCTCTCTAATACCCTTCTCAACAGCTGGGATAAACTCCTGTGGAATAACTCCTCCCTTAATAGAGTCGATGAACTCGAATCCTTCCTCACGGTGCACATTCTTAGGAATCTTGGCCTCTGGGTCGAGTGCTTCAATTGGTTTGATAGTGATCTTAACGTGACCGTATTGACCCTTACCTCCTGTCTGCTTGATGTACTTGTTCTCCACCTCTGCAGATCCAGTAATAGTCTCTTTGTATGCCACCTGAGGCTTGCCCACATTCGCCTCGACTGAGAACTCTCTCTTCATACGGTCGACAATAATCTCGAGGTGTAGCTCACCCATACCCATGATCACAGTCTCCCCTGTCTCTGAGTCAGACTTAATTCTGAATGTTGGATCCTCGTCTGACAGACGCTTAAGTGCCATACCCATCTTCTCTTGGTCGGCCTTGGTCTTAGGCTCGATACGAAGTGAGATAACTGGCTCTGGGAAGGTGATCTGATCGAGGATAATTGGGTTTGCTTCGTCAGAGAAGGTGTGCGAAGTCTTCGCCTCCTTGAGTCCTACAGCTGCAGCAATCTCTCCTGCGAAAACCTTCTTAACCTCCTCTCTTTGGTTGGCCTGAAGACGAACAATGCGTCCTAATCTCTCCTTGTTGCCTGTAGTTGAGTTGTATATATAAGAACCACTCTCAATTGTTCCTGAGTACACGCGGAAGAACGTAAGCTGACCAACGAATGGGTCTGCTTGTAGCTTGAAGGCGAGTGCAGAGAAAGGCTCTGTGTCAGACGCATGTCTAAGTACCTCTTCATTTGTCTCTGGGTTAATACCCTTCACTGGGGGGATGTCGAGTGGACTTGGTAGGTAATCAACAACCGCATCGAGTACAAGCTGTACTCCCTTGTTCTTAAGAGCAGAACCCGTCATCACAGGGAAGATCTTGTTCGCAATCACAGCCTTTCTCAAAGTCTCCTTGAGTGCTTCGATAGAGATCTCCTTACCCTCTAGGTACGCGGTCATGAGACCCTCGTCGTTCTCTACGATTCTCTCCACAAGATCAGCACGATACTTGGTAGCATCAGCCATGTACTCAGCTGGGATATCCTTCTCTATAACCTTGTTACCCATGTTGCCCTCGAAGAAGTACGCCTTCATCTTAAGTAGGTCTATAACTCCCTCATGCTTGTCCTCCTCACCAATTGGGATCTGGAAGCGAACCGCCTTCTTAGAAAGTCTGTCTAAAATAGATTTGTATGAGCGCTCGAAAGAAGCTCCTGTACGGTCGAGCTTGTTGATGAAGCAGATGCGAGGCACCTGAGCTTCCTCGGCATAACGCCAGTTGGTCTCAGACTGAGGCTCTACTCCTGCCACGCCGTCGAAGACGACCACTGCGCCATCGAGCACTCGAAGACTTCTCTTAACCTCCACGGTGAAGTCAATGTGCCCAGGAGTGTCGATCACGTTGAAGCGGAACTTCTTCTTCGCATCGTTTCTATCTGCATCACTTAGATATGTTGGCGCCCAGAAACATGTAATAGCAGCTGCAGTAATAGTAATACCGCGCTCCCTCTCCTGCTCCATCCAGTCAGTAGTAGTCTCACCTTCGTGCACCTCACCAATACTGTGTTGAGCTCCGGTGTAGAAGAGCACGCGCTCTGAAGTCGTGGTCTTGCCTGCATCGATGTGCGCAATAATACCGAAGTTTCGAACTCTCTCTAAAGGATAATCTCGTTCCATAAATTATTAATTTGTTGGGATAAAAATAAAAAGCCTAAATGGCTTAGATGCCCTTACGATACCGCAAGTTCAATAGATAATCAAATGAAAAACCTCAGGCATCATGCCCGAGGTTTCTTAGTGCGTTCTCTCTTGAAGACGCCCAGGACCCTGACTCCATGGAGGTCTCTGACGCCGAGAACATACTTCTTGCCGAGTGGGTTCTTGATCGTATACCAAGGATCGTTGACGGTGCCGGTCACCCTGATGACCCGAACCTGTTTCCTGACACCATACATAGACTGCTGGTTGGGAGAAAAACCTGAAAGTATCATCGCTACCTCAAAGTGAGAATGTGTCTGACCTTAGAGTACATTTCGACCTACAAAAATACAAGGAAAGAAGGCGTGGACCTACTGATTCTGTGGGGGTACGCTCTGCTGGGTGTACTGCGTGGGGGCTGGAGCAGGTGCTGGCGCAGGAACTGGGTTTGAGGTAGTAGCAGGAGCATGAACCCTATCCTCACCCTCCATAGCATCACAAGTTACTTTGACCACTCCGGCAGAGAAGGCGATAACTACGAGTGATCCGAGAGACTTATACAACACATCCTTGTCAGCGATAACATCCCAAATAGACATCACGCCGAGAAGAGCGAGGAGCGATGCTGAAACAATGAGGATAGCGAAAGCCGTCTTTCTTATTGAGGCGAAAATCTCAAGTGGAGGAGTGACGCTGCCAGCCTTGTCATCCATAACCTTGCCTGCCTTGATAATTATTAGCGCAACAATAGATAGCAGGCCTAGGGTCTGGAACGACTTCCAAACGACATCTCCGTCAAACAGATCCCACACACCGAATACTGAGACTATAGTAAGGATAAAGACCGCACATATAAAGAAGACGGCGGCAGTATTTTGTAATTTTCTCATCAAAGATAATTAATGCTTAATAAATAACTAGCACTAATTATACAGCACAAATTGTTAGGGTTGGATTGGATTACCAAGCCAAGTGAGCGAAGGCCTTGTTTGCTTCCGCCATTTTATGTGTATTCTCTCTCTTCTTGATTGCCTCACCTTCGTTGTTTGATGCTGCGATGATCTCCTCAGCCAACTTCTCATGCATAGGCTTGCCTTTCTTACCCCTAGCTGCATCAACGATCCACTTCATAGATAAAAATTGACGACGCTCTGGTCTAACCTCACGAGGGATCTGGTAGTTAGCACCTCCCACTCGTCTTGAACGGACTTCCATAGTAGGACCTGTGTTCTTGAGAGCTGTCTCGAAGATCTCCAAAGGATTCGGATTCTTGCTTAGCTCCTTCACAGAGTCTAGTGCTCGGTAAACAACACCACGAGCAGTGGTCTTCTTGCCCTCGAGCATCACATAGTTGATGAACTTAGCCACCTTCTCTGAGTCATAGACTGAGTCTGGGGTTATCTTTGGTTTTGCTTTAAGTTTTCTACGCATAAAAATTATTTAGCCTTTGGGCGCTTGTTACCATACTGACTTCGACCCTTCCTTCTCTTCTCTACTCCCTGAGTATCGAGTACTCCACGGACAATAGTGTAGCGGATACCTAGGTCCTTCACACGACCACCACGGAGCATAACCACTGAGTGCTCTTGTAGGTTGTGACCCTCTCCTGGGATGTAGGCAGTCACTTCCTGACCATTGCTTAGGCGGACACGGGCGATCTTACGGATTGCGGAGTTAGGTTTCTTTGGGGTCTTAGTAGTCACCTTGATACACACACCACGCTTGAATGGAGAATTGAAGAAAACAGGGCGGTTCTTAATAGTGTTGAAACCGCGCGTCAAAGCAATAGCCTTGGACTTCCTTTTTGGCTTGTTTCGGCTCTTCTTTACTAACTGGTTTATCGTACTCATTTAGAGCGTTCACTTTAACTTAAATAGCCAAACCGGTCAAGAATGTGAAGAAAATGCTGACCAAAGGAGCAATGAGCTGCCAAACGAAGAGGATGAAGAAGAGTACCAAGATGAGCCCGTATCTTTCGAAAAAACTTCGAAGCTTGTATATATTCTCGGGGAAGAGAGCAAAGAGGAGCTTCGACCCGTCGAGGGGTGGTACTGGCATTAAGTTAAAGACCGCGAGAAGCACATTAATATAGACAATCCCCGCTGTGATAGTTACAAAACTAAGGCTCGGATTCTCCATTAACCTAAGAAGTAGGCCAAATACTACAGCTAAACCGATATTAGATAGCGGACCAGCTAGGGCGACAAAGGCCTCGGGCCACCTGCCAGGCTTAAGGTTATAGGGATTATAAGGCACCGGCTTCGCCCAACCGAAGACGAATCCACCGAACAGGTATGAAAGCAGGGGTACAAAGACCGAGCCCACAGGGTCAATATGCTTAATTGGGTTAAGAGTGAGTCTCCCCTCATACTCGGCAGTCAGGTCTCCATAGTAGCGCGCAGCATAGCCGTGGGCCACCTCATGAATGACAATCGACATGATCAATACTGCGATTTGAAAGATAAATTCCATACTTGTTGGCGAATTATATCAATTATGTTAGAGTAATGCCCACTATGGCTAGAGTATGTCCAGTCAATAATAAAGGTTCGATCATGGGTGGAGGTTACTCCAACCGAACTCGTGCTACCCAATTCAACCCTACAGGCATGGTTAGGAAGTACCCCAACCTCCAGAAGAAGCGCATATATGTGCCTGAATTGAAGAAGACTATCACTCTCACCCTCTCTACTCGCGCTATCAAAACCATCAACAAGCGTGGTGCTCACTCTGTCCTCAAGAAAGCGGGTATCATCTAATACTCGACCTCGAGTTTCTCTCCATCTGTTTTAAATAAGATTCTACCGACGTCTGCAGTATTTAATATATTTGTCTTTATCTTGTTTAATGTGTCGAGAGTTACCTTGTGTGGGTGACCATATCTATTATCTTTGCCCGAAGAGATGACAGAGTACTCTGGGCTCACGGCTTGTACATACAGTAGAGAGCTTGAGGTCTCTGACCCATGGTGCCCAACTTGTAACACTTCTGAATCCAATAGCTCTTTGTTTAATGAGAGTAATTTATATTCTGCGAGCTTGGTCGAATCTCCAGTCAAGATAAAATCCATCTCACCCAAAGTAAGCTTCGAGACTATTGAGGCTTCGTTCGTCTCGAGGCCCTCTATACTTCCACTTGGATAGAGCAATGTGAGCACAACTCCACCACCGAGGTCGAGACTTACCCCCCTCTTGGCTTGGATCTTATTTATTTCTTTTTCTTGTATTACTTCGTCTAGTGTTTCATCAAGTGAGTTAGTCGATCTCATGCCGGTTGAGACAAATGTATCCACACCGAATCTATTTATCACCTCCACTAAGCCAGTAATGTGGTCAGCATCTGGGTGCGACTCTATGACCACATCAATATGTCTGTCACCGAAGGGCAGGACTCGACCAAGCTCACTTAGCACCTTCCTGTCTGGCCCGCCGTCTATAAGTACTCTACCTTGTGTGGGCGACTCAATGAGTATCGCGTCACCCTGCCCCACATCGAGGAAGTAGACTTTGAGCTCACTTTCATTACTCGAATAAACTCTCGACCACACAAAAAGGTTAGAGAAAACCAAAACTGCTATAATGGAGTACATGAAAACATTCGAAGAAAAGAAATTTGAAATCGGAGACTTGGTCGGCATTTCTAAAAAGACTATTGATGAGCATCTTAAACTATATGCCGGTTATGTGAAGAACGCGAACCTCATTATGGAAAAGATGTCATCCCTTGATAGCGCAAAGGATCCTTACATAGTCGGAGAGTTATTTCGTCGTTTCAGCTTTGAATACAATGGTATGAGAAACCATGAAGTTTACTTCTCTTCCCTTTCTGGTGGAGGTAAAGAATTAAATAAGGAAAGCGAGCTAGGCAAGAGACTTCTCGAACTCTTTGGCTCAATGGATAAATTTCTAACCGAATTTAAAGCCTTGGCACTGACTCGAGGAATAGGCTGGGCAATACTTTGGTACGACAAGGCAGATGATCGTTTCCTAGCTTCTTGGGTAGATGAACAACATCTAGGACAACTACAGGGAGCAACACCCCTACTCGCACTCGATATGTGGGAGCATTCTTACTACCTCGACTACACTCCTGCGGAGAAGAAGAATTACGTCGAAGCCTTCTTCTCTAATCTAAACTGGGAGAGCGTGGAGATGAATTTCGAGAATGCCAGACGATAATAAATATCAACGCATACATCACCAAACTTCCCCACAAGGGGAAGTTTTCTATTTCTAAACTCGCAAATGGTAAGTTACCAAAGAAATCCGCAACCTTAAGTATGTATGCGAGTAGCAAGTGAGTAATGAAGTTAATAGGCATAGCCAAGACACCAAGTACAAATGAAAGTAGTGTGCCAATGAATCCGATGAGCATGACGATTGGGAGAATGGGCAAGATAAGAATATTGGCGAAGAGGAACACGAGTGAGAAGTTGCCCATGCTATATAAAAGAAGTGGTAAGACAAAGAGCTGTGTAGCTAAAGTGGTGGAAACTAATTCTCGAAGTCGAAAAACTGTTTGTCTCGAATTTCCCTCTTGACCGTGAGAGGCAAATAGCTTTTCGACAAGAGGGGTACCGTATATAAGTCCGAGCACAGCGAGGAATGAGAGCTGGAAGGATGGGTCATAGAGCAGAATCTTTGGGTTGTGTAGGAGCATCAATACCGCAGTGAAGAGAAGTATTCTTGGTGGCGAGCCGGGTCGTTTCATCAATCGGCCGAGCAAGAGGAACGAAACCATAATGGCACCCCGAACGACCGTCGCAGGCGCTCCAGACATAATAGTAAAGAGCACTACTCCCCCAAGTGCGATAAAGCCTGAAATTCTAGAACCAAGAAACGCAAAGACGATGAGCAAGAATTCAGCGATTATCGTAATGTTGTAACCCGAGAGCACGACCATATGTACCACTCCAGCATCCTTGAAGCTCTCTAAAGTTTCTTTGGGTAATGCTTGCTTGCCCGAGACGATTAGGCCCGAGAGGAGGCTGGCCTCAGGCTCGGGCAAGATACTTTTAACTTTGTCAGTGAGAAACCTTTTAACCTTGATGAGAGTGCTCTTAACACTGTTTCCTTTATCGTGAGAAACAATCTCCACCTTCGCTCTCTCAAGGGTGTAGAAAATATCATCCTTGGCTAAATAGTTGGCATAGCCACCGGGTTTTAGAGTCTTAGGAGTTCCTATCCACTTAACTTCATCTCCATATTCAACCTTGCTAAAGATCTCGTCAGTGACCAAAACTTTTTCTCTAGTATTAGTAAGAACCGCATAACGAGTGTCTTTGTCTCTGCTCTCGGGCTCGGACACCACTACACCCATATTCCCCGCTGGCGACAACTCATGAAAGTCTTTGATATCGTATCTGAGTATTCCTAAGGATAAAGCAACCAGTATTATTAAAATAAAAACATTTCTATCCAATACATAAATGGTTAGCGCGACAAAGATAATCAGGATAGATACAAGGGGGTGTATCGAAATTATTGAAGCGAAGAGAATACCAAAGATGAATCCCCAGAGTGCTAGAAGGATTTTAAGATTAGGCCTTGAGACTGATTGGGTACTCGCCCCGACTCCCTGCATATAGTTCTACGGATAAATGGTCTGCGTACTTAGTCGCTATCTCATCACATCTCTCGTTTGCCTCGTTCCCCGAGTGACCGGCAACATACTTCCAAGAAATGTTTTTTCCTTCGCTGGCTGATACAAGATCCTTCCAAAGATCCTGATTCTCTACCGGTTTCTTCGCAGCTGTCTTCCAGCCATTCTTTTGCCAGTTCCATACCCATTCAGTCATCCCCTTCATGACATACTCTGAGTCTGTATAGAGCTCTACCTCAACTCCGAATTCTAAAGTTTTAAGTGCCTCTATGGCAGCAGTAAGCTCCATCTTATTGTTGGTGGTGTATGGATCCTTGCCTCCTATTTCCCTAACCTCAAACTCCTTGGCTATAATAGCCCCCCAACCCCCTCCACCAGGATTCCCCCTCGCTGCCCCATCGGTAAATATAATAATCATGTTGAGATTATATCAACAATCCTAAGTCGAAGCTCTGGGCGACCGCGGAAGTAGGATTTCTCTAAATGGACATCGAGATTGCAGAGTGTGGTCGTAGGTAGGATTGAGTATGAATCAGGATTAGAAAAGAAAGAGATCGCTTTGATATTCGGTGCGAGAGTTAGCTCGAGGTGGTCCTTGGCTTTGCCGAACTGCTTCAAAGACTTGATCTCAGCGTTATTTATCCTAAACACTGGCTTCGGGTTACCCATCCCAAATGGTGCTAATTTATTTAAAACTCTATACAAGCCCTCTCCTACATCTTTGATTTCAATCTCCAAACTGTTATGAGTCTTATTGAGTGTCATCTCGAGTTTATTGAGCGCTTCTGATAGCCTCTCCTCCAGGGTTACCAAACTCTCGAGTGTGACAGAAAAGCCCCCTGCCCCAGCATGCCCTCCATACTCTACAAATGATTCTTTAACATGATTCATCAGTTCGAATAAATCATAACCATTATATGACCGGCATGAGCCCTTGAGCTTATCATCACCATCTCTCCCCCAGACGAAGGCTGGTCGCTCATACTCTTCTACAAGAGAGTTCGCTACGAGTCCTAGGAGGGCAGGTCGCCACTCGGGGTTACCGATGACAATTACTTTAGAAATATTCTCTCTCTCACTTAGATGCTTCTTAGCATCCTTCACTATCGAAGCCACTATACCCTTCCTCTCATTATTAATACTCTCAAGGTGCAGGACGAGTTCCTCTGCTTCCCTCGGATCTGTGGTGGAAAGAAGGTTAAATGCATCTTCGGGTTTACCCATCCTTGATGCGGCGTTAATACGGGGCGTGATCATGAAGCCGATGTCGTCTTCATTTAAGTATCTCTGATCCATCCCAAGCTTTTTACACAGAGCCTGTATCCCTGGGCGAGGAGACTTACGAAGCACCTGGAGTCCGAAGTGAGAGAGGATCCTGTTCTCCCCCACTAGTGGCACCATATCAGAGAGTGTCGCTATGGCTACCATATCAAGCGACCACTTCTCCACTCCAGTTGGCAAACCAAAGCTCTCCTTCATATATATAGCTTGGATAAGTTTATAGAGTACTCCTGCTCCACAGAGTCCATCGAAGGGATACTTCTTTCCGCCAGCTGGCGGATTAATCTTCGGATTAACTATCGCGTAGGCGTCTGGCAACTCATTGGCTTCATGATGATCGGTAATGATGACATCAATCCCTAATGAGTTTGCATGAGCCACCTCTATCGAGTCCGCAGTACCACAGTCTATTGTGATAATAAGTTTCGCACCTCGCTTATCTGCCTCATCCATTGCATCGGTATTAAGGCCAAAACCTTCGTCATGCCTGTGTGGGATGTAGAAGGAAACATCGTCGTACTTTATTTTTCTAAAAAAATCTTTCATCACCACCGCACCCGGGATACCGTCAGCATCATAATCAGAAAAGACGAAAATATGCTCGTTATCTTTAATCGCCCGGAGCACCCTGTCTCGAGCCTTTTCCATGTCAGGCAAAAGAAGTGGATCATGGAGCTTGCTGTAGTTGGGGGTAAGGAAGTCTTCTTTATCAGTAATACTCCTATCGTGGAGCAATTTGTGGAGAATATCGTCTAAAGACATCGTGGTATTATACCCTTTATGAGGAAGACTCTGGAGAAAGGTGCCTTTGTAGAATGGCTTTTGGCCTTCTTTGCTATAAGTATAGTCATCTTCGCTATACTCATCCCAAAAGGTGTGCGGTTCGATATCTCTGGCTGGAACCAAATAAACAATCGGGAGAACTCAAACCAAGATGGATCTGAAACAAGGAGTTACACATCTGGTACTAATAGCAGTGGAACGAGAACTCTAAGAATAGAGAGGGGTAACAGTAAATACGAGAACGATCCAATGAGCGAGTATGTGGTAATAGAGAACAATGGTTCTAACCAGGTAAACATTACTGGATACAGACTAGAGAATGGCAAATCAGCTAGAAGCTATGCTATTGGAAGTCAGTACATGCACTACACATCAGATGTAGGGATGATCCCACAGGGAACAAAGATCGTCTCTCCCGACGGCAGAAGTCATCTTGAGAACATTATTCTAAAACGTGGCGAGAGAGCGATAATCATCTCCGGCGGACCAGGGAACTTAACCTCGTACACACTTACGAGCTTCAAGGAGAACTCCTGCACAGGATACCTAGACGAAACATACGAGTTCCCAAGAGGATTAGAGAAGAGTTGTGTCAGACCTGCAAAAGAAGTTGGGTACTCGACGCTCGACACTAGTTGCAAGAGATACGTAGATCAACTACAAACTTGTCATACTCCTAAATACGGCGGAAGGAATAATGACAATGAAATATGTCGAGACTGCGTAGATGGCGAGGAGGGTTTGTCTAGCATGTGTATCGCTTATGTTAAGAGTCATTTCAGTTATGAGGGGTGCTTGGCTAACCATATAGGCGATAAGGATTTCGAAGGCAAGACCTGGTATGTATATCTCCATCGACCTTGGGAGATGTGGGCCAACGAAGATGAAAAAATCTCGCTCTTCGACCCAAGCGGAGTATTAGTAGATAGTATTTCATATTAGTTCGACAAGCTCACTATAAATAGCATGAACGATTGTATCTTTTGCAAAATTGCTAGGAAGGAGGCTCCAGCAAAAATTTTATATGAAGACGATAGCTTTATAGCTTTCGCAAACATTCACCCCGTAGCCCCAGGCCACACACTACTTATACCCAAGGCACATTATCGTTGGTTTATTGATATGCCTGACGATCTCTATGCAAATCTTTTTCTTAAAGCTAAAGATGTGGCAAAAATACTGAAGGATAGTCACAGTGCCGATTTCGTAAGACTTGGCATTGTTGGCAAAGATGTACCACATACCCATATTCATCTTGTCCCACAGAGAATAGGAGACGGTGGACCAGAGCTCTAACCTAAAGCCTCAATACCCGGGAGAGTACCATTCGCCAAGAAATCAAGCATGGCACCCCCCCCACTAGATACGAAGGTAAAATTGTCCGCAATATTTAACTCCTTTATAGCAGCTAGTGTATCTGCTCCTCCCACTATGACCTCCTTACCCGAATCTCCAAGCATTTTAGCAAGTCTCAAAGTCCCCTCCTTGAGCCCGTCTTCATACTTGCCGAGCGGTCCATTCCAAACTACGAACTCTGCAGTTTTTATCTTCTCTTCTAAAATATCTAGATTTTCTTTAGTTAAGTCAGCTGCAGAAATGTCGCCAACTGGGAGTGTTATTTTTTGTTCTTTATCAAAACCCATCTCCAGAGCCGGTTTGGCATTGAGACCTGCAATGAATATATCGTCAGCAATATTTAAAAACTTCTTCACTAGAGGCAACTTGGTCTCAAACTTCGATCCTCCAAGAACAAAGAGGAATGGGTGTTTTGGGTTGAAGACTTTAGAGAGATTTTCCACTTCGTCTATAAATCCGAGTCCCGCGAAGCTAGGTAGGAGTTTAGGTACGAGTACAATTGACGCGTGCTCTCTATGTGAGACAGAAAAGGCTTCGTTCACATATATGTCAGCTAGACTTGCAAGCTCCTTTGCGAACTCTTCTGAGTTCTCCTTCTCGCCATTGTTTTGTCTTAGGTTTTCTAAGATCTCGACACTAACAGGAAGAAAGGGTTTCAAAACTTCTACAGTCCTATCCTCTGGCTCAAGGTGGGTCATGAGTGTAACCTTGGCACCCTTGCCCACCAAGAGATTAACTGTCTCTAAACTCCTCTTGATCCGGAGATCATCTCTTACTAAACCATCCACAAGTGGCACATTCCAATCCACCCTGACCAAAACCCTCTTCCCAGTTATATCTCCTATTTCTTTGACTGACTTCATTTATTTAGCATAGCTTTAGCAATCTCTACAAAACTCTTGGCACTAAGTGACGCGTGGCCAACCAAGAAACCCTGTGCCCCTGACCCAAGTAACTCTTTGGCATTACCAGGCTCTACTGAGCCTCCATAAATGATTGCTACCTGATCAGCACTTGCTCTACCGAACATCTCGGTCAAAACCTTTCTAATATAGACAATCATCTGGGCAAGGTCATTTGGCTGCATGGCATCCTTCGCTGACTTGCCGATAGCCCAAAGAGGTTCGTAGGCGACAACAAGTTTCTTAGCATCAGTCTTCTTCAGACCCTCGAGAGAACCCCTAATTTGAGCATTAAGTACTTCGAAATAGTTACCCTCGGTATCGTGAACATCTTCCCCGACACAAACTATTGGAGCGATCCCCTCCTTTAAGGCTTGATTAGCCTTCTTAGAGATGAGACTGTTAGTTTCACCAAGCTTCCTCCTCTCAGAGTGACCGATAATCGACGCCATTACGCCCTGACCCTTAAGCATCTCAACTGTTGTCTCTCCTGTATATGTACCCTTAGATAACAAGGATATGTCTTGTGAGGCCAGGATACCCATGGACTTAATCTTTGATCCAACTAGCTCTAGAAAGGTGTTTGGTGGCGCTATAATGGTATGCAGTTTCCTGAACTTATCACTATTTTTGCTCAAACCGACAAGGAGTCTCTTGGCCTCATCCTTTGAACTTGGGTGACTCTTCCAGTTCGCAGCAAGAATGTATTTCATCCGGGTATTATACCAAAAAACCCAAGTTTAATTACCTGCGACCTCTTGCCAAGAGACAATCTGATAGGTGTTGGTAGTTAGAGGGAATGATGGGGGTGGGGCATAAAGCAGACTACCATCATAAATAAGATTTCTATTTACATAACCTGTACCATCCACATAGGCGAAGCCGTATCTCAAATAGCTGCCGATCATGCCATACAAAGTAATAGTCGATCTGGTATTATTCGGAGCACAATCTGATTCGTAGTAATATCTACCTATTCTCCCATTATTTGATATAAGTGCAGCATCTACTCTTAGGTTATCCAAGCTGTACAAACCTACATTGATATTATTTTCTGCAATTAGTGATATCACATCTTGTCCATCATAGTTAGTATAGAGAAGATTGTTATTTATCGTAATTGATCTTTGCACACCCGTACTAGTAGCAGCTGCTACTAGGGTAATTCTGGCTGTGTCTATCTGTCCCTCTACCCAAACATGATCTTCCACATAGATAACGCCGTTATTTGGATTAGCGTAGGTGCCAACTAAGACAGTAGTGCTCGCAGTCCAAGTACCCCACCCAGTCTGACCTGCAGTATTCGTACAATTGTTTGGGGCTGCTCTTAAATTCGAAACACGGTGGACAGTGTAAGTATCGTTGGTATTAAAAGTTATTCTATAACCCTGAGCTGTGGAAGATGCGAAATATCTGCCGTCACTCTGGGCCAGGTTCTTCAGGTTAGTTAAATCAGAAGTGATACCAGTAAAACTGACAAGTGGTACCGGGAACCTCCTACCAGCAAGAAAGACATCGGGTCTATTAGGCACAGGATTAGTTGGAGGAGCCTCACTCGCTCTAAAGGTATCATTCACGCCACTACCAGGTGGAGCATTAACATGGGTATGCACCCCAAACTCGTTATTGCCACTGTGGTCTGGATCGTTGTAGTTTGCTACACCGCTAGTAACAAGATTTTGTGCCAAACCGTCGAAACGAATACCCCCATTAGAGTGTGCTGGGCCAATAACAACAGTTCCCTGTCCGAAGCGCATGTCCGAGTTTGAAACTAGAGAAAACCTAGCAAAAGATGGTTTACCCAACTGAGAAACTATCGTCCTACGAACACTTGGATCCACTGCGGGTATACCAACTGATTCCATTGTTACCAGAGTTGATCCAACAGGAGGAGCTGTGACAGTTAACTCGAACTGCCCCACTAAGTTCCCATCACTGTCGAAAAAATCATGTAAGTGCGGGAACGCCCCGCCGCCATCAGTAAAGTCATTTTGACTATGTGCTAAATGCCAACGATAGTACTCAATTCCGGCTTCAGATAATTGAAAGGCCTGCTCACTAATTATAGCCCTCCTACCAGCAATAATGTTTATGTTTGCAAAACCGATAAGACTAATAATTGCCACAATTGCTATTGAGGAGAAGACCATAACTAAAATTATCAAAAAGCCTTTTTCTTTTTTCATAAATTATCCTTCAAATTTCTAAGAGTCACTTCTGATGAGACCGTGAGTGGGTCAGGTGAGCGATTCGGATCCTTGTCTACCGATATGTTCACCCTAATCAATCTGATCATAGACACATCAAGAGGATAGGTCATTGGGGAGCTTGTCCCAGCATAATTCGTATCGAAATATTCAAACACTGGAGTTGAGGTACCTTGAACCATATCTGAAACCATCGTTATCACACTTTCTCCTGACAAAACATACGATGGTGGACTACCTGTTGGTGAGACCACACCTCTGTTGAACGATCTAGTGGATGTGCTAATGAAGTATCTAATTCTCTCTGATCTATTGTCGCTATCCAAATCAGCAAAGAACACTAGGCTGCTAGTTGAGGCTGATTCTATAGTATATGCACCTGTGGCAGATGGAGTCGCAGTACGAAGCTCTGCAATCCAACTTTTAATTGCCCTCCTGGTATCTGATTGTGCACTTAAGCTCTGTACCGCACTCTGGTTTGTACTCAAAACATCTTTAGCTAGTAATGTTGCTGCAAAAACTATTGCCACCATAATGGCCACGGACATAATACTCTCAAGCAATGTGAATCCTTTGTTTTTCATCATGGTTCTAGATTTCTAGGTGCGATCCAACCAGATATCTTAACTGGCGTGAAATTTTTGCATGTATTACAAGCAACTGTTATCTCAACTAACTTATAATCTGCAGGTCTTATATCTATAGGACTCACACCATCAAATGAGTCGTCTATATTCTCTACCAAGGTTTCCACATTCCAAGATATACCGTCTCTGACTAAAACCTGACTAGCTATTAGTTTTCCAGATGGATTGCCGTTCACTATACCGACATCCGTGTAAGGCAAATTTCTTGCTATCTCAAATCTTTCGTTTACTAAGCTGGCAGCAACCACCTTTAGATGAGCTAGGGACAGTGATGAATAAAGCACGCTGTAGCCCTCATAAACACTTAAGGTTACAATCAAAAAAATACTCACTGCGAAGACCGTTTCGACGAGAGTAAAAGCGTTTTTTCTCATTAGATGACATTTACTAATGAGTAAGTTGGAGCAAGCATCGAAAGAGCGAAGATAGCCACACCGATACCTATGATGATCATGAGAACCGGCTCGATAATGGTAGAGAGGTTCTTCGTCTTATCATCCACATCCTCTTCGTAGAAGAGTGCGACATTAAGCAACATCTCAGAGATCTTGCCCGTCTCCTCCCCCACCGCGGTCATCTCTGTAATGAATGGCGGATAGATCTTCTCGTAGCGAGCTAGTACTGTCGAAATTGTCTCTCCTTTTTGAATTGAGTTCCTTGCGTCTAGGAGTGCGGCTTTATACAAATGATTCGGCACGACTGACTCGGTGACCTCAAGAGCATTAACTATTGGGACACCCGAGGAAAGAAGAGACGACATTGTGCGGGCAGTGCGAGCACTATTAACCTCCATGACAATAAGACCAACAACAGGTAGTTTCAAAGAAATGGTCTCAAGAAGCTTTTTGCCCACCTTGCTTCTCGCGAATGCCAAAAACAAAACCACACCCAATATAAGTGAGGTAACAAAAATAATTGTATGCTTGATCATAAAGTCAGATGCGGCAATTATCACTCTTGTGGTAATAGGTAATTCCACTCCAAGACCGCTGAAGGTTGATGTTAAAGTTGGCACCATATAAATGAGAAGCAGAATTGAAATAACGACCATCAAAGAAAGGATCACTGTTGGGTAAATCATTGCCCCCTTAACTCTCTTGGTTAGTGTATAAGACTTCTCCATTTGAGAAGCTATTACCCCCAAAGACTCTGAGAGGTTACCCGACTCCTCACCAGCAAGAGCCATTGAAACGAAGATCGGAGGAAAAACCTTAGGTTTTTTTCTCAAAGCTTCTGAGAATGGTATACCCTTACTTACATCTTGAGACAGGTCATGAAGGAGCTTCTTCAATGCATTCTTCCTAGCTTGTTTTTCCATCACCTCAAGAGCTCTCGTAACAGATAGTCCTGCTGAGAGCATAGAGCTCAAATTCTTGGCAAAAACTATTTTATCCCTAGCATTTATCCTACTTAATATAGAATCAATTGAGACATTCAGGTTAACGAAACCCTTCTCTCTCACTCCCAAGACTCTTCCTCCTTCGTCTCGCACCTTGGTATAAACCTCGATCTTACTCTTAGCCTCAAACTCACCTGTATAGAGTTCTCCTTTGGTATTCTTGGCAGTGTAAGTATAGAGCATGTTATTTATAGTGAGCTTGTCGAACTATTCTGAGATAACTCTTAGAACCTCTTCAATAGACGTCTGACCAAGCACCGCCTTGTAAATACCGTCTTCGAGCATGGTCATCATTCCGTCCTTCTTGCCCACCTCCTCGATCTCCTTGCCTGGTGCGTTCTTTAAAATAAGGGCTTTGATCGGCTCAGTAACCTTGAGTATCTCATGAATACCGATACGACTCTGGTATCCTTCGTTATCGTCTTCTGGATTCGGCTTGTAGAACGGCACATCCTTCCAATCGGCATCCTTGGGAACCACCTTCTCTGCCTTAAGCATTGTTAGGAGTCGGTTCAAGTCTATGAGGTGCCCAAGGGACTCTATCTCGGTCTTATTTAAATTATATTTCTTCTTACCTTGGCCGAGTCTTCGCACCAACCTCTGAGCGACGATGACTTGAAGTGTGGAGGTCAGTAGAAAGGGCTCAACCTGCATATCAAGCAGTCTTGGTATCGCTCCAGCAGCAGAGTTGGTATGAAGGGTTGAGAGCACAAGGTGGCCTGTAAGAGCCGCATTAACCGCAAGAGCGGCCGTCTCATTGTCGCGAATCTCGCCAACCATGATAATGTCAGGGTCCTGACGCACAAGTGTACGCATACCCTGTGCGAAAGTGAAGCCGATCTCGGGTCTTACTTGAGTTTGATTCACCCTTTTCATTTGGTATTCGATAGGGTCTTCGATAGTAGAGATGTTTACATCTGGAGTGTTCACCAAGTCGAGCACTGTGTAGAGAGTGGTGGTCTTACCGCTTCCTGTTGGTCCGGTGGTAAGGATCATTCCGGTTGTGAGCTTGATCGCGTTGTGGATCGTCTCAAGACCATAACCGTGAAAACCAAGAGACTCTAGAGTAAAGCCCGAAGCATTCTCGCGCAAAATTCTCATAACAGTCTTCTCTCCATAGTAAGTAGGCAGTGTAGAGACACGGAAGGAGACCTTCTCCCCATCGAGATCAATCTTGAAGCGACCGTCTTGAGGCACGCGCTTCTCATCGAGCTTAAGGCTCGAAAGTACCTTGATACGGGCGGTAATACCAGCAGCGGTGTTCTTGGGCAAAACCATCGAATCATGGAGGATGCCGTCTATGCGGTAACGCACAAGTACTTGCTCGTCCTCCGGCTCTATATGAATGTCGGACGCATCCTGTACAATAGCGTGCTTGAGAAGTGTATCCACCACCCTGACAACGGGCACATCTTCGGCTAGTTTCTTTAGGTCCGAAGCATTCTCATCCCCCTTGGCATTGCCGGCCTTGATGGAACCAGCTACCTTCTCGATAACTGAACCGAATTCATCCTTCAAACTCTTCTGATAAGACACTAGGGCCCACTTCATAGACTCATTATCTGTGAGTCTGGCGTCGATCTTTAGTCCAACCTTCTTCCTTACGAAATCAATTGCCGTCATGTCCTCGATGTCGAGCATGGCCACTTCCAAATTAGTCGCGCTCTTCTTGAAGGCGACGATGTTGTGGTTACGGGCAATAGGCTCTGGAATGAGAGAGAGTACCTCGATATTTAACTTCTGGTTCTTCAGATCAACAAACGGGATACCCAAGATATAACTCTGGAGACGTCTAAACTCGTCTTCGGTAATTACTCCCCTACTTACCAAGACCTTACCAAGACTCTGACCATTCTCCTCAGAGAACTTCGCAGCATCTTCAATATCCTTCTTTGATACTAGACCAGAATCAAGTACCAGACGTTTAAGTTCTGTCTCATCAATGTGCATGTCCTAAATATTTTAACACACTAGAACTCTCCGAAGTCAGGTTTAACACCAATGTTTATGAAACTTGTTGGACACAGAGCTTGGTTCCTAACATTATCCCAAACGGTAGCTTCAATTTGTTTGATGCCAGTTGTTGAGTAAGAGGTTACAAATGATTGTGTGGCAGTAACCTCTACAGCCTGTTCGGAAGGCACTCCGTTACCTGACCATTGATATGTGTAAGGTGAGTTGCTGTTTGGATCGTTGACTACAGTTGCTGTCCACGTAACATCCTGACCAACCTGCGCTGTGCTTGGGTTAGCAGAACAACTTATTATCATGTTCGGCGAATCTGTAACAACAAGGTTGAAGCTAGTTGTCCTACCAAGGGGCGAACCTGTGATAGTTATTGGATATGTACCCGAGACTGTCGAAGGTTGGACAGTGATAGTGGTGGTGTAGTTGCATGGACTACCCGCATTAGGAGCACAACCTTGACCAGAGAAGCCTATCGATGCCCCACTTGGTAGTCCAGAAGCCGAAAGAGTTACTGACTGACCAGTACCAGCACTGCGAGTAGCAGTAATAGTGTTTTGACCTGACTGGGCGATACCCGCCTTCTGAACATCAACACTGCCTGAGTTACTCAAGCTGTAGTCGAAGGACTGGGTATAAGTAATAGTGAAGGTGATTGAAGTACCTGGAAGTATAAGTGCGGAAGACCCTCCACCTTGAGAGTTCGTAATAGTGGGTGGGAAGTCGTATCCACTTGGTGCAGCTCCACCAGTCACAGTATAAGAAGTACCTGCTTGAGACGGAGTGACAGTGGCTGTGCCGTTACCCGTACCACCTATAGCACCAGGAGCAATGCTCCAAGTTGCATTCGCAGGCACTGTCACAATATTTATAGTTGCCTCAGGTGGAGTAAGAGGACTCATGGTAACCGTGTATCCAGGTCCTCCCCATCTTACCCAACCGATGTCGCTGTCTCCCCAAGCATAGCCAGAAAATGTCTGTGTCCCACTACTATATGTCACACCGTAGTTACTGCCTGAAAGGCGCACCCAACCGTTCCATGGGCCCGAAGTGCCTGCTGGAGCATTGATAAATCTCGCCCAACCAGTAGCGATTCCCGTAGAAGGATTAATATTTGGCTGACAAGTACCTGATGGACACCCCGCTACTTCCGCAGAGTTGAATGAGAGCCACCCATAGTGCTCTGACCAGGCGTAGCCAGAGAGGTTGCCCGTGCTTTGGCTTGCCACCACTCCGTAACCTGGACCAGAGAAACTGATCCAACCCGCTCCTCTATCCCCCCCACCTGCAGTAGATTGAGGAAGATCCGACCAGGCGAAACCACTCAAGCCCACAGTCTGTGCTGATGCAGGCGTAGCAAAGAAGCCTATGGCTAGGAGATAGAAGCTAGCTGTGATGAGTAGCCTCTTCATTTAAGTTATTTGATCTTAGCTTCGAGTCTCTCCAACCTTGCCTTCAAATCATCATTTTCAGCCTTGAGTTCTTTGATTGCTTCAACTAATACCGGAACTATTCTTTCGTATGACATAGAGTAGGTACCATCACTATCTTGGGTCACAGACTCAGGAACCACTTTCATTGCTTCTTGCGCAATAAACCCAACCTGGTTACCATTAATTCTTCCATCTTTCCAAGTATAGTTAACACCTCGAAGTTTAAGTATCTTATCTAGACCATTAGTAATGGTACTCACTTTCTCCTTCAACCTACCATCTGATGTAGTTGTCCAAGATATTCCCGTACTTCCACAACGGGGAGCTGAGCAATAAACGCCGTACCCAAAGTTTGATAACCCATATACTCCATAGCCATCGGATGCCGCACCAAGCACACCTCTTGCGGCCGCACCACCTGCTCCCTGACCATAAACTCCACTTCCATCTGCATTGGTAGCATAACCCTGAACACCATAAATCATTCCATCTCCCTTAACACCTATACCATTTGATGTGGCTGCAGTATTTTTTCCATAAATTGCTGGACTGTTGGCTGCCGAATGTTCTCCATAGATAGCTGCTGAGGTGGGATTATAGTTATTTGTATCTGTATGTATAACATTCAATTTATTCACAGATGATGCGGATGTTCCTATTCCAACATTGCCCATAAGCATTGAGCGACCAGAGACATATAGTTCTCCGTCTGTTGCCTCGGCGCCAGTAGCTCCACCAGATTGTAGGCCGTTGTAAGCAAAGAGTTTACCTCCTGCGACAGCTCCATAATTATTGTTCGATGATCCGTCCCATGAACTATTATGAACCTCGAGTCCTTGTGGTGACCAGTTAGCATCTCCGATTATCCAAGAACCGAGTTTGTTCAAATTACCATTCACCGTAAGGCGCTGTGTTGGGGCTGCTGTACCGATACCTACGTTGCCGTTAGATGCCAGGGCCGTGATCCTGTCGGTACCGTTGGTCTGAAGCCTAAGGTTGTCTAGGTTGTATGCACTAAAGATTCCTGAAATAGCCCAGACTCCTGTGTTGAAAATGGTCGCAGGTCTATCAGTGTAAATGTGGTTAAAACCAGCATTTTTTGGACCAAATTCCACCCAACCAGTAGGGCTTGTCGTTCTCACCGAACCATCTGCTTGTTGAGAAAGTCTCGAATCACCCAAAGTACTTGCTGCAGTAAACAACGGGAGTGTGTTCACTGTGCCGCTACCAGACATGCCACCAGAAGTAATACAAACACCGTTCACTCTGTAGCAACTGCCAGTTGGTACGTTTACATCTCCCGCGACAGTTAGCTTATAAGTTGGAGCAAGGTTGCCCACAGAGACGTTCCCCCCACCGCTGCTGTTTATATATAGAGGCACTCCAGTAGAGGCGCCGTAGTTGTATGACTCAATACGCCCGAAGTTGTTAGTAGCAGTAGGCGAAACCATAAGTAAGGTTCTTCTAGATGCACCAGCACCATCTGAGACTATCAATCTACCTCCGTTAGTTGAATTGGCCACTTCTAAAGGCTCGTTTGGAGCACTCGTACCAATACCAACATTTCCTGTTGAAGTAATTCTGACTCTTTCTGGAGCGGATGGGTAGGTTGAGGCTCCGCCGGCAGCAAAAACTATGTCATCTCTCGAAGCAATAGCGAGTCTGTTTGCAGCCCCCGCGGTTGTGTACTGAAAGATTCCGGCGATATCATCTACGCCGTCCGAACCTCTTGAGAAGCTCAGTACTGGTCCGAACACTGATGCGTCGGTCAAAGCAGTCGAGATACCAGTACCCACACGAATCTCCCTGTTTGCATCAAGGTTCACATGAAGTCTTGCAGATGGAAACTGATTGTTTATACCAACATTTCCGTTCGGAGCTATCGTTACTCGCCTTCCCCAACCCGTAGCTGGACTCGCAGGGTCATAAGCCGAATTAACCCAAATTTGTGCACCAGTTGAGTCGGAGGAAAAAGAAGAAGCAACGCCACCAGAAGCTGAAGATGCTCTTGCTACTATCTCACTCATTACTTCAAATATTTTTCCTGGACTAGTGATACCTATGCCTAGTCTACCGTTTGCATCAAGTCGAAGAGGTGCAGTGACATTGCCGTTTGGTGGTGCGAGAGTTGGCTCGACCCAAGCATATGCCTGGCCGACACCCAAAGAAAGCGCAATCAAACCTACCACCAAAAAAAGTCTTTTCATTTGTGTAACTTTATTAAAATAATCTTTTAACATCTACAAATTATTGTACCACGGCCTTTCTCACATCAACTCTAACCTCCTTCTCCAATCTACTCGAAACAGAAATATTTATAGAAATCGAATAAACAGAGTTGAAGGCCTCTATCTCTGACTCACCACTACCTGACTTAGTTCTCGTCATTGTATAGCCCTCTCCGGTGAGCTTCTCTACATATGCAGCAAAAAGCTCTGAGATAGAAGCCTTCGTTTTGTATGTAGTGGTTAGAACCTCCGACTTACCCACTTCCTCAGCCAGAAAGTACATAGCTGACTGCTCAATACGAGCGTCCTTGGTCATGTTTATCAAATCTTCAGGGAAGCCGCTTATCAACTGACCACTTGGTGCCTCGGCCTCAAGAGTAAACTTTGTTGGAGCAAGTCCGAGGCTCCAAGGCAAGCCCGGCCACCTATCCTCTCTAATAGCGTAACCCCCAACTAGAGCCACCAAAAATACAAGAATTATCAAAAGTGGGCCTAAATTACTGTTTCTCGGCATTATTTATGGTGAGCTTGTCGAATCATCTGTCTAGGTAAACAATCTGCACTAGAGTCACCCCAGCATTAGCTGTTATTACCACCGACATAGAATCGTCACCCATAACCCCGGATATTTGGCCCAAGCTCCTAGAAGATGATGGGTCGACGCTGTACTTATCACTGTTCATAAAATCGGAGTAGGCCTTCCAAAGTGTGTCCTTACTCAACTTGGAAACATAGCTAACAGTGTACTGGGTGGCCTTAACCTTCTCATAATAAGCCTTGTAACTATCTTTAATGTTAGCCTCTTCTACTGGAATATCCTTTGGGAAGCCAGCTGGGAGCATGGAACCAGACTTAGATGTGTCCGTCTTTGTGACCTGAACACCATTACTTACTGTCGTAGTCTCCTGCTCTACTACCTGAGGAGCGGACTCTGACCCTCTCATGTATAGCCACCCACCGAGGACGACCAGAACCAAAATGACCATTGGAACAATAAACTTCATAAAAAAAGTATATCATGTATTCAAATGCAAATAATTTCATGGAATGTGAATGGTATCCGAGCCGTGCATAGAAAGGGCTTGTTTATACCCCTAATAGAAGAGTACGGACCAGACATAGTAGCCCTACAAGAGACTAAGGCGGAGCAAGGTCAGGCAGTAATAGACCTACCAGATTATAAGGAGCATTGGAATTCCTCTAAAACTAGGAAAGGATACAGTGGTACAGCCATATTTTCTAAGAATGAGCCTATTTCTATACAAATAGGCTTTCCAAAAGAGATTGTCACCAAGTATAAGCTTAGTGAGGACGAATATGGCAACCCAAATGAAGAAGGTCGCGTAATAACGGCTGAATATAAGGATTTTTACCTAGTTAACAGCTACACACCCAACTCCAAGCCTGATCTCACCAGATTGAAGCTCCGTCACAAGCAATGGGACCCCGCCTTTCTAGAATTCGTGCTCTGTCTAGAGGAGAAGAAGCCAGTTATCTTCACTGGAGACTTGAATGTCGCTCATACTGAGGATGACTTGGCTAAACCAAGGGAAAATGTAGGTGAGCACGGCTTCACCGCAGAAGAGCGCGAGGGTGTAGATAGAATGATTGAGACTGGCTACATTGATGCCTTCAGAATGTTTGCGGAGGGCAATGGTCACTACACTTGGTGGCACCACTTTAATAAATCGAGAGAGAGAAATGTAGGCTGGAGAATTGATTACTTTTTTGTATCAAATAAACTTAAAGACAAGGTTCAATCTGTCAATATTCTTAGCCATATTATGGGATCTGATCACTGTCCTATACAAATCACATTAAAGGACATCAAATAGTTAGTTATCCACAGTATTTACTAGTAAGCGTTTTACTATTTGTCCTTTAAGCATATACTTAACACAGACGCCAGACAGAGATGTTGTTTTCTCCCATTCGACAACGAAGTCTGTAGCATAGTTCTTATGGGCCGCGCACCCATGAAAGATGTTCTGGTTATTGATACCAGACCGTGGATACGACACTTCCCCAATCTACATATTTTGAAGTTTGTCGTCTCCACTTCGAGTGTCTTTGACTGGAGTTCCCTTTCCTTGTCGCTTAGGCGACTATCCCCCGCTCAAGTAACCCTTGGGCGGGTTTTTCATTATGGCTTAATGAAGCCAGTATTCCGCGATTTCCTTTTATATGTGGATAACTGTGTGGAAAGTGTTAATAAAAGACATATTATTTAGGACAAGAGGGACAAAAGTCTTTAATTTAAGCCATTATCCTAAATTGATACATATTTATATTTCACGTGAAACATATAAATATGTTACACCAGAAACATGACTAAGACTGCCAAAAGAGGTTTTGGGGATATTGGTGAGAATGTAGCCTGTGTGTTTCTTGAGAAACATGGATTTATGGTTCTCGAGAGGAACTATCTAAGAAAGTGGGGTGAGATAGACATCGTGTGTAAAAAGGGTAGTAAGATGCATTTTGTGGAAGTTAAGTCTGTTTCATCTGAAACTGGTATTAGAGGCGAGGAGAATATGCATCCCCAGAAGATCAAAAGGTTGGAAAGAGCTATACAGACATACCTGGCTGAAAAGAAGATAGACATGGACTGGCAACTAGATTTGGTGTTGGTGAATATCAATATGATCACGAAAGAGGCGAAGGTGCAGGTAATTGAGAATGTGTTTTGATACTATTCACACACTATCTATATATAACAACATATTTCATGTATACTTAACCATATGGTTAAGTATCAAAAAGTAGAGCTAGATCGCATGTTATATGCCATATCTGACTCAACCAGAAGACACTTTTTGGATGAGTTAGTAAGAGGGGAGCAAAGTGTGGGGGAGTTGGCTGCACCATTTAAGATCTCACTGCCTGCCATACTAAAGCACATAAGAATACTTGAGGAGTCAGAGCTCATAACTACTAAGAAGCGGGGAAGGCGTGTCATGTGTAACATTCGACCTGACAGCTTAATGAGAGTATCCACATGGCTCGCCAAGTATCAAAAGATCTGGGAGGGCAAGCTGCAGGAGCTTGAGGCCCAAATTCGTGACAATAGGCTAAATACTGAAAAAAAGGACACTTAAGAGACAAAACAGTGTGTGCGGGATGGGAGACCCTTCGCTATCTCACTCCTGGGAAACCCACGGTTTTCCCAAACCTTCCTCCACGGGAAAACTAGAGTTTTCCCGACCCCTTTCCTGTTCAATTCTCCCATAAATCAAAAATCCCTAGTAGACACTAGAGATTTTTGATTTGGTGCGGGATGGGAGAATCGAACTCCCACCTAAAGTTTGGAAAACTCTTATTCTACCATTAAACTAATCCCGCTTTATTTGAAATATCCTTATTTAGAGGCCTATTTGAACTAGTTAGAGCCTCAGTCGGGGCGCCGGGATTCGAACCCGGAGTCATCTGTACCCAAAACAGACATGTTAGCCGTTACACCACGCCCCGACTGAACCACCAACCAAAACTTGTCGGACTGCCGGGAATTGAACCCGGGCCGCATCCACCCCATGGATGTATACTACCGTTATACTACAGTCCGTGCTCGGTTAGATTATACACTTTCGGAGTGCCGGGAATCGAACCCGGGTCTCACGAACCCGAATCGTGTATACTACCGCTGTATTACACTCCGTGGAGAGATTTACTCTAGCATTTATAGCACTTTTAGGCTAATATCATCATACTTGCGGCCATGGTTTAGTGGTAGAACACGTCCTTGCCAAGGATGAGATGGGAGTTCGATTCTCCCTGGCCGCACACTTCAACAAACTCAGTGTAAACCAAACCTGATAGAATACTAATACTGCCCCCATAGCTCAACGGATAGAGTACTTGTCTTCGGAACAAGGGATGTGGGTTCGATTCCTGCTGGGGGCACACTTCAACAAACTCAGTGTAAACCAAGTGAAATGGCTAGAATTAAAGAAAAATTAGAGATTCCGGAGGAGGTGAGTCGAGTCTCATCTGTTTTAAGTAGTACCAAGTTTGAGAATTACTTGGTTGGCGGATGCGTTAGAGACATCTTGCTTAGTAAAGAGCCCAAAGATTGGGATCTTACTACCGTGGCCACGCCAGATGAGATTACTCCACTCTTTGAACACACCTTCTACGAGAATGACTACGGCACTGTGGGGATAGTGAATGACAACCCACCAAATGAA
The DNA here is from genome assembly GCA_964504255.1 of uncultured Candidatus Saccharibacteria bacterium. GTDB lineage: Bacteria > Patescibacteriota > Minisyncoccia > Phycocordibacterales > Zambryskibacteraceae > JAIFWN01. The sequence continues at coordinate 55,732 of CAZDDU010000001.1, read as the reverse complement.
AACCTTCGGGTGATTGAAGTTACTCCGTTTCGTACAGAAGGAGCTTACTCTGACTTCAGACGTCCTGATGAAGTTAAGTGGTCTAAAACATTAGACGAAGATCTCAAGAGGAGAGACTTCACCATTAATGCTCTTGCTTATGACCTAAGGGGTGGGGAAGTGATAGATCTATTCGACGGTAGAGAAGACCTGAAAAATAAATTAATTAGAACAGTAGGGGACCCGAATGAAAGATTTGGTGAGGACGCACTGAGGATTCTACGAGCGATCAGGCTCGCAGCCGAGCTAAACTTCGCCATCGAGTCTGAGACGGTTAAGGCCATCTCAGAGAAGAAGGATCTACTCTCTCAAATATCCAAAGAGCGTATCAGAGACGAGTTCATAAAGATTGTGATGTCAGACAGTCCTTCTGTTGCTCTTGGCCTTGCTACACAACTTGGCCTTCTTAAATATATTTCTCCAGAACTGGAGAAGGGAGTCGGAGTAGAGCAGAACAAGGCGCACATTTATACAGTCTGGGAACATCTTATACGTTCTCTTGATTATGCTGCTGAGAAAAAATTCCCGCTTCATGTACGAATCGCGGTGCTTCTACACGACATCGCCAAGCCTCATACAAGGAAGATGATTAATGGACAATGGACCTTCTACGGACATGAGGTGGTTGGAGCAAAAATTGCTAGAAACATTCTCACTGATTTAAAGTTTCCAAGAGAGGTGATAGAGAAGGTGGTCAAACTAGTAAGATGGCACATGTTTTTCTCTGAAACGGAGACCATTTCGCTCTCTGCCGTGAGAAGAATTGTAAGAAATGTGGGTCCAGATCTCATCTGGGACCTTATGAATGTAAGATCGTCTGATAGAACCGGCATGGGCAGACCGAAGGCTGTAACCTACAGACTGCGTAAGTATCACTCGATGATAGAGCAGGTAATGCGCGACCCTATCTCTGTCAAACAACTAAACATGAATGGGGGAGACATTATGAGTCTTACTAATTCGAACGCAGGACCACACATTGGAAGCATTTTAGAAATATTGCTCTCCGAAGTGCTCGAGGATCCAAAGTTAAATGAAAGATCACATCTGGAGAAACGCGTGAGTGATCTCTACAAGCTAGACCAAGAGGAATTGATAAAGTTGGGAAAGGTTGCAAGAAAGAAAAATGAATCAGAAGACGATAAGGAAGTGGAGGAGATTAAGGATAAATACAAAGTAGAGTAGTTCGACCCTTCGACTACGCTCAGTGTAAACAGTCTCACTACAAGCAGCAAAAATCCCGCTTCAAGACGGGATTTTTGTTTGGCACGCAGTTTGTTATTAACGAACTGCGTCTTTGAGTGCCTTTGCAGGACGAAACTTCGGTACTCGCATAGATGGGACAGAGATAGACTCGCCTGTGCGAGGATTCCTAGCTTGTCTTGCTGCACGAGTCTTGGTTGAGAAAATGCCCAAGCCCGCAATCGAGACCTCATCACCTTTCTTCAAAGTGCTGACGATTGAATCGATGACGGTATCGACTACTTCCTCGGCCTGAACTTTGGTGCCACCGAGTTTTGCATGTACTGCGTCTACAATTGCTACCTTATTCATTGACTTAAATTATCCTTATAAACCCATACCGATTATATATGAAGCCATTTTTTAAGCAACAGGCCTCTATCTTGCGAACTCAATGACCCTATTCTCTCTGATGACGCTGACCTTGATCTCACCGGGGTACTTGAGCTCCTTCTCTATACGCAAAGCTATATTTCTAGCCATATTTCGAGCCTCAAGGTCAGAGACCTTACCCGGCTCCACAAAGACCCTGATCTCTCTACCGGCCTGTAGTGCATAAGCCTTCTCTACTCCGTCAAAGGATGTTGCAATGTTTTCTAACTCTTCTAGGCGTTTTAGATAGTGTTCTACGGTGTCTCGCCTTGCTCCTGGTCTTCCACCCGATATTGCATCTGCTGTTTGAACTATCATCGACTCAACTGTCTCGTATGGATACTCCCCGTGATGTGCTTGCATAGCCTTGATCACCGCTTCGTCGACATTAAATTTCTGTAGAATTCGTCTTCCAATCTCCACATGAGTACCCTGAACTTCATGATCGAGCGCCTTACCTAAGTCATGGAGTAGTGCCCCAGCCTTGGCTACAAGTATATTTGCTCCAAGCTCTTCAGCGATCATTCCTGACAAATGTGCCATCTCAACTGAGTGTTCCAAAACATTTTGCCCATATGAAGTACGGAAGTGGAGTCTACCTAGAATAGCGAGAAGTTTGGGATCAAGATTGTACACCCCACACTCAAACGCGGCTTGCTCACCCTTCTCCTTCATTACTTTGTTTATTTCGGTCTTAGCGTTCTCTACGAATTCCTCAATCTTCGCAGGCTGGATCCTGCCATCGGCAATAAGCTTCTCTAGAGCAAGCTTAGCAACTGCGCGCCTTACTGGATCAAATGATGAGATGGTGATAGCGCCAGGAGTATCATCGACAATAACTTCAACACCAGTCACTCGCTCGAATGCCTTAATATTCCTACCTTCCTTACCAATGATCTTGCCCTTGATCTCGTCTGATGCGAGAGGGACATTCGTCGACATGATCTCATTTGATATGGAGTTAGCCAGACGCTGTATCGATGTGGCAAGTATTTCCTTGGCTCTCTCTCCCAGCTTTTCTTCGGCTTGGTTCTCTAACTTCTGAGTTCTAACAAGCAGATCCTCCTCGGCGCTCTGCTCAATTCTTTTGAAAAGTTCATTCTTAGCCTCATCTTCTGATAGGGAAGCAACTCTAGAGAGTTCTTTTGACCGAGCGAGTACAAGCTCATCTGCTCTATCCTTGATAGCCTTGATCTCTACCACCTTATCCTTAATATAATCAGCCTCTTTATCTAAATCCGTTTGTCTGTTGTCTAGGAGCTCCTCCTTCTTAATCAACCGGTCTTCGTTCTTAAGTACTCTGTCCTCTCGCTCACGGATGTTGACCTCTGCATCCTCAAGTACTGCCTTAGCTTCTTTGTTGGCCTTCTCGATAATATCTTGAGCTTCTTCCTTAGCTCGGGACTCCATCTCTTGGATCTCAAGCTCGACCGAGTTCTTCTTGCCCAAAGCGACTAATAGACGCAGCAAATAACCGAAGCCGGTGCCGGCAGCTAAGGCAAGTAGCATCAATAATAGGGCTAATTTTAGAGACATATTGGGGATGTGTCAGCCGTTTCGGGAGTTCGGGAGCCCCACTTGCGCAGGGTGTTAATTTCGGAAAAATTCTTTAACGATTGAACAAGTAGAGAGTACCAGAACTATAGAATCTTGTCTATAATGCCGTATTTCTTGGCCTCTTCTGGGTTCATAAAGAAGTCTCGATCTAAGTCCTTCTCAACCTTAGACACACTCTGACCTGTGTTCTTAGCCATAATCTTGGCTAGATTCTCCTTCAGTTTGATTATCTGCTTGGCTCTGATCTCGATATCTGACGCCTGACCCTCGGCACCACCAAGAGGCTGATGGATCATGATCTCAGCATTTGGAAGCGCAAATCGCTTACCCTTAGCACCAGCTGAAAGCATCCAAGCTCCGCCCGAAGCAGCCATACCAACACACACAGTAGAAACATCGGGCTTAATATGATTCATGGTGTCTATCATAGCCAAAGTAGCTGAGGCAGAGCCTCCAGGGGAGTTTATATATATAGAGATGTCCTTCTTGGCATCCTCAGACTGTAGAAAGAGGAGCTGAGCAATAACTAGGTTAGCCACAACGTCGTCAATCGGGCCTCCGAGGAAGATGATGCGCTCACGAAGTAGGCGAGAGTATATGTCATACGCCCTCTCACCGAACTGGCTCTTCTCTATAACTGTTGGGACTAGGTAACTCATAGTTCCACTACACTATACCAAAACCTACATTGTTTCAAGAAACTCGAAAACTTTTTGATTCTTTAGCTGCTCAAATACATAGATGCGGAGTCTTAAAGGATCGGCATCCTTGTAGTGAGTGAGCAGGTGAGTGGTCTCGTGCTCAACTTCCTCTTTAGTAGGTTCAAGTTTTTCCGTTTCAGCAATCTTTTGCATGATGAGCTCGGCCTTGGCTCTCTTCAGAGCTTTCTCCTCCCATTCCACTCTTATATCATCCTCTGTCTTCTTAATAGACTTCAAGTATTCAGTCCATACCATGCTGTGTTTAACCACATCATCTTTAAATTGTGCAATCATTCTATCTAGTTCGTTCTCAACAAGAACTTTAGGAATTTTTATCTCTGTTGCTTTAACTAACTCCTCAACGATAGTGAGTCGAACCTTTTCCTTGGCTCTAAACTTCTTCTCTTCTAGTAGATTCTCTTTCGCCTTAGTGCGGAGATCCTCACCTTCCTTAAGTTCTGGCTTCCATCCCCTCTTCTCAATCTCTGCTAGGACCGCATCAACCTCCTTTTCATCTACCTTCAAGTCTTCGTCTTCTTTCTTAGAATCTTTGGCGATCTTTTTATAATCTGGGAGAGTAAACTCGGGCTCAAGTGCTACTGTGATTTTAAATTCTAGTGGGATACCAGGGGCGAGCTTAGTAATAGCAATTTGAGGACGAGCAATAGGGGAGAGCTTGTTCTCACTCGTGATGTGGACATATTCGTGTGCAAGGACAATCTCGGCTACTTCCTCGAGTACTCTCATCTCACCAACATTCTTCACAAGTACATTTTCAGGAATATTACCCTTCCTAAATCCAGGCATATCTAAGCGGGCATTGAGAGACTTGATGGCCTCACCACGAGCTTCCTCTAGTGCTTCTAGAGTAATCTCTCCGGTAATATGCGCCTCGCCGTCGATCTTTTCGATCTTTAAGTTATTAGTATGTTTGTGCTCGTGTTTTGACATGTCTCCGAGTCTAACAAAAAAACAGTCCCGAAGCTATCGAGACTGTTTTTTGCCCTCCAAATTAACTTTAGAGATTGTTTAGATCTGCACCAACTGTATCTACGTCTGTTCCGTTGAGATCAGCCTCGATGGATGCACTCTCGTCAGAAGTTGATTGCTGCATAATCTTGCCCGATACAGCATCTACATTCGCCTCATTTACAACTACTTCTTGAGAAGCTGGTTGTGCTGAGTTATTTCTCTCACCCCAGAAGTAAACTCCACCCAAAATCACCATAAGAAGAACAATGATGATGGCAATAACAGGACCAATTGAGTTTTCGTTATTCGACTGAACTGGCTGATTGTTTTGATTTGGTTCCATTGTGAATTACTTATTTCTATTAAGGAGTTGTGGTAGTAGCTGTTGATGTAGCCACTGGCAACTTACCCTCCCTTCTTAGTGGTGCCTCGATTCTCTTTATAGCATTTAGGGCCTTCATAAGATTCTGCTTTGCACTCACAAGAGCCTCTCTTGCGAGCTTAGACTCTGACTTGATCTTGTCTCGGTTGACTCTGTTTGTGCTGGTAGCTGTTGAGCTAGCTGTATCTCCCGAAAGATCGATACCCTTGATATTTGCTATATGAGTCTTCGCTGTACTGATATCAGTCCTAGCTGAAGCCACAAAACCTGTTGCCTCAGAGGTACTTGTCCCAGTTGAGCCTAGCTTGGTTATTCTAGAGTCAATTCTAGTCGCAAGTGTCTCAAGTCGAGTAATAGTTGCTTCTAGTACACGGACAGCAACATCTGCTCTGACCTTTACAGACTTCTCGCCGGCTTCTTCTCTTCTATCCTTTCTGTCTTCCTGGCGATCCTCTCTTCTATCCTCTCTTATATCCTTGACCTCCTCCTTCCTTATTTCTCTATTTTCCTTTATTTCATCCTTCCTTATTTCTCTATTTTCCTTTAGTTTATCCTTATTTTCCTTGATTCTACCCTGTATTTCGGCCTTCTTTGCCTCGTAGTCCTCTCTAACTCCCTTACTTGTGCCAGAGTTGTCCTCCGCAAAGGCAGGTAGAGCGATTATTGATAATATAAGGCTTAAAACAACAATTTTATTCTTCATTCTAATTTAAGTAACCAGTAATACTGCCATAGCCGTGATTACTGATTATAGCACAGGGTAGAGACTGACTAATTCTTTGGGTATTTCGCTCTGTAGAGATCCAAACTCTCTTCAAAAGCCTTCGTTGCAGCCTGTTTATCCTCAATATCTCCAACTTGGACCTCTTTGTTCTGAAGTTTCTTGTATGTAGCGAAGAAATGCTGAATCTCCTTCAGGGTGTGCTTGTTTATATCCTTCAAATCCTTAACATCGTCGAATCTAGGGTCCTCCACAGGTACGGCAATAACCTTCTCATCAGCATCTCCACCGTCAATCATGTGTAGTATGGCTACTGGTCTAGACTTTACCAAGATACCAGGGGAGAGTGGGTAAGTAGTTAGGAGCACTACATCAAGCGGGTCACCGTCGTGCCACAAGGACTGAGGTACGAAGCCGTAGTCGAAGGGGTAGTCCTGCGAGGTATGCATCACTCTATCGAGGGCGATAAGCCCAGTCTCTTTGTCTATCTCGTACTTGTTCTTTGAGCCTTTGTTGATCTCGACTATCACATTCATCTCCTCGGCTGTACCTGGAGATATTTCGTGCCAAAGATTCATAATTACTCTTTATTATCCTCTGATGCTTCTCCTGTTGCAAGCTCCTCACCCTTAGCAGATTGAATATCAATTTTGAATCCAGTGAGCTTGGCCGCAAGGCGAACATTTTGTCCACCCTTACCAATAGCGAGTGACTGCTCTGACTCAGCAACATGTACTGTTGCAGTCTTTGTCTCTTCATCCATTTCGATCTTCATGATCTTCGCAGGGGAGAGAGCCTCTTCGATAAACTTCTTTGGCTCTTCTTGCCACTCGATGACATCGATCTTCTCGCCTCTGAGTTCCGACATCACTGTAGACACTCTTACTCCACGCTGACCAACTAGTGCACCAACAGGATCGATGTGTGAGTCGAGAGCTTGAGCCGCTATCTTAGATCTATAACCCGCTTCGCGTGCGACAGACTTGATAACCACTGCACCATTCGCAAGCTCTGGAGCCTCAGCCTCAAAAAGCTTTTCTAGGAATTTTGGATGAGAGCGAGAAAGACGGAGGAAGACACCTCTTGGAGACTCTTCTACTCTATATAGATATGCTCTTACTCTCTCACCTTGTGAGAAGCGCTCGCCAGGGATCTGCTCTTCATATGCGAGGAGACCAGTAGCGCGACCCATGTCGACGAAAATATTTCCTCTCTCGATTCTCTGCACTGTACCAGAGACGATCTCGCCTTCGCGTGCGCCGAACTCACCTAAAACAGAAACTTTTTCTGCTTCACGAATCTTCTGCATAATAACTTGCTTGGCAGTCTGAGCAGCAATGCGACCGTAGTCACCCTTAGACTCGATAGGGAAGATGATCTCATCATCGACCTTGGCATCACGCTTCATCTTCTTCGCATCATCTAAGAGCATGTGCTGTTCTGGGTTGTAGAAAACTCTTTCGTCTCCGTCCGCTAGTTCTGCATCTTCGTCGAAGAAGACCTTAGTATCATCAACAACATTCTTCACTTGCATGAACTCAACCTGACCGGTCTTCATGTCGAAAGCCGCGCGGATAAGTTGACCACGCTTACCGTACTCCTTCTTATAAGCCGTAGCTAGAGCCGCTTCGATAGCCTCGATGATTTTGGCACGAGGAATGCCGCGCACTTCTTCTAGCTCGCCCAGCACACTGTTGATGACTTTAAGATCGAACATATTTTTTTAAAAATTAATCCCGCCAAAGGCGGGTCCCATAAACAAGCACTATTACACTCTCTATTATATACATACTGTACCCACTTTGTCAAATGAAAAGACGCCAGCATGCTGGCGTCTAGATTGATCTACGCTCTCTTGGGCAGGAGAGGAAACTGAATGAAGATGAGTGAGACAAGAACTAGGCTGATCACAAAATACAGAAACAACCACCTTGACCTATCACCACTCGCAAGTGCAGGGCGATCATCCTTGTCGACAGTGTCCTCATTCTGTATCGCGCCACGAACCGCTGCGTACATGAACGGGAAGGTCAATACGCAGTCGAAAATATTGAGCCATGTAGGTTGCTCACCATAACCCAAACTCATAAGAGCGGCCATGGCAATCCAACACGATGCAGTGAGCATTCCACGCAACTTCAGTGGCATGGATTCGAATTCATACAACACGATAACCCAAATATACAGGATCACGGGCTGTCTGATTAGAAGCGAGAATGCCAGAAGCATGATGAAACCAATGTACTTGAACCAAGGACCCACTGCTTGAGTAATTCTCCCTCCATCGAGTGGACTTATCGGTAAGAGATTAAACAAGTTGAGGTAGGTTCCCAAGTAACAAGCAACGATAACAATATGTGACATCGCCGTATTCTTCGGAATGAAGAACCATGCTACGAAGAGCAGCAAAGTTCCAATGGTTCCGAGAAACGGTCCACCGTAGCCAACATAGGCCTCAGTGTCTCTATCCTTGAACTTCGGTGCGAATATCGCAGCCCCAAGAAATGGAATGAAGATTGGGGTGGGTGTATCGAACCCCTTGATCTTCATAGCGACAACATGACCCATCTCATGGATCAGGATCAGCAATACCAAAAGAATTGCCAACCATGGTCCGAGAAGAAATGCATACGCAATCGCAGACAGTGACATCGAGATTAGAAGAACCAGCGGTTTGGCGACCTTGAAGAATTTCAAAACCTTAAGCAACTTGCTGCTCTTCCCTAGAATCACAAGCAGACCCAGAGACCCCTTCTTATCCTTCTTACTCTCAGACACTAATTCCTCCGTGTTTAATTTACAAACCTTCTGCAACCATTTAGTAACAAGATGAACGAAAAGTCAAATAGTTCTACTTCCTCTTACTATGAAACTTCTTGTGGGTGTCACGCAGAGCCTTGTCAGTTACATGGGTATATATCTGAGTAGTGGCGATATTGGCGTGACCCAGAAGCATCTGGACTGAACGAAGGTCAGCGCCATTGCTCAAAAGATCAGTGGCAAAGGAGTGCCTAATGACGTGCGGTGTAACCTTTTTCGAGATTCCAGCTTTGATTGCATAGTGTTTCACTATCCTCTCTATTGATCTTGTGGTCAGTCTGCTTGGGGCGGTCTTGGTATGATCCTTCACGATGTTCACAAACATAGCGTCTTCCAAGTCGTTTCTCTTCTTCAAATACAGTTTCACCGCATCACGCGCATGAGTAGAGATGAATACCACGCGCACCTTCTCTCCCTTACCTCTTATAGAGAATTCGTCGGCATCAATGTCTAAGTCGCGTGATAAAGAGGCGAGTTCGGACACACGAAGTCCAGTAGAGAAGAAGAGCTCGAGCATCGCCTTGTCGCGAAGTCCTTGGAGTGTCGATGTGTCGGGAGCATTCATCAACCTCTCAAGTTCGTTAAGTGTGATTAGATCCAAATGTCTTTCAGAAACTTTGGCGAGTTCTATACGCTCGGGGGATAGGGTAGAGATGTTTTGAGATGCTAAGTATTTAAGAAACGCGCGAAGCGCGATCATATAGTAATTCTGTGTTCGCCTCTTCAGCGTATCCTGATTCTTTTTATTCTTCGTTACTGGCTGTCTGTTCAACCACAGTCGGTACTCTCTTATAACAGAGTCGGTAATTTGTTTCGGTGACTTAACTTTAGCGAACTCGATGAAACGAGTTAAGTATCTGTCGTAGTTCTCTACAGTCTTCAAACTTCTACCGCGAGTGATCTCGGTATGTTCGAGGAACTGTCTCTTCAAGTTCTCTAGTTCTGAAGTATTGGCCATGTTTTGCGACATTATAGCATTTGCATCATCCTAATCATTTTAGTAATGTCTCGGTTAGATCTAACTGGAGACCAAATGTCCTTCTCTGTGAACCAAGCTGTCGAGACCTACATCAACGCAGGGTGCCTGTCTGTGAGGATCTACCACTTCGACGACAAGTTCGGTGCCATAATCGCCAGAGGCCACGGAAGGGATGAGACAGTGATCCGTGGTATCCCTCCTCTTTATGATAGACAGAGGGTGATGAGCGAGGTGAGGCACCACCTCGAGATGTCTTCCAAAATTGGCATCGACAAGTGTGGAGATGAACATTCATCCATGCCAGAATCTTTCATCGACGAGATTATGAAGTATCTCGCAGATGCAGGGGCAGTCACAACAAATGTGTTCGAGATCGTGCGGGCCTAACGGTCCGCTTTTTCTTATCTATATTATTTACAGTATTTACTTTTACTTTCTATAAGAGTACTTTTGGTATCAGAGTCAGTACACTAACCTCAGCCAAGGGTACGAATATGAAAGTCTTCTTGATTCAGGGGTTTTTCTTTGAAGAATTTGGGGGCTTCGAGACACCTGGTGACGCAGTGAGATTCACAATGTTCGCTGGAGCCATCTGGGGTAAATGGGAAAGCGAAGGAGCGGGAGTACTGAATGACATGTACGGGCCGTCTACTCTACATGAGATCATGTTCGGGGAGGCGCGGTTATGCTTCGTGAAGAGATATGACAGAAGGCCAAAGGATGCCCATAATGCGATCCGCTATGAATTCCATAAGATCGGTGATGATTGGGTTGGCAGATATAATGGCGGACTTGTCGGTGAAGGGATGGCCCGATGTATCATCACCGAGGTCCCAAGCAGCTTTCTTGATCCAAAATCCTCTGGCGAAATCTGGAGGGAACAGTGACTGGGTCTCGTGCCTAGTTCAAAGGCGCCAATCGGCGCCTTTTTCATACTCAAATTAGGCCCTTGCTAAGGGGGCTAAGGCGTGCTATTGTAGATACGTGATTTCAAAGACAAAAAAAGCACGTGTCATCAAAGAGGCTAGGGTCCACGACAAGGACACTGGCTCTCCTGAGGCACAAATTTCCATACTTACAGCTCGCATCGAGGAGCTTGCTTCTCACTTAAAGAAGAATCATAAAGATAATCATTCTCGACGCGGGCTACTTGGACTTGTCGCTAGTCGCCAAGCTCATATGAAATATTTGGAGAAGAAGCACCCTAAGCGTCACAGCGCTCTAGTGAAGAAACTCGGTTTGAAGAAGTAGAGTCTTTGAAATCTATTTATTAAATAGATTCACACAATATGTCAGTTATTAAACACAAGGCCCAGAGAGTAGGTATCTTCATCGATACACAAAACCTATATCACTCAGCCAAAAACCTTTACCACGCTAAGGCGAACTTCGGTGCCATCATCAAAGAAGCACTAGACGGTAGAGTATTAGTTCGCGCTATTGCTTACGTAGCCACCACAGAAGGTGGAGACGAGAAGGCGTTCTTCGACGCACTCTCTAAGGTTGGTATCGAGACTCGTACTAAGCCATTACAAATCTTTGCCGGCGGTGCCAAAAAAGCCAATTGGGACATCGACCTAGCCATGGACGCGGTTAAGCTTGCCAACAAATTGGACACGGTGATCATTGCATCAGGCGACGGTGACTTCGTTTCACTTATTGATTATCTCAAGCACACTCATGGCACTCAGGTGGAAGTTGTTTCATTCGGCAAGTCATCATCTTCGAAGCTCATTGAAGCAGCGGACGACTTCCTCGACCTCGACTCTAACCCTAAGAAGTACCTTTTGGGTGTTGAGCCTCGCATGCAAAGCAGAAGACAGCCACAAGTTAGAACCCCTAAAGAAACTACTGAGTAGCACACATTAATATAGAGCTCTGTTAGAATAGAGTCATGCCACCAGAAGGCTCCTTCCAAATTAAATCTAGTGGAGAGACTCCTCCCGAGATCACTTTCGTACCTAAGGCAGTGCCACAAACACCACCAACTGTAGCACCAGCACCAGTACCTCAAGTCGTACCTCCAAACCCAATTGCAGAAGCGATCGCTCAGAATAATGTACCTACCCAAGAACCAGAGGGGAGTCATCTAAAACAAATACGCACCTTCGAGGGTGACGTAGCTGATGCTATCAAGAAACAGAATGAGTCACTCATTTCCATCCAAAGAAAGGAAGAGAAGAGGAGAGACGCAGTACAAACCCTATCTCCTAATGCAGGGCAACAAGTCGAGCACCACTTCTCCTTCAAACCACTTATGATGGCGCTCTTCACTATCATCTTCATCGGAGGTGGTGGATACGGCGCCTACTATGCACTTACTACTTATCAGGAGAAGACAGCTTTACCAGTAGTGAACACTCCCAAGAACCAATTCCTTGGAGTGAGCAAAACAATTTCAGTCGATGCCTCAACCTTAGGAAGACAAGCGGTCATTGATGAAGTAGTGAGAGTTCGAAGTGAGCAAAGAGATGGAGACTCACTAGACCAGATCCAATTTGAGAGAAGATCGGGAGAGACATCTGAGTTACTCGCGTTCTCTGACTTCCTCACTCGACTTAACTCACATGCACCAAACCCACTGGTCAGGGCCTTTGACCCACTCTTCATGTTCGGTGTTTTGAGCTCGAGTCCAAGTCACTCAGTACTGATAGTTAAGTTGAAATCGTTTGAGAACGCCTTCCCTGGCATGCTCGAGTGGGAGGGGAGATTAGTTGAAGACATGTTGCCGCTCTTTATAGACCCGACTGAACTTGCTGGTATTGCCACCAACTCTATATTTAAGGACAAAACTATTCAGAACCACGACACTAGGGTGCTCAGGAACTCATACAACCAGATAGTTCTCATCTACGGCTTCTTCGACAACGATACTTTGATAATGACCGACGATGAGAGCTCCTTCCGCACCATTATTAACCGACTCCAGGCGGAGAAACTCTCAAGGTAGACGAAACCTCAGGCTTTGATACAATTCCCATATGATTTCAAACACAGACCAATATAAAGCAAGGCTAAATGAGGAGAAGACTAAGATAGAAGGTGAGCTAGCAACAGTGGCTGAGAAGGATCCAAACCACCCTACCAACTGGGACCCGGCAGTGGGCGAGAGAGAGAACGCCTCAGCCGACGAGAACGAAGCCGCAGACGCAATAGAGGACTTCGAGGAGAACATGGCCATCACAAACTCACTAGAAGCAAGATTAAACGATGTCGTCCTAGCACTAGAGAAGATCGAGTCAGGTGAATACGGTGTGTGTAGGGTGTGCGGTAACGAGATCGAAGCCGACAGACTAGAGGCTAACCCAGCCGCTCCTACCTGCAAGACCCATATCGAGAGCACCTAGCAATCTATTTAATTACCCTTGAGCTGATATACAATTAATGTATGTCTGTATCAAGGGTTTTTAGTGCTCAGACTACAGCGCTCTCAGTCTCACTAGTTGAGATAGAAACCGACCTCTCCCGCGGTTTATATGCTTTCTCTATTATCGGTATCCCTGACCAAGCAGTCGAGGAGGCCAAGGACCGAGTTGGTGCCGCTATCAAGAACTCGGGGCTAACAAGCCCTAAACAGAAGAACCAGAAGATCGTCATCTCTCTCGCTCCCGCGAGCGAGAAGAAGGAGGGTGCGATATTTGACCTACCTATAGCACTCTCATACTTACTCGCGAGCGAAGAAATACATTTTGATACAAAGAACAAAATATTTTTAGGCGAACTCTCGCTAGACGGCACATTGCGAAGTACAAGGGGAGTGCTCTCAATCTCTAAGTTCGCTAAAGACGAAGGTGTGGAAGAAATATATGTGCCCAAAGACAACGCCAAAGAAGCAGCCCTGGTTGATGGTATCAAGGTCTTTGGAGTGGAGAGCTTGAAGGAACTCTTGTCGCACCTAGATGGGAAGAAACTTATACCAAGACAACCCAAAACAGTTTTCGACAAAAGCACTGAGGAGTTACTAACTGACTTCAGTGATGTTCGTGGGCAAGAAAGGGCTAAGCGTGGACTGCTCATCGCTGCTGCAGGCGGACACAATGTCGCCATGTACGGACCACCCGGTACTGGTAAGACCATGCTCGCTAAGGCCTTCGCCTCGATACTTCCACCCCTTACCTTCGACGAAGCGCTCGAGGCTACATCTATACACTCTGTCGCAGGAGTGCTCAAGCAATTTATTGTTAATCCACCCTTCCGCTCTCCTCATCACACCAGTTCCTATGTATCACTAGTTGGCGGAGGCACTACTCCTAAGCCGGGTGAGGTGACCCTCGCTCACCGTGGAGTGCTCTTTATGGACGAGTTCCCAGAGTTTGAGAGGCGAGTGATAGAGAGCTTGAGACAACCACTAGAAGACAAGGTAATCTCGGTCGCGAGAGCTAAGGGTACGGCCCGCTTCCCCGCAGATGTCATCCTCGTCGCTGCGATGAACCCTTGTCCTTGTGGGAACTTCGGCTTCAGAGGTAAGCAGTGTGTCTGTACTCCATCGGCACTCCAAAGATACAGACGCAAGATGTCTGGCCCGATCGTTGATCGAATAGACTTGTGGCTCGAAGTTGACCGAGTGTTACCAAATGATTTGTCGGGCGAGACAGAGGGTGCTAAAAGTCATGTATATAGAAGCAAAGTTGCAGATGCAAGAAATAAACAAATAAAAAGATTCGGAGAGAAGGGTAAGATCACCAAAAACGCCGAGATGAGTGCTAGGGACCTCATTAACTTCGTACCCTTAAGTAACGAAGCGAGGCAGACCCTAAACATGGCGGCCGAGAGGATGAATTTCTCACCTCGTGTTTATCACAGGATGCTTAAAGTAGCTCGCACTATTGCTGACTTAGATGAGAGTGAAGAGATCAAGCGCGAGCACATCCTCGAAGCTGTCGAGTACCGTCCCAAAAAATTCGATTTGTAATACTAGAATGGGTTCTTTGCACCGCGAACTTCGAAGTGGAGGTGTGGGCCGGTCGACTTACCCGAGTTACCGAGCTTACCGATCACTTGACCTTTTGACACTCTGTCTCCAACCGAAACATTTACTGCCGAGAGGTGGGCATAGAGAGTCTGAGTACCATTAGGGTGACTGACTACTATATATAGACCGTAGCCTCCATTGTATCCACTCGAGCGAGCAATGATGACGGTACCCCCCGCCGAGGCAAGTATTGGAGTACCTATAGGACCACCAATGTCTATACCATTGTGGCCGTGTAGACCCTGAGTCCTCTTACCACCCTGGACAGGACGGCCGAAGTAACCCGAGCTAACAGTAGTATTTGAAGAACCAGACCCAGAAGAGTAGGTGACAACCGAATTAATCTCTCCATCAGGAATAATGATCTCGTCACCGGCCGTAAGTTTGGAAGCCTTGGTCAAGTCGTTATATGAAAGGATTTCTGCTGCATCGGCCTTGTACTTCTTGGCAATACTCTCGATGGTGTCGCCCTTGGCTACCAAGTGCCTTACCCCTGAGATTGGAAGGATCACAAGAGTCTGACCTGGTTTGATCAAACCGCCCTTAATATCATTCGCCCAAACGATGGTGTTTATGGAGACCTTGAACATCTTGGCAATAGTCGACAATGTATCACCCTCTCGCACTATATATACAGAAATTTGACCAGATCCAGAGATCCCTTGGTCAGCAAAGGTTGTGGAGTCAGGTGTATTCTGGGCAACGAGAGCACTATTATCAACCACAGCGAGGTAAGTACCCTTACTTGGGTGTGGATTTATATTAGAAGAGCCCTTAAGAAGCTCAATATTTTGAGAGTTAGCAGACCTGACTACTTGTGGAGCTCTAGCAACCTTCTCCCCCTGAGCCTCAGTCACACTTAGATCCCAAGTTGCAGCCAGAACAAGCAAGAACAAGAGGACGGCCCTCTTGTTTCGGAAAACAATATTAGAATCCTTTGCCTGAGTAATAAACAGTTGGTTAAACTTTTAGATCTGAGTTCGGTCGTGGCTCCTTTTCGGTAGGTGTTTATTATACCAGATAATGAGGGTCAGATGAAGGGCCTAAGGCGTATTATTGTGTTCTAGTATAGAGCAAAAAGGGCTAAATTGAGCCATATTTGCTGAGGCATGCTATTATTCCTCTATATATTCTTTTTGATATGGCAACTCTAAACGAACGACAACAGCAGGCGGTGGATACCCTAGAGGGGCCCCTTCTTATACTCGCAGGTGCCGGGGCGGGCAAAACCAAGACAATCGCCGAGAGAATACGGAATTTGGTGAAGCACGGAGTGGCTCCATCATCCATTTTGGCCATTACCTTCACCAACAAGGCTGCCAAAGAGATGCGAGAGAGGGTAGAGAAGATGCTCCTTGAAGACAAAGAACTCAGTCGCCCAGTCACAATGACCGAGAAACCCTTTGTATCCACCTTCCACTCCCTTGGGGTACATATATTGAAGGAAAATAGCCAAGCTCTAGGCATTTCTAGACACTTCACCATCTTCGACAAGGACGATGCGAAAAGAGCTATCAAAGAAGCTTTGGTTAATACCGGCTTCGACCCCAAGACCCACGAACCAGACCGTATCCTCTCCATCATCTCGAAGGAGAAGGGACGCGACACCACATCCGAAGAATACATGTCACACGAAGAGGGAGGTCACTTCACCTCTACAGTTAAGTCGGTATGGGGTGAGTACGAGAAGATCCTCAGGCGCGACAGTGCACTCGACTTCGACGACCTACTCTTAAAGACCGTGCGCCTACTTCGTGGTAACCCGAAGGTTAGAGACCATTATCGACATGTGTGGAAGTATATCCATATAGACGAGTATCAGGACACCAACAAAGTACAGTACGAGATCGCTAAGCTCTTAACAAGCGAGGAGAAGAACATCACTGTGGTGGGTGACATAGACCAAAACATCTATTCTTGGCGAGGAGCAGACATCCAAAACATTTTGAAGTTCGAGAAGGACTATCCAGAGACAAAAATAATTCTTCTCGAGGAGAACTATCGTTCTACCAAAACTATTCTAGAAGCGGCTAACACCATCATCAAAAAGAATAAGATCAGAGTGGAGAAAAATCTTTTCACCCAGAGTGAGACAGGGGAGAAGATAAGTTTACTTTCAACCTTCGACGAGATCTCTGAAGCTGAGTTCATCGCTACAAAGGCTAAGAGTTTGATTGCTAGTGGAGAAAATACCGAAGAGATTGCAGTACTTTATAGGGCAAACTTCCAATCAAGAGTTCTCGAAGAAGCATTTCTCCGACACCAAGTACCATACCAACTACTCGGCACACGCTTCTTCGAGAGGCGCGAGGTGAAGGACATCATCTCTTATCTCAGGGCCGGACTTAACCCCGGCGCACTTGCCGATGTGAAGAGGATCATCAACACTCCTACTCGAGGTATCGGCAAGACTACAGTGGTAAAGATATTTACCGGAGACGAGACCACTCTGCCAGCAGGCACAAGAGTGAAGATAGCTGACTTTAGAAAGTTGCTCGTCGACATAGGGGAGAAGGCTAATGAGCTGAGGCCGAGCGAGGTGATAAATCACATTATTAAGTGCACAGGACTAGAAGCCGAGTGGCGTGGAGGTAGAGACGAGGACCAAGATAGACTAGAGAACGCCTTCGAGCTAGTGGCCTTCGCCTCTCGCTATGACCACCTGCCGCAAGGCGAGGGTATAGAGAATTTCCTCAAGGACGCTGCACTCCAAAGTGACCAGGATGATTTAGACAGGAAGAAAAATGAAAAAGAAAATAAGAGTGGAGTCAGGCTTATGACCATTCACGCATCTAAGGGACTCGAGTTCAACGTCGTCTTCATCTCGGGACTCGAAGACGGACTCTTCCCCCACAACAAGATCACTAGAGAGAACATCACCGCCGAGGAGAGAGAAGAGGAGAGGAGACTCTTTTATGTTGCAGTCACCAGAGCTAGGAAGAAGCTCTATTTAACCAATGCTCAGGTTAGAACAGTGTTTGGCCAGAGAGAGACGAACCTCCCGTCAGAATTCATCTTCGATATACCAGAGGAGCTTACCGAAGAAGAGGTGTGGAACGAAGGCTCGGTACCCAGGCGAGACACTCGGAGAGACATTTTATACAAGATAGACTTCTAGACTAACTAGGCTCACTATAGACCCATGTACGCAAAGAAATCCTTAGGTCAGAATTTCCTCAAGTCGGAGAAGGCTCTAAACCAGATTGTCGAGGCGGGGAGACTCTCGTCCTCTGATACTGTTTTAGAGATTGGCCCAGGACTGGGTGCACTCACATCCTGGCTACTGTATTCTGGCGCCAAGGTCATCGGGGTAGAGAAGGATGATGATCTAACAATAGAACTTGAAAAGATGTTCGCACCTGAGATCAAATCAGGCCAGCTAACTCTCATGAACGAAGACATTTTGGACTTCGATCCAAGGTGGGAGAGGTACAAGCTGATAGCCAACATACCTTACAACATCACTGGGGCAATACTCGAGAAGTTTCTTTCAAGCAGTAATCAACCAGAATTAATGGTGGTTTTGGTTCAAAAGGAGGTAGCAGAGAGGATTATTGCCCGAAATAACAAAGAGAGCATCCTCTCAATCTCAATAAAGATCTATGGCGAGCCAAAGCTGGTAGACACGGTCAAGGCAGGGTCATTTAGCCCTGCTCCCAAGGTAGATTCGGCTATTTTGGCCATATACAACGTCTCAAAGAGCTTTTTTGAGGAAAATAATGTAACAGAAGAGCATTTCTTCAGGATTCTGAAGTCCGGATTCGCCTCAAAGAGGAAGAAGTTGTCCTCAAACCTGAGTGTCGTCTTCGATAAGGCCAAAGTGTTGGAAGTTTTCAAAAATCTTTCGTTAAGCGAGAACACCCGAGCCGAAGATGTGCCGCTCAGTGTGTGGAAGGAGCTCTGCCTCAAACTCTCATAAACCTTAATAGGGAATTTATCAATGTTCGGTATCCACTCCTTATATATAAAGATAATTTTGTCTGCATACCTCTGATATAATAAGAGGAACATGCGAACACGTGTCACGCTAGCACTTTTTATTTCATTCCTACTAGTACTCGGCGCCTCATGGCAAAGAGCTGATAAAGAGAAGAGTGTCTTCAAAGTATCAGTAGAAACTCCTACAAATATTGACACCTACAAAACCCCAGAGCCAAACTCGATTTCTGACCTAAGTACAGCAGGGAAGGATGAGGGGGATACCAGTCTGACTACGACTGATCTAGTGGGAAGACAGCTCATTTCTGAATACATTAGTCTCGCGACAAATGGCCAAATATCAGAAGAGAGTATTACCGCTCTTGCTGATAAATACGCAGACTCTATAGCTGATATCGAAACCGCACCAAAGGTAACCTCCTTGGATATCAACGTGGTTAGTAACGCCAAAGCTAACTTTCAAAAGTACGACTTGATAACGACAGAGATAGAAAGAAGAAGAATTAACAAAATTGATTCTATTGGTAATAATCCCTCAACAATAAACACCTCCGATGACTCCTTGATCGATGCAGCAGAAAAAATTACCGTAGCGTACGGAGAGGCAGCAAACGAGTTAAAAAAAATAGAGGTTCCGTCATCCCTGCTAATACTCCACACAGATCTGATAAACAACTATCTTTCTATATCTAACGGTATGAAATCTATCTTTGATAAAAACCCCGACTCGGCTCTGGCTTTTGCTGGAGCACTAGGCGCAAGAAGTAGTATCGATGCCAGAGAGAGAATTGTGGAGGATATAATTGAAATTCTTTTAGACAATGGCGTTCAAATTTAAATTTTTAAAAAATAGATTTCTCTCTCTTGTTACTGTTTCTTTTATTTGTCTTTCTATCTACTTCTCTCCTGTGGGTACCCCTAGAGCGCAAGCGTTTTTGGGTGTTGGAGATATAAATCTTGAGAGTATTCCGACAGTCATAGATTTCTTAGTGAACAAAGTTGGAAAACAACTTGCTCAGAAAATGATTGACGACATCATCCAATCAACAATCAAATGGGCTAACACTGGTTTCGACGGCAATCCCGCCTTCGTAACTGATCCGAAAAATTACTTTGGCGATATTGCGAACGGCGTAGTCGGAGAGGCGATAAACGATACATCCTTTGGCTTCCTTTGCTCGCCATTCCAGGCACAAATTAGATTGTCGTTGGTAAAGCAATACACCGAAAATACTTCAAATTACCAATGTACCTTAAGTGAGATTGGGGTAAATATAGATAATTTTTATCAAGACTTTAATCAAGGCGGTTGGGACGCCTGGATCAAGATGACTCAAGATGAGCAGAACACTCCTCAAGGCGCCTTCGTGAAGGCGAAACTCGATATCGATGGTCGTCTTGCAAACACACTTGCCATCAGCAGAGAAGACAGAGTGCTCAACACTGGATTCATGAACAAGACAACCTGCTTGAAGAAAAACCAAACTCCTAATATGGCTGTTATGGCCAGATACTACGACGCGGACCCCGAAGAGGCACAGAATATTTTGAACGAATATCCAAACTGGGATCCAAACAAGGAGCCGACCGCTTGTCTTCAGGAAGAAGTTACTACACCTGGTTCAGTTATCTCTAAACAATTAAATGATGCCCTTGGAACTGGATTAGACAAGCTCATTTCAGCAGATGATATCGACTCATTAGCTAGTGCTCTTCTAGCAGGACTGCTCCAAAGACACGTGTTTAACGACAAGGGGAAGGGGTTGTTCAACAAAAATTCTATAGCTGATACGAGAAATGAAATAATCGACGTAGATAGTGACAACATACCCGACGGATACGACTACAACGAAGACGGCATACTCGACATTTGTCATCATGGGCAAAAGAATCCCAACTCAGATCCAAGCAACGAGAACTGCCTCATGTCGGGTAGTGTCAACAGCTCTCCATACTTCATACCAATCTGTAAGGAGATACCAGTCACCATCAAAGCTCTCGAAGTATTCAACGATTTCATAACTCGAAACGACTTCAAGAAAGAGAACTCCACCACCTGGAGCAATAGAATGACCGCAGTAAACAGCGCTGTTGATGATTTCACAACAACGATCTCAAGATACGAGATCATGGCATGGGATCCAGTAGTATTCACCTTAAGCCAATACTCGAAGTATATTGGTGGACGAATCAGCTCATTGCTCCAAGACGATGACTTAAAGTTCGGTGGTCAATCAGATGTTAACGAGCTCATAAAAATAAGGAACAATACTTTAAAAACTCTTCAATACTCACGAGGTATCAAAGACAGGATAGGCCAGTGCGAGGATCCAAACATCAATGCGATAAACCTTGTGCCTGCACCAACATTTGAAGGAGAGGAGGTCGGCAACACAACAACCCCACAGGCTCCAGCACCCACGACTCAAACTCCCCCAACAAGCACCCAAACTCTGTCTTGTGCCCCATCCACCTCATCTACCCAAGTAGGCACAGATGTCGAATGGATCATGACGAGTGATTATCCTACTGGTACCACTTATAGATGGTTCGGAAATGAGATAGTTTCTTCAGACACCTTCTTCGTCGAGCCACTACAAATGAGATACAGCTTCGTCGGCACGAAGACAGCAAACATCTTGGCCACCACTCAATCCGGCCAGGCAGCAGCAATATCATGTAGTGGATCAATAACTGTTTCTGATAGTGTCAGAAATAACTCTGCCGGTATATGAGAAAGTACTTACCCACAAGCTTAATGTCCGTCTTGCTCTTAGGATTAGTTTTCTTAATTCCTTTAAACCTTGTGAACGCCGAGGGGATCGTCAGCAACATGATCCTTGGTACATTCGACTTCGTGGGGGTCATACTCTCTCCACTAGTTATTGCGCTAGTCCAAGTGGTCTCTTGGGTGACCATGCTCTCGGGAGTAGTACTCAACGCCTCCATCTACTACACCGTCATCGCCATGTCGAAGAACATTGGAAGTCTTCCTGCGATAAACGTCACATGGACTGTTATAAGAGATGTGGCGAACATCGGCTTCATCTTCATGCTCTTGTACTCCTCCATCATGACTATTGTAGGTAGAGACAAGGATACCAAGGCTCTCATAGTCCGGATGGTCATCGCAGCGGTCTTGGTCAATTTCAGTCTCTTCTTCACCAAGGTGGTTATCGATGTAATGAACCTGCTTGCTCTAACCTTCTACAAAGCTATTGCTCCGACAGCCCTCTTAGGTGAGGCTAATTTCCTAAACGCAGGACTCTCGAACAGCATTATTGATGCCTTGGGTACCCAGAAGTTGTGGCAGATGTATGGCAACATCGACAGCTCGGTCGTGCTTACCAGCTCAGTGATGACGATCATCGTACTCATTGTCACCACCTTTATCTTCTCTGCTATGGCAGTGATGTTCATAGTTCGTTATGTAGCACTCATCTTCGTACTTGTACTCTCTCCAATAATGTTCCTCTCCATGGTCTTCCCCGGACTAGAGGTTTATGCCAAGAGGTGGAGATCTACTCTATTTGGTCAGGGTGTCTTCGCACCAGTCTTTATGCTTATGACCTGGGTAACGGTTATTTTGATCCAGGGTATTAGTAAGACTGTCTTTACAGGAATGAATAGTGAGTCATTGGGTAACGCACTCTCGAGCTCGAGCTTCACCGTGGGGGCGGTACCCACATTGGTCAATTATGTGATGATCATCATCTTCCTTATCGCCTCCTTCACAATTTCTAAAGGTTTTGCTGACCAAGCAGATAGCAATATCAACAAGTTCGGCAAGTGGGCCATGGGCTTCGCGGGGGGAGCAGCCTCAGGAGCAGGTGGTTTTGCTGGTAGAAAATTGGTTGGTTGGCCTGCAAGCAAGATAGCTGAAAATGCAACCTTAATTAATGCAACTAAACAATCTGGTATGGCTGGGGCAGGAGCTCGACTTGCTCTATATGCAAGCAAGAAGGCCCAAAGCGGTTCATTTGATGTTAGGAATGCATCTGTACCAACAGCATCTGTGGGTGACCTTGTTAGAGGCACTCTTGGCAGGACAGCATTGGGTAAAGCAATTGGAGCGAACGACTTTAGAACAAGTTCAATCGAGGTTGGCAAGCCATTGGCTGGACAAATTGGCATATCGGCAGCAGATGAGAAGGGTTATAAGGAGTTAGAAGATGAAAAGAAGAAGAGGCTGGAGGGCGAAGAAAAGACTCAAAAGGAAGAGCTCAAGAAAGCCGAGACAAAACTTAAAAATCAAAATGGTATCGATGCTGCAAAGGCTCGAGATGCTGGCAAGCTATTTAATCAGGCAGATATTGATGGTTTGGCAGAAACAGTAAGAAAGATGTCCGACAAGGAAATTGAATCCCAAAAAGCTTCCACACTTGCAATAGAGGAGGTGGCAAGAAATCTAAATCCAAAGCAACTTGAAGCAATTCAAAAGAGCGACAAGTTCAATGATGAGGATAAGAATAAAATATTCAAAAAACACTTTGCTAATATCGAAGAGGCAGTTGATGCCATTGCAGCTGGTACCGCCACTGACGCTCAGAAGAATGCTGTCAAAAATCTTTCTGACAAGGAATTGGAGCTTTTGCCTGAAGAAATATTCAATGCAAGCAATATAGGCACAAGGGAAAAAGCAATACTAAAAACCTTAAGTCAAAACCAAGTTGACTCAATATCAAAGAGTAAAAATGTTGCTGAAAAACAAGCGATAAAGGACGAGAGGGGTAGGCCAATTAACGAAGCGTTCACCACCTCAAATTGGCCAGACGCAATGAATCTCATGAAAGGCATGAAAATTGAGGATCTAGTAAAAATGGATAAGGCGAAACTCTCCAATCCAGGAATATTGAGTATTTACAACCCAGCTCTATTGAACAAGATGGCTTCAAGATCAGAATTATCAGAGGACAAGGCATCCGAGATACGAGATGCAATCATAAGTGAGGCAACTAGACCTGGAGGCACGCCTACTCCAGAAGTAGTAGTTGCAGCAAATTGGTTAACTGGGCCTGGACAAACAATATTCTAATGAATACGAACAAACAAATTATCAAGGCAACGTACTTAGCCTCTAAGCAAGAGATCAAAGATCTTATTGCCTCAGATGATCTCTTAAAATTTATTAATGACACTTCAGATAGCAACAAGCTAACCAATGAGCAGAAAAATTCTCTTGGGGATGAAATTGTTCAGAGATTAATTTCAATCACCAACAAAGAAACCTTTCCAGTTAAAATATCAAATAGATTGAGTATTGAAACGAACGTCGCTTCAGTTATATCTGAAAAAGTTGAAGGTTATTTAGTTTCAAAGCTTAGTAGTAATTTATTTAGTGAGCAACAAAAAATTGCGGAAGCGATCATGAGCGGACAAGGGGCGACACTACAATCAATTCCAGAAATTAGAACTGAAGAAACTTCTCTTGTTCCAACTGTTGTTGTAGAGAAGCAAGGTGATTTACCCATGGTGGTAAAAGGGGAGAGACCCTTCGACTCCGCTCAGGGTAAACCATTCGACTCTGCTCAGGGTAAACCAAAAACTGCACTTACTTTCGAAGAGAGGAAGAAGTTGGTGCCAAACATTCCTGACAACAAGGTACACTATGAGGGGGGAGTGGATCCTTATAGAGAACAATTTTAAACATCATGCGCTTCCAAGTACCACAATACATAGAGGTTGAGGACAAGATATTCGGCCCACTTACCTTCAAGCAGTTTATCTACCTCGCTGGTAGCGTGGGCATAGGGGTTGTACTCTTCACCTTACTACCTAGATTTATAGCCATTATCCTTGGTGTACCTGTGGTGGTCTTTGGTGTAGCGCTAGCCTTCTTCAAGGTGAATGAGCGTCCCTTCACCCTCGTTATTGAAGACTTTGTGAAGTTCTACATAGGTTCCAGACTCTATATATGGAAGAAGGAGGCCAACAAACCCAATGATACACACAGCTCTATTGAGCCAGGTAAGTCGCTCGAACAACTTTCTGTGCCAAAACTCTCTGGTTCTAAGTTGAAGGACCTAACATTTGAACTAGATGTGAAGCAACAATCTAATCCAGTAACGAAAGATACGCTATAATATTCTTATGGCTAGTGGTGCTCTTCCTACTCAAACATTTGTTCCTATCAAAGAAGTGCGTGATGGTGTCATCGTCGAGAAGGACGGTGGTATGCGTGCCATTCTTCTTGCATCATCTTTGAACTTTTCTCTCAAGTCGAATGATGAGAAGAACGCCATCCTTCTCCAGTTCCAAGACTTCTTGAACTCCTTGGACTTCTCTGTACAAATTGTCGTTCAATCGAGGAAGTTAGACATCAGGCCGTACTTGGCCCTTCTCGAAGACCAGAGCAAGATCCAGACCAACAGCCTGATGAAGCTCCAAATACGAGAGTATATCGAGTTTATACGCTCTTTCACCGAGTCTACCAACATTATGACCAAGAACTTCTTCATAGTCGTTCCTTACAACCCTGCAATCGTATCAACAGGGAAGTCGGGTGGCCTCGCCTCACTAGTAAGTCTAAGGCCCAAGGACAAGGCCGGAGCCAAAGAGGCTAGCTTCGAAGAAGCTCGCACTCAACTTGAAGAGAGATTAGCAGTAGTCGAGCAGGGGCTTATTAGGACTGGTATCCGCATAGCCCGTCTAGGCACAGACGAAGTTATAGAGCTCTTCTATAAGGCCTTTAACCCTGGCGAGACAGAGAAGTCAGCCGCTAAGAAATAATATTATGGGATTCTTTGACACATTGATCGGCAAAAAGGAGGAGAAGAGTGAGAATAGGATCCAATCTATCCTACCTCAAGAGGTCTTTGAGGCTGGAGTACTCGAGCTAAAGGACCTCATAGCTCCATCAGCACTCAAGGTTACTCCAAGAGAGCTCGACCTGGGGGAGAAGATACTAAGGAGTTTCTTTGTCATCTCGTACCCCCGCTTCCTCTCTGAAGAGTGGTTCTCTCCAATACTCAATATGGACAAGGTCTTCGATGTATCGATCTTCGTCCACCCTATAGAGACCGCCAAGATCCTTAGACAATTCCAAAAGAAGGTAGCCGAGGTGGAGAGCCAGATCCATAGTAGAGAGGAGAAAGGGCTCGTGCGTGATCCAGTACTCGATGTAGCCTATCAAGACTTAGAGAATCTCCGTGACCAACTCCAGCAGGCTCAAGAAAAGCTCTTTGATGTAGGACTTTACATCACCATCTACGCAGACTCTGATCTTGAATTAGACAAGATAGAGAACGAGATCAAGTCCATCCTTGAGGCCAAACTAGTCTATGTTAAACCCGCGCTCTTCCAACAAGAGCAGGGCTTCAAATCAACCCTACCCTTAGGAGACGATCTGCTTGGAGTACACTCCAAACTTAATTCATCCCCACTTTCGTCACTTTTCCCGTTCACCTCATTCGACCTTACTTCTGACAAGGGTATCCTCTATGGTATCAACAGACACAATTCATCACTCGTCCTCTTTGACCGCTTCTCACTTGAGAACTACAACTCAGTCATCTTCGCCAAGTCGGGTGCCGGTAAGTCGTACTGCACTAAGCTAGAGATTCTAAGAACTCTCATGTTCGATACCGAGGTAATTATTATCGACCCAGAGAAGGAGTACGAGTACATGGCCGAGGCAGTAGGAGGCAGATACTTCAACATTTCTCTAAACTCAGAGCACCACATTAACCCGTTCGACCTACCAGTGCCTACAGCCGACGAATCCGCTGCAAACATCTTGCGTAGTAACATCATTAACCTTGTCGGCCTCTTCCGCATCATGATGGGAGGACTTACATCAGAGGAGGACGCTCTCATAGACCGTGCTATTACCGAGACTTACGCACTTAAGGACATCACCGCTGACTCCGACTTTAGAAATGTCGAGCCACCTCTAATGTCTGACTTCGAACTAGTGCTCTCAGGACTAGAGGGAGGGGAGTCACTTGCTCAGAGACTTACCAAGTACACCAAGGGTACTTGGGCAGGATTCATCAACAGACCAACAAATGTTGATATCAACAAGAAGCTCGTCGTCTTCTCCCTCCGCGACATGGAGGACGAGTTGAAGCCTGTGGCCATGTACATCGTCACCCACTTCATCTGGAATTCTGTGAGAAGAGAGTTGAAGAAGAGATTACTCGTCATCGACGAGGCATGGTGGATGATGAAGTCGGACGACACTGCATCCTTCCTCACCGGACTCGTTAAGAGAGGCAGGAAGTACTACCTCGGAGTAGCTACGATCACCCAGGACGTGGGCGACTTCCTCAAATCTCCGTACGGATTACCTATTATTACCAACTCTTCTATTCAGGTGCTTTTGAAGCAGTCTCCAACGAACATCGACAACCTACAAAAAACCTTCAACCTTACTGACGAGGAAAAGTTCTTGCTCCTAGAGTCGGACGTGGGGGAGGGGATCTTCTTCGCTGGACTTAAGCACGTGGCTATCAAGATCATTGCTTCGTACACTGAGGACCAGATCATTACCTCAGACCCAAGTCAGGTCTTGGCACAGAAGAAAGCCAGGAGGGAACTCCAAGAAACCAAGGAAGTAAATGTCTAAGGAGCTAAGTAACGTCACAATCTTACTCATGGTGACAACAGCGGTCTTATTCGACGTGCTGCAAATCGCTTTTGCCTTAATAGCTATGGACTGGGTGGTGGGAATCTTCGGCTTCCTGACCTTCTTCATATGGTTCAAGATGAACGGAGTGAGCTTCCTCACCCCTAAGAGAGCAATCACCATGTCAGGCTCGGCTATTATAGAGGCCTTCCCATTCTTAAGCTCTCTCCCTACTTGGACTTTGGCAGTCAGTATTATCGCTTTAGATACCAAGGCCAAGCAGATAGCCAAAAAAACTTTGAACAACACTGAGGATAATAAAGACAAGAAAGAGTAACAACCTTGTTATAATAGAGAGATGAAAAAACTGTTTCTCCTATTTGTTCTTGGTATTTTAATACCCATGTCAGCAATGCATGCAGAAGGGGAGGTGGACCTTATTTGGGAAGCGCAGACTTATACTCACCCGTTTTATGAAGGACTACCTCTTTGGAGTAATGAATCCAATATCACCTTCACGGCCATCCCTCATATACCGAGCGTAAGTCCCGGCAATATCATTTATAGATGGAGTAAGAATAAGACTGTCCTCGGCTCTCTCTCTGGTGTAGGCAAGAACAGCCTTTCGTTCAAAGACACCGTGCTCTCGCTGCCAGTTGAAGTAACAATCGACCTCTTCTTGGAAAATGGCAGTAGTCCACTAGGCTCAAGAACAGTCACCCTAAAACCTGCGTCACCAAAACTATTAGTCTTAGAGAACAGTCCTCTATACGGACTAATGACAAACAAGTCAGTAATAAACGAATTCATTATTGAGGAGGACGAAGTAACTCTCTCTGCTATACCACTATTTTCTACAGTTAGTAAGAGAACAGCTGGAGCCTTCGTGTACACATGGTTAACGAATTCGGGAGAGAGAAGGGTTGGTGACTCTATCACTTATCGAGCACCAGAAACTGGCGGCGGTTCAGCGTCAGTAATGGTCAGAGGAGAAAATTCAAAAATTATCGCTCAACCCAAAAATGTTAACTTTCTGATAAAATTTAATGAACAAGATGCTCTTTAAAAAACTATTTTTATCCGGGTTACTGGGGTTTGCCCTTTTCCTACCAACTATTGCTTTGGCTCAGAACACAGGAGTTACCGGATACACACCACTCGCGCCGATACCCGAACTAATGGACAAGACAGGTGGTCAAGTGGACATTAACTCATTCATCCCAGGAGCTATCAAACTAGCTATCAGTATAGCGAGTGCGCTCTCAGTTATCTTTATTATCTATGGTGGAGTGCTCTATATCACTACTGACTCGATGGGAGGCAAAAGTAATGCCAAAGACACAATAGAAAATGCCATTATGGGCTTACTTCTAGCCATTGGCTCTTATGCAATCCTGTATACAATAAATCCAAAACTTGTCGTATTTACTATCAACCTCACCGAACTTAAGGGCACTGGGATCGACTTTGATGGTGCTAATAATGGTCCAGTACTTACCCCAACAACAGAGGACCTCGGCAAAAGTCTTGAGGGATGCAATGACTGTAGCGAATTTCCAGTAGGAGTGGCTTACAAACCTGCTCAATTAAATGGATGCAAAATGCCAGGGCCTTGTGTAATAAATACTGAACTTGGTTTTAGACTACTAGAACTTACAGAAGCACTAAAATCTAAAACCCCAACAATACTTTTTCAAGTAACTGAATCTTTCCCTCCTACAAGAATTCATTTTGCTTCTTGCCAGCTTTATAACAAGCCTGATTCTGGACATTGCGTTGACGCAAATTTCGCTGGTGGAACATATGCGGGAGAAGGCGGAGCAACTACAGTTAGATTAGTCAGAGAATTTATTACCGAATCAAAAAAATTAGGATTAGTATCTATATATGAAGTTACAACTGAATCTACCCGAAATTTGCTTGTCGCGGCGGAAGGTATTGAACCTGGTGATGTAGTGGTGCCGCGAATGCCACTGTGCTCCACACAAAAACCTGTAGTGGTGGATGGTAGACAAAGTCCTGCATGCTGTCCGACAGCGGAACTGAGAGACAATAGCCCGAGAGACGAAACATGTAGCTGGATAAGCGCTAATCATTTTTCTGTTTATAAAAATGCCGCAGTTTACAACAATAGAACTAGCAGATGAGTAAAAAACTTACAATATTAATAATCATTCTCACTATCGCTCTTGGAAGCGGGATACTCTACTACCTCTTAGGAGGGAAGGGGCCAGGTGGATTGGGAGGAATACCTGGATTACCGTTCGGCGAAGCGCCTGGAGATGATGTCGGCGGTACTGATAATAATGGCACAGACGATACTACGAATGATGGAGAAACACCTCTAGACACTGTTGGTGGAGGCACAGATGGTGCCAAGCTTACCAAGATCACAAGCGAGCCTGTTGCTGGCGCCATAACCTTTATAAACAAAGGTAGTACTTACCTACGATATGTAGATCGTGCAACAGGTCATATTAGCGAAGTTAAGCTCTCGACCATGGAGAGGTCAAAGATTCTCAATGTCACTCGTCCTAAGATCTACCAAGCTATCTGGAAGAAGGACGGTTCTGGTTTTGTCGAGAGGACCTTAGACGCTGAGGAGAATGTTGTGAACACCTCTGTCAGCTTGGTTCTTAGCACTACAACCTCAAGCACTACCGAGCCGTACATCATCCGCTCAACTTTACTTAAGGGTGAGGTAGGGGAGATCAAACTAGGATTTGATGGTGGCCTCATATACAACCTTACTGATTCCGGTGTGGTAGCGACTTCGAACTTCATCGGTGAGAAGCCAAAGACCCTCTTCACCCTGCCGTTTACCTCTTGGAGGATCACACCCGTATCAACCACTACAGCACTGCTTACCACCAAGCCAAGTGTTATAAGTCAGGGATATAGCTACTTGACCAATCTAAATACCGGCAAATTAACCAAGATACTCGGGCCATTGAGTGGTCTCTCGGCTAAGGTTAAATCTGACTCATCGCGAGTAATTTATAGTTATATAGATAACAACAAACTTGAATTAAAAGCTAAAGATCTAAAAAACGGTGTCGTGACAGACATATTACCAAGGACTCTTGCTGATAAGTGCGTGTGGAGCAAGAAAGCTGGCGCTGTTCTGTACTGTGGAGCACCAAAGAGCTTGCCTCAAGGACTACCTGACTCTTGGTACCAAGGAGAAGTCAGTTTTGCAGACAGTTTCTGGAGATTCAATACTGAGACAAACACTGCGGAGGAGTTATATGTCCCACAAGGAGACTCTGAGGGGACAATAGACGTTCACTCACTAGAGGTGAGTCCTGACGAAGATTACTTGGTGTTTATAAACAAGAGTGACCTCTCACTCTGGGTTCTTAAGCTTCCACTTTAAGCTTGTTCCTGACGAAGATCTCCTGACCGATAGTGAAAATGTTTGTCGTGAGCCAGTAAAGAGCGACTACTCCAGAAATTGTGTACGCGATAAAGAAGACCATAACAGGGAAGAAGTACTTCATCTGAGTTTGCATACTCTTGGCCAAGTCATCTCCGAAAGAGTTTGTGTCACTCTTGGCCTTTGGCTTAACAGGAGAGGCGAACTTGATTTGGAAGAAGGTGCTTATGGCCGCAAGTAAGGCAAGAACAGCGCTCTTTGCGGTTAAGTCTGCTCCGAGGAAAAATGGGCTCACAGTCTCAGGCACGCTGACGAATGGGTAGAGTAGGTCAGCTCTGATCTCAGGGAAGCCAGTTGATATAAATATATGATACAGAGCAAAGATGACCGGGAGCTGAATGAGTAGAACTAATATGCCTGAAAACGGATTCACTCCTCGCTCCTTATACAGTGCCAAGGTTCTCCTTGCTTGCTCCTCTTGATTGTCTTTGTACTTAGCCTTAATACTCTCGAGCTCAGGAGCTAGGTTCTGCATCTCTACTTGAGCTCTTACAGCCTTACGAGAGATAGGGAAGAGGGCTAGTCTAACTAATAGTGTTATACAAATAATTGCGAGTCCCGCACCAAAAGATGGGAAAAGGTTGAAGATCGCTACAAAGGTATTGTAGATAGGTTCGACGAGCAGGTTGTTGTAGAGGGCTGACATAGATGAATTCTATCGTTTTTTGAACTGATTTAGAAGCGAAGTAATTTCTTTTTCTAATTTCTCTCCCTTAAGTTTTTTTGCACTTGGTCTCGCGACAAAGAGGTAGGTGTTAGGTTCTAGTTCTTTTACAGAGTCGCGGACAGCTGAGTAGACTCTTCTTCTCAAGGTATTTCTGTCTACTGCGAGCTTAGAAACCTTTTTAGACACAGAAACAGCAAGTTTGGGCTTACTCTCTCCAGATCCAACACGAAGAGAGAAGTTCTCTGAATTAACAAACCGCTTGGAAGTAAGGAGATTTGTAAAATCCTTCCTCTCCAGGCGGTTTTGTTTAGAAAGCATTAGGCAGTTAGACGAGCTCGTCCCTTGCGGCGGCGGGCTGTAACGGTTCGGCGACCACCTGCGGTAGCCTTCCTCTTCATCCAGCCATGGGCTCTAGCTCTCTTGCGCTTCTTTGGTTGATATGTTGTAGACATATATTAATCAACAGGTTGTGAACACATTATAAACTTTTTTCCGCTTCAATACAAGTTTGGGATGATCTCGAGTTCCGTATATACTACATACGTTTCAATAACTCTTTTTATGGATCAACGACAACTTTGGGAAAGCATATTGGCAGAAATAGAACTCTCAGTCTCTAAGCCAGCTTTTGCCACCTGGTTTAAAGACACTCATATCGTCAAAAGGGATGAAAACACCATCATCCTCTCGGTACCAAACGCCTTTGCTCGGGACATGTTCCAGTCTAGATACCACGCCACTGTACTAAAGCTCCTTAGAGATAAGGACCACACCATTCACGCCGTAGAGTACGTGATAAACCGAGACGAACCCAAAAGAAGAGACGAGAAAATCATCAACTCCCCAAATGGGAACCTCCCATTACCTGAGACCTTGGTCAACAAGGACGACAACCTAAACCCCAGATACACCTTCGAAAGCTTTATTATTGGCCCTTTTAATGAGTTGGCACATGCCGCTGCTCAGGCTGTTATCAAGTCCCCAGGACTCATGTATAACCCTCTTTTCATCTATGGATCAACTGGGCACGGCAAAACCCACCTTATCCAGTCTATTGGGAACCACATTAAGACCGTTTCCCCAGGGAAGAGGGTCTTCTATATGACTTCGGAGAAGTTTGGTCAGGACTGTATGAATGCCCTCCAAACCCAAAAAATGGCTGTATTTAAGGAGAAATACAGAAAATACGATGTATTGATCATGGACGACATACAATTCTTCTCGGAGAAGCAGAAGTTCCAAGAAGAGCTCTTCCACCTCTTTAATACCCTTTATGACAACAATAAGCAGGTTATCTTCTCCTCCGACAAACACCCTCACTTCATCCAGGGGCTAGAAGACCGACTAAGGTCTAGAATGTCAGCCGGCATGATCGTCGACATACCCCAACCAGACCATGAGTCTAGAATTGCCATTTTAAACGCCAAATCAAAGCAGCAGAGCATCTCTCTTACTCCAGATGTAATAGACTACCTAGCTAAGACTGTGGTGGGGAATATCAGGGACCTTGAAGGGGCTCTAAACACCCTTATCATCCACTCTCAGCTCAAAGGTCGAGAGATTGCTGTCGCAGATGTTAAAAACCTAATCAAGAGTAACCAGAAGCCAAAGAGGGCTGTTGCTGTTAAGGACATTGTTAAGGTCATATCGGACTTTTATTCTGTCGAAGAGGGCAGTATTTATGAGAAAACTCGTCGCAAAGAAGTGATCAAGCCACGACAGATCATAATGTACATTTTGAGAGAAGACTTTAACATTTCCTACCCATCAATAGGGGAGAAGTTGGGCGGCAGGGACCACACGACGGTTATCCACTCATGTGAGAAGATTAAAGAGGACCTAAAGAACGACCAGTCATTGGGTCAGGAGTTATCCCAAATTAGGAACCTCTTATCTGTTTAGTAGCTGTACACAAACTGTTAATAACTAATCGAAATGAAAGAACAACTAAGTCCAAAAATGATTTTTGAAAAAAAGTTGTTAGAAGTTCTTATAAAGAATCCCCAAGTTTCGATTTTTAATTTTTGGAAATTCCTTTTCTCTAAAACATATAATAGAGTTTTACACATATCCACACCCCTAGTATTAGTAACAAGTATTTATATATGAAAATAGAATCTATTAAAGAAAAGCTTGTGGAAGCAATCAGTCGAGCAGAAAAAGTTGCTCAGAAGAATGCGACTCTGCCCGTCCTATCTGGAATCTCTTTAGAAGCAATAGGTGGAATGCTTACTATACGGGCAACAAATCTCGATCTAGGAATCTCAATAAACATTCCTGTTAAAGTCATCACTGAAGGACAAGTTGTCGTACCTGCAAATATTTTTTCTTCCCTTTTGAATTCTTTATCGAAAGAAAAGAATGTCTCTTTGACCTTAGACAAACAAGTCCTTTTGGTTGAGACAAGTAGTACCAAGTCATCTATTAAGACATTGCCAAGCGAGGAGTTCCCAATCATTCCTGAGATTGGAGGAGGAAGTAATTTTTCTGTACCGACCAAAGATTTGGTTACCGGACTAAAGTCAGTTATTTATGCGGCAGCACAGGGAAGTATTAAACCAGAGCTTTCATCAGTATGTTTGATCCATGAGGGGGAGTTCTTGGTCTTTGTAGCTACAGACTCATTCAGGCTAGCTGAGAAAAAGATTAAGGTGAGGAAAATACCTAATTTCAATCAAATCCTTATTCCACAAAAGAATGCCCAAGAAATAATCAGGATTTTCGATGGTTTAACTGAGGATGTTTCTATCAGTATCGAGGAGAATCAGATAGCCATGAAGTCTGGCGCAGTCTACTTGGTTTCTAGAACCATAGACGGTGCTTTCCCTGACTACAAACAAATTATCCCTAAGGAGAGTCAGTCAAAGGTTGTTGTACTAAAGCAGGATCTTGTCTCATCGCTCAAAACCTCCCTTATCTTCTCTGACAACTTTAATCAACTAAAAATTCACATTTCGCCCAAGGAAAAAAAGTTTGAAATAGAGTCTAAGAATCAAGACGTGGGGGAAAACAAGGAAGCCGTGGAAGCTGTTATAGAAGGTGATGAAATAAGCGTTAACGTGAACCATAGGTACTTTACCGACAGCTTCTCCTCGATAGCGAGTGACAGTTTGAACCTGTCTTTTGTTGGAGATGGCAGACCAATCTTGATAGAGGGGGTGGGGGACAAAAGCTTTATGTATCTCTTAATGCCGATGAATCGGTAGTTCGCTGGTATATGCACTCGCTCAGTAAATTTCTTGAGAGGATAAAAAACTCTCTTGATATAAGCAGTTTCAATAAAGATGGAGTTCAAGCAGAGATAAAGAGGATCACTTTTGTCCAAGTGGATACAAAAGATATTGATATTAAGGGTGATGTGCTTTGGATTAAAACCACACCAACAAGAATGACTGAGATAAAATTGAACGAAGAGAAAGTGCTTGAGTCTGCATCCAGGGTGTTAAACCAGAAAATCTCAAAAATCTCTTTTAAATAATTACTCTGTGACTGTTTTTGGTCGAATGTTACCGAAGTTTACAAAGGCGTTTACAGCGGCTTCCCAGTTTTGATATTGAGGATCTAGGCTAGGGTTTATTGGTCCGGGGCCAAGAGGGTTATCCTTGTCTACAAAATGAAGGATGGAGTGATTGCCTATTGATGCGAAGTCACCACGGAGTATTGGTTTGATGTTAGGGTCGATAGGGGACACTGGTTCGAAGTTCTCTTTGTCTAAGTTGGGCAAAACTTGGTCCATGAGCTCTCTCCAAAGGGGAGCGACGATGAATCCAGCAACCTTCTTCTCCATTGGGACATTCTCGTTATTGCCGACCCAGGCGCCTATTACAAGGTTGGGGGTGTATCCTACTATCCAAGCGTCCTTATAGTCGTTTGTAGTACCTGTTTTGACCGCTACAGGCCTACTTGGGATGTAGAGTGTGGAACTCAAACCGTATGCTGGTGAGCGAGCGACGTTGTCTGACAAAATACTTGAGACCATTCTGGCTGTTTCCTCTGGCATGACACGTCTAGGAGATGGGGAGTACTCACTGATAGTTTCTCCGCCGCCATCGTAAACACGCTGTATGGCGTTGTGAGGGTTCCTCACACCGTCATTCGCGAACACGCTGTAGGCAGAGACAAGTTCGAGCAAAGACACTTCTCCACCTCCAAGAACAAGAGACAATCCAAACCGGCTAGTGTCTCCTAAGCTTTGTATGCCAAGATCACTAGCGAAGTCCAAGGAATTCTTAATTCCAGCGAGATAAACAGCTTGTACTGCGGGGAGGTTGATTGATTGAGCTAAGGCATCGCGGATTTTCATCGGTCCGCGGAAGAGCTCGTCATAATTCATCGGGGAGTAACAAGTATCATCGGTTTCGAACTTGTCCCAAGCACAAGCAGGGGAGAATTGTGTTGGCACATCCCAAAGTATGGTGTCCGGGGTGTAACCCTTGTTGAATAGTACTGAATAAACTATAGGCTTGAAGGTAGATCCTGGTTGTCTGTGGGCAGTGGCTGCATTGAAGTTGCCATCAATATCTTTGTCGAAATAGTTTCTTGAGCCAGACATGGCGAGAACATCACCAGTTTTTGGATCTATAACCACAATAGCGTTGTTGTCTGCGTTAAAGTTCTTTTGATTCGTCTCTCCATATTTCTTGGCGATGACCTCAGCCTTTTCTTGGATTGAGTAATCAAGGGTGGTGACAACCTTAAGACCCCCGTTTTGGAGAGCATCCTCACCAAACTGTTCGAATAAAATGTCGATGACATAGAAGATGAAGTGTGGTGCACGGATACCACCAGTATTCTCCCTAGGGTTGAAGAGTACTTCTTCTTTGAGTGCCTTTGCGTATTCATCCTCACTTATTAAATTCTGACTTTTCATTTCCCTTAGAACCATGTTTTTCCTGTTCTCTAATTTGTCCTTGTTCTTGCCATAAGGAGAGTAGTAGGTGGGTGCGTTAATGATCGCCGCAAGATACGCAGACTCAGCGAGTGTTAGATCCTTGGCACTCTTCCTATAAAAGCTTTGTGAAGCTTCCTCAACTCCGTAGAGGCTTCCACCGAAGGCAATCTCATTTAGATAAATGTTTAAAATCTCGTCTTTCTCGAGCACGCCGTCTAACTTGATGGAGAGGATAATCTCCTTCAACTTCCTGGTAATTGTCTTGTCCATTGTGAGGATTGAGTTCTTCACCACTTGTTGAGAGATAGTCGAGCCTCCTTGGGATAGTGAGAAGGTCTTGATATCTACCCACACTGCGCGGAGCAGGGCCTCGAAGTCGAACCCTCCGTGTGTGTAGAAATTCCTGTCTTCGACAGCGACCACAGCCTTCTTCACATAATCTGAAATATCCTTGAGGGGGATCAAGGTGCGCTTGATGTTCTGCCCCATGTCATAGAGGAGTATCTCTCCGGTTCGGTCGTAGATCTTGGTTGACTCGAACACCTTCCTCTCAGTCAGGTCAGATAAGTCGGGGATCTTAAGGCTCGCAATCCAGATAAAGCCTAAACCAAAGACGACCAAGACGACCGAAAAACCCAAAGAAAGAGTGTTTTTCCTATGTTTCCAGGCCCAAAACCTTTTTATGGGGTTCATAAAACTATCTTAACATGTTAGATTACTCGTATGGATAAAGAACTAAAAGAACTCCTTACTCGATCAGTAGCCGAGATACTACCTTCCAAGGAATCTCTAGAAGAAACTCTGGTTTCAGGGAAGAAGCTCCGCATCTATATTGGTACAGATGCAACCGGGGAGTCGCTACATCTCGGACATGCAACCAACTACATGATTCTTGAAAGATTCCGTAGACTTGGACACGAAGTTATTTTCCTAATTGGAGACTTTACATCAAGGATTGGGGACCCAACAGACAAGTCAGATTCAGAAAGAAAACAGCTTTCTCGAGAGGATGTAATTAAAAACACGAAGACTTGGATCGACCAAGTTAAGCCTGTGATAGATGTTGAAAATAAGGACAACCCAGTCAAGATAATGTACAACCACGAGTGGCTGTCCAAACTTACCTTAGAAGACATGCTCGGCTTGGCATCGAACTTCACTGTTCAGCAAATGATAGAAAGAGATATGTTCGAAAAGCGTATTAGTAGTGGCAAGCCTCTATATCTACACGAACTCTTCTATCCTCTTATGCAGGGTTACGATTCTGTAGCGATGGATGTAGATATGGAAATGTGCGGGAATGATCAGAAGTTCAATGCTTTGGCAGGAAGAACACTTCTAAAGAAACTTAAAAATAAAGAAAAATTTGTTTTCATAACAAATCTTCTTGAGAATCCAACAACCAAACAGAAGATGATGTCTAAGTCGCTCGGTACTGGAGTGTTCTTGGATTTTGACTCAAACAAAATGTTCGGAGCTCTAATGTCTCAGCCGGACGAAAACATGAAACAACTTTTTGTTGACTGTACTTGGCTCGATCTAAATGAGATAGAAGAAATAATAAAGTTGCACCCCAAAGAGGCAAAGATGAGATTAGCCCGAGAGATAGTTAAGATCTACCACGGGGAAGATAAGGCAGGTGAGGCAGAAGAGTTTTTCGAAAACACTTTCTCTAAGCGCGAAATCCCAACCGATATCAAGACAGCAAAGGCCAGCAAGGATGAGTCTCTACCAGAGATTATGGCAAGGGAGAGCGTTGTTGCATCTAAGTCCGAATTTGCCCGACTAGAGAAAGCAGGAGCGATAGAGGAATTAGAAAACGGTGTCTACCGTATTGGCAAACACCGTTTCCTTAAAATTGAGCGAGAGTAGTTATATTAGAGACTCCTCCTCTCCGTCCTCGAAGTCTATTTCATCTTCGTCTTCCTCCTCTCCATCCTCTAGATCCTTGTCATCCTCATCTAGCTCCTTTTCGACTAGTTTGTCTAGACTCTCTGTCTCTTCATCACCAAGATCATCAGGATCCAAGGGTGTAATGTCGTCGTTTGTTGGTTCGTCCATGTATTTAAATTTTGTTTAATTATGCTCCACAGACTGTGGAGCAGGTTATTTGTATCAAATGTGCCTTATCGAAGCAAGGTGGGTAATCCCCACGGCGATCGCGTCCATTTCATCGTCGAGCATTTTCTTGCTTTTAATTCCTAAAATCCTTGTCACCATGCTCTCCACTTGAGGTTTGGTGGCCTTACCATAACCTGTTACAGCAATCTTGATCGCTTGAGGACTATACTCTGATACAGAGAGATTAGCTAGTGAGGCCTCGTACATAATGACCCCACGAGCTTCGGCGACCTTAATAGCGGTCTTCTGGTTCACATTGAAAAATAGTTTCTCTATTGCAAGTGACTTTGGTTTCCATTCACGAATAATCTGATGGAGTTCTGTACCAAGTTTGCTTAACCTCTTCTCATGTACGTCTTTGATACTTGTAGTGATGCAAGTGGAGTAGAGGAGTTTCTCTTTGCCATTTTCCTTTTCTAAAACTGCCACGCCACACCTATCGAACCCTGGGTCTATGCCAATTATCCTTTTCTCCTTATTCATTACTCAGCATTGGTATAAACATCTTGGACTTCGTCATTCTCTTCTAGCTTCTCGATCAAGTTCTCGAGTATCTCTCCGTCAGATTCGGATATCGGGACAGTGACTGTCGGCTTCCACTCTCCACTCTCCTTAACAAACGCCCATGAGGCAGATCCTGGTTGAGCGAGTTCGATACCAAACTCCTTCAAGATGAACTTCACTTCCTGAGCAGCCTTGTTCCTGTTCCCTGTGAGCGCATCGATCATCAAAGCTGATCCGCCTGGACCGTACGCTTCGTAGGTGATAGCGTCCATGTGTTCTCCTTCGCCACCCATACCCTTCTTCACCGCACGCTCGATGTTCTCCCTTGGCATGTTGAATTCCTGAGCTTTCTCTATGGCAGCCCTCAAGCTGGGGGAGTTCGTGTCGCCCTTAGCGTCTCTCGAAGCAGTGCTTATAGCCTTAGCAAACTTGGAGAAAATCTTCGACTTCTGCCCATCAGTCTTCTCCTTCTGTCTCTTAATCTTTGACCATTTATTATGTCCTGACATACCACCAGCTTAGCTGTTTTTGCCTATATTTCAAATTACTTGTATATAAATAATAAATAGGCATAGTCAGGAAGGACCAAACCAAGGGAGTGGACATGCCTGACACGCTTCTTGAATGTATAGAGAAGAGGGATTTTCGCGCTTATCGGGAAAGGAACCTAGAGATAGTCATACAGGCTGTCACACAGATTCTTCTAGCAAGAGATGTTGATGCCCACCAGCTCTGCCAAATGTTAGAGATGAGAGATAAGACTATCGAAGTGATTGATCGAGACGTTCAGTTCCTCAGAATGATCGAGTCTGCTCTAGAGGGAACAGCCGAGCTTATTGGCTCGCTTGAGATTCTGAAGGTCTTACTTTCTCGAATAAGAATAGCAAACCGCACCTAGAGTGCGGTTTTTTATAAGAGTTTATTCTGCAAATTCTTGGGAGGAGTGAGACCAATGTGGTTGTAGCCATTCACCGTGAGCATTCTTCCGCGGGGGGTGCGTTCTATGAGACCAAGTTGTATTAGATAAGGTTCGTTAAATTCCTCAATAGTAGCTTCTTCCTCAGAGAGTGCCGCAGCAAGAGTGCCGAGTCCAACTGGTCCGCCACCAAATTTGTCTGCCATTGTTTGGAGTAACTTCCTATCCGAAGGAGTAAGACCTACCTCATCGACTCCGAGCATTTTGAGCGCTTCTGCTACAGCATCATCATCTAAGGCCTTCTTGTGTACCTGAGCGTAGTCCCTGGCACGCTTCAAGAAGTAGTTGGCAGTTCTAGGGGTGAAGCGAGCACGCTTCGCGATAGCTCTCTCTGCACCACCTTCAGTTTCTACTCCAAGGATTTTTGCCGAGCGACGAATAATTTCTTCCAACTCTTCTTCGGTATAGAACTCAAGTCGATAAACTCCACCAGAGAAGCGTGAGCGAAGAGGGGAGGATACCGCTGCGACACGAGTAGTTGCAGCAAGGAGAGTGAACGGAGGAAGTTCGAGTTGTATTGTCCGAGCACTTGGGCCTTTGCCGATGATAATGTCTAGAGTGCCTGACTCCATCGCAGGGTAGAGGATCTCTTCGATTGTTTTATTCAACCTATGGATCTCGTCGATGAAGAGGATGTCACCAGGGCCGAGGTTGGTGAGTACTGATGCTAGGTCACCGACCTTTTCTATTGCGGGACCTGAAGTGACCTTGATCTGACGACCAGTTTCTTTAGAAATTAGGTGAGCGAGAGTAGTCTTGCCGAGTCCTGGTGGCCCATAGAAGAGGATATGCTCTGGGGTAGTGGATCTCTCAGCAGCAGCCTTGAGCAAAATACGCAAATTATCCTTGATAGCCTTCTGACCAATGTATTCGTCCCATCGACTAGGGCGTAATTCGGTGTCTAAAAAGCTTTTGTCTCCACTAGTCTCCTCTACAGCCTCCTTGTCTATCTTACTTGACATAGAAAATATTATATGCTAGGGTTATGCCCGGCACAAGGCAGTCTTCTTCACAGGTTTTCCAGATCATACATCTCTAAGCAATGCCCCCCGCGGGCTTTGAGCGTCCTACTGAGGACGTGCGTGGTCCCGTTTACGGGTCTGCCACCATCCTTAAGTCTCACGCTTATTGCTTGGAGATGTACGCTCTGGAATCTCTACCATTCATTTACTCACAGGGAGAAGCTCTCTGCAATCTACCCAAATAGCTTTTATCGTGTCTTACTGACTACTTGATAGTTAAGGTCTTTGTAACCTTGGTACCACCACTAGTTTGATCAAAGGAGAACTGGTTCTCAGACTTCCAAGAAAGATTTTCCAGCTTGTTGCCCACACCTTCTTCTTGTAAGACGAAGGACTTCTTCACAATCTCTCCCTCAAAGACAGCTACTGCGAAAGCACTCTCGCTGTTCTTGGCACCGAAGAGTACTGCAGTGTATTTACCAGAAGTGTTTTCCACACTCTCAAATATTTTGTAACCACTAACAGAAGGGAAGTCCTTCTCGACCATTAGGTTGGAGATGAGAGTCTCGAGGTTTGCTTGCTTAGGACGACTAGAGTACCAGAAACCACCTGCGATAAGAACTATGATGATAAAGATTATTATTTTGTTCATATTGTTATTCTACTGCTGACAAATCTACCACTCTTCTTAATTCTTCCAAACTAGTTTGTCCCGAGAGGATCTTCAAGAAGCCGTCCTCAACTAGATTCAAAAGTCCTTGATCTCGACTAGCTATTTCGATGTCTCTCTCTGAGGGATTCTCGATAACGGCTTTCTCTATCTTGTCGTTTACCAGGATCGCTTCAAAAATGTTTAACCGATCATTATAGCCAGAGTTATTACACTCAGGGCAACCCACCGCCTCCCAAACCTTCTCTCTTTGTACCCCATCAAGATAGCTCTTGTCGACAATATTGTCGAGTACTTTATCGAAAAGGACCTTACTCTCTCCATCGAGTACAACCTCTTTCTTACATTTATCACACAGTTTTCTAACAAGTCTTTGTGCTATAGCAATATTAATAGCTGAAGAGACTACCTTCGGATTAATACCGAGGTCGAGCAAGCGGGGGAAGGTACCTGCAGCATTGTTGGTGTGCAGAGTAGAGAGTACAAGGTGTCCTGTGAGAGAGGCGTTCACTGCAGTGGTAGCGGTTTCTTTGTCGCGGATCTCTCCAACCATGATGACATCTGGGTCTTGGCGGAGTGAGGAGCGGAGACCTTCAGCAAAGTTGTACCCACTCTCCTCATCTACTTGTGTCTGCACAATACCCTTCAGGTGATACTCAATAGGATTCTCGATGGTTATGATTTTGATATCTGGAGAATAAATTTCTTTTAGTATCGAGTAGAGTGTGGTGGTCTTACCGCTTCCTGTTGGTCCAGTGGTAAGTATCATGCCGTTAGGCTTCTTGATCTCACGCTTGATCAGAACAAGGAGTTTAGGGTGTATATCGTGGTGGTCGAGAGTAACAAGCGTAGATTCAGGGCTAAGAACTCTCAGTACTACTGACTCGCCGTTCTCCCCAGGGAGGAGAGAGACGCGTACCTCAACTGCACTATCAGCGAGTTTGATAGAGAAGCGACCGTCTTGTGCCTTCTCTCTAATATTTAATTTCAAATTTGATACTAACTTCAATCGAGAGAGCAAGAGGTCGAAGGTCTCTCTGTCGAATTCGAGTATGTCGGTGAGTACTCCATCGAGTCGGTACCTTAGTCTCACCGCCTTCTCACTTGGTTCGAGGTGGATGTCTGACGCATGGAGAGCAATGCCACCAGCTAATATAATTTCTAGGATTTTGGAAACTCTGTAAGCCTTCTTCTGGCCAAGGATTGTCTGGATCTCAACCTGAACATCCTTTAGGTACTTAACCTTGCTCAGGATAAGTAGAATCTCTTCATTAGAAATATCTAATGCACCAGCCTTGGTTTCGAAGGAGTATGAGAGATCCTTGTATCTCTCCCAAACTTTGCTGAGTGAGGCGTGCGAGACCATGAATATCTCTGGCACATAACCACGACTTTTGAGTTCCTCAATTGTTTCTTTGGTCCTCTCACTCTCGGGCGAGAGTACGGCTACCTCTATCTTCTTATCGACAATGTTAAACACAGCAATCTCAGCTTTCCTTGCCGCATCTTCCTTGAGTACTCTGAGGGCGTCGATGTTTATCGGGTGGGCATTGAGGTCGAGGTAACTGACTCCGTACTTTTCTGAGAGGGTAGAGGCTAGGTCCTCCTCCTCCTTCTTGTGGAGCATGTCTATGCGGTCATTTTGCTTGTCTTCGTCGAATTGGATCATGGCTCCATTCTACCTTAAAGAGAGCCTTACAAAGCCCTCATTTACCTATTGACTTTTACCCATAAAGTATGGTATAGTATATATAGAACCCACACAGGAGACTCAAGTGCGTAAGCTCTTCGTTTTGACCTTCGTTCTTCTCACGACGGGGTGCATCCACGTCATCCCCCAACATGGAGTGACGAGCACCTACTCTCGGCTCATGCCCGGGCTCGAGCTCACGCTGGTGAACAACTCATCCGCGGATTGTCTCGAGATCACTGTCTCGGACGGGCAGAAGATCGAGTGTGCTCCTCTCGGCAAGCCGATCCAGATCTACATCAACCGCTCGCCGATGGGTCCGAGAGAGATCTTGGTCACCGCCTCTGGTAAGACCAGTCAGGGCGGCTACCTCGGGCTCTCCACCTACCGGCGCCGGGTCGATACCGAGACCATCGCCGATACTTGGGTGGTGAACAACCTGAGGATGCCACCGCAACCTCGGATCACTCGATAAGAGTGAGTAACACAGGGCGAGGAATTCTTCTAAACAAAGAATTCCTCGCCCTTTTCGTTTATATTTAATATATGGAATACAAATCAATTAGCATTAAGGAAACGAGAGAGTTGGCACAGAATTTCTTACGCCCACTCGAGCCTAGGGACAACGAAGCAACAGTGCTCGCCCTAGAGGGTGGGCTCGGGAGCGGTAAGACAGCCTTCACTCAAGAGCTCGGCAAAACACTTGGTGTGAACGAGCATATTCAATCTCCAACATTTGTCATAGAGAAGATCTATGAGTTAGTGGGTAGCAAGTGGACTCACCTCATACACATAGATGCATATAGGCTCAAAAATGAAGAGGAATTACTTGCTCTCGGCTTCAAGAAACAGCTTGAAGATAAACATAATTTGATAGTTATAGAGTGGGCCTCGAGGGTCGAGAATATTTTAGGGAAGAGTGCTATACATATAGTATTCACTCATGATGGCGAAGACCAAAGAACCATTGAAATCAAAGACTAAGGATAAGTCAGACAAGAAGAGACTCGTTCTTCTTGATGCTCACGCCATCATTCATCGCGCTTACCACGCACTACCGGACTTTGCTACATCAAAGGGTGTACCTACAGGAGCATTATATGGTCTAAACACCATGCTCCTTAAAATTATTGAGGATTTGAAGCCTGACTACATTGTCGCTGCATTCGATTTACCAGAGAAGACACATCGTCACATTGCATATGATGCATACAAGGGTAAGAGGAAGGAGACGGACGAAAATCTCTCTACCCAA
This sequence comes from uncultured Candidatus Saccharibacteria bacterium, assembly GCA_964504255.1. Classification (GTDB taxonomy): domain Bacteria; phylum Patescibacteriota; class Minisyncoccia; order Phycocordibacterales; family Zambryskibacteraceae; genus JAIFWN01. The sequence continues at coordinate 11,298 of CAZDDU010000001.1, read as the reverse complement.
CTCGAGAGTGCCAAGAGCGTCTTCATTGCATGGGGGATACCTATATACTCGGTGCCGGGGTTCGAAGCGGACGACATTTTAGGTACCATAGTAGAGCTGTTGAAGAAGGACAAAAATACAGAAATAGTTATTGCCTCGGGCGACATGGACACCATGAGTCTTATAGATAAGAAGAAGGTACAGGTCTTTACTCTAAAGAAGGGCCTCAACGACACCATTCTTTATGACGAGGATAAGGTGGTAGAGAGATTCGGCTTTGGACCTGAGCTCTTGCCGGACTATAAGGGCCTTCGGGGGGACCCCTCTGACAATATCATTGGGGTGAAGGGTATAGGAGAGAAGACAGCGACAAATCTTATCCAAGCTTTCGGCTCTGTTGAGAAAATTTATAAAGTTCTAAAGAAAAGTGGAGACGAATACAAGAAGGCTGGTATCAACGAGAGAGTGAGAGACCTACTTATAGAAAATGAAGAGGAAGCGCTCTTCTCGAAAACTCTTGCGACTATCCGTCGAGACGCACCGATAAATTTTGAATTACCAAAAGTTTGGAGAGAGGCACTTGATGTAAATATTTTAAACACTCTTTTCCAAGAACTTGAGTTTAGAACTTTGCCGGATAGAGTGAGGAGGTTATTGAACGGCTCGACTTCGAAAGATTCTGCGGTCTTAACCCATCAAAATCCGACGGGCTCCGACGCCCTCGAATCTCCTCGAAGTCTTGCCGAGGATGAAGAGTTAAAACTCGCTCTTTGGGTCGTAGATTCGAATCTCACCAATCCATCAATGGAGGATGTAGCAACCTTCACCAAGGCAGAGACACTTGATGATGCGTGGAAGGTGGTGAGCGCAGAGTTAGACAAGAGGAAGAGTAGAGGTGTGTTTGAGGAGATAGAGAAGCCCTTGATACCAGTGGTACAAGAGATGAATAGAGTTGGAGTGAAGATCGATAAGCAAATGCTCGCTACACTCTCCAAGGATTATCACAAAGAGCTCAGCACATTAGAAAGCCAGATCTGGAAGCACGCAGGCGAGGAGTTCAATGTGAACTCACCAAAACAGTTGGGTGAGATCTTGTTTGTGAAGATGGGATTAGCGGGTACAAGGCAAAAGAAGAATGCATCAGGTGGATTCTCCACTAAAGAATCCGAGCTCATGAAGTTGTCGGACAAGCATCCTGTGATAGAACTAATTTTAAGCTATAGAGAGTTGCAGAAGCTCCTCTCTACTTATATAGACGCAATACCAGATGGGTTAGATGCGAACTCGCGCCTCCACTCGACTTTCATTCTCTCGGGTGCTGCCACTGGCCGCATGGCTTCGCAGAACCCTGGGCTTCAGAATATTCCCATCCGCACCGAGCTTGGTCGTGCTATACGCAAGGCCTTCATAGCAGAGGAGGGCAAGTCGCTACTTTCCTTAGACTACTCTCAGATAGAGCTCCGCATCGCCGCAATACTCAGTGAGGATAAGAAGTTGATAGAGATCTTTAAGAACGGGGAGGATGTGCATACTGGAGTAGCGATGAGAGTCTTTGGCGTCACGGCAGACAAGGTAGATAAGACCATGAGGATCAAGGCGAAGACTATTAACTTCGGCGTACTCTTCGGTATGGGGGTGAGTGCATTGAAAACAAATTTAAAAACAGATAGGAAAGAAGCGCAGGAGTTCTATAACCATTACTTCGAGACCTTCAAGGGATTAGCAGAATACTTAGACAAGACTAAGGCGTCTGCTGAGAGACAGGGCTATACCGAGACGATGTATGGTAGGCGTAGATACTTCGCTGGACTTCGCTCGCCACTTCCATTTATTCGCGCATCTGCCGAGAGGATGGCTATCAACGCACCGATACAAGGTACCGAGGCCGATATTGTGAAGATTGCTATGAGGCAGATAGATGAAATGCTCAAGCAAGAGAAGCTAGATAATAAGGTTGAGTTGGTACTCCAAGTGCATGACGAAATAGTTTACGAACTACCTGATGATTTGGTAGAAAGTGTCGCACCCAAGCTCAAGGCTATAATGGAAGGAGTAATGAGGGGCAAGGAGACTCATGGTGTGCCGATAGTGGCTGAGATGAGTGCGGGGAAGAATTGGGATGATCTAAAGAGGCTTTAAAATGATTGAAGAATACTACGAACAAAATCTTTTTGGTGAGATGGTGAAGGTTAATCTTACCGAGGAAGAAGATGACAGCTTCTCGAGTGAGGGAGAGGAGTATAAGGGCGCCTTCAATGTCTTTGCCCTCACAGACTCGGTAGGCGAGAGAGACAAGAGGAAGAGTTGGACACTGTATCAGAAGTCGCTAGCTAGTGGTATGAGTGGGGAGGAAGTATTTTGGCGTATTGTCTGGGCGGTGAAGACGATGATACTTGTGTCGAAGACCAAGAGTGCCGAGGAGGCTGAGGTGAAGCCCTTTGTATACAGCAAAACCAAAACCTTTTTGAAGAACTGGAAGCCAGAGGAGTTAGAGAAACTCTCAATGTCACTCGTAGTCGGTTATCACGATGCTCGACGAGGGTTGGTCGAGATAGAGACTCTACTCGAAAAAATTTTACTCACACTCTGATGAAAAGAATCTTATTTGCCGCAGCACTTCTATTGATTAGCTTTAACCATGTTAATGGACAAGAGGTCTTTAGTGAGTATCAAGGTACATGGAGAGCGGAGGTCCTAAATATTTTGAAGACAGAACCAAGGATCATTCCTGGTACAGAAAATAGCGAGAACATACAAACATTAAGCGCAAGAATTATAGATGGTCCAAAGAAGGGAGAAGTGGTTACAATTAAAAATGATTTCTTAAAACTCAAAGAGGGTAGCAAGTTCTATTTTAGTTACAACATTGATGTTGGCGGGGTTCATAATTACAACGTCTTAAGTGTGGATAGGAGGGGGTCACTCATTTTTCTGATAGCAATGTTTAGTTTGGCGGTAGTAGTGTTTGGGGGTTTTCAGGGGTTGAGATCTCTCTTAGCTCTTGCTGGGAGTTTTCTGGCAGTATTTTATATTCTCGTACCCGGGCTTCTTGGTGGCTGGCATCCACTTATAGCGAGCTTCTCTGTAGCGGCGGGTATTTTGTTTGCAGCAATATTCTTCACTCATGGGTTGAATAAGGAATCACTCGTTGCATATACGGGCACAATGATTGCGGTTATTCTCACTAGCGTTTTTGCTCTCATTGCCGTGAAGATGACCGGTCTTACTGGCTTTGCAACTGATGAGGCAGTTTATCTTGATTTTGATACTAAGGGTGCTCTAGACTTCACGTCTATACTTCTCGGAGCAATTATAATCGGAGTGCTCGGAGTGCTCGATGATATTGCTATTACTCAAGCTGCCGTTGTGACTGAGTTATACGGAAGCAATCCAAGCCTTAGTAAGCTTGAGGTGTATAGAAGAGCGATCAGGATTGGTCGTGAACATGTTGGTGCCTTGGTGAACACACTTGTTTTGGCTTATACGGGAGCCTCACTGCCTCTTTTGCTTTACTTCAGTCTTTCTACGTCGACGCTGGGGTCAATCGTAAACACTGAGATTATTGCCACCGAGATAGTAAGGGCTGTGGTCGGGTCACTCGGACTTATATTAACTGTGCCGATAGTAACCATTCTGGCAGTCTTTTATCTGAAGGATTATAAGGGGGGTCATAGTCATCATCACGGAGCTCATCATTAAAATCTAAAATGGTTATGTGGCGAGCTATCACGATACTCGTCGCGGGTTGGTTAAGATAGAGACTCTGCTCGAGAAGATTTTACTTGAGTTATAATTATTGAATGAAAATATCATTAAAAATAGTTTTAATTACTTTACTTGTTTCGGCGCCTTTGTTTTGGGTATTTAATAGATTTGGCGGTGCTCTCGGCTCTCTTCTGGCTATGGGTGTTCCTTTTTTAGTATTTAGCTTCCTATTTGTTTCCAATAATAGTTATGAAGGATTTTTTAAGAACTATGTATACCCCCTATTAACTTCTATGTGTTTATTTGCTGTCGGACTTGTGGTGATTGGGATTCTTGAAATTAATAACACGGGGGGCTACTCTGTGATCTTGGCACCTTTGGCCATCATATCCATAGCTCCTCAGGCGATAGTTTTTTCAGCATTAGGAAGTTTCTTTGGGCGTTCATATAGAAACAAGAAAGTTAGTCAGGCGTTGCCTATATAACTTTATAGCGTGCTCCCACATGGACGCTTCGCTATCTCACTACTCGGAAACCCACGGTTTTCCGAGTCCTTCCTCCACGGGAGACCAGAGTGTTCTCCCGACCCCTCTCCCGTTCGATTCCATGTAGCAAAACAAAAACTCCCGCATGAAGCGGAGTGTTTTGTATTGTGCTCCCACATGGAATCGAACCATGATCAATTGCTTAAAAGGCAACTGCTCTACCACTGAGCTATGGGAGCCCGTCTGCCGACAGGCAGGCTTCAGGTCTTTAAAATACAATAATTCTCGCTCTAAAGCTAGGATTTTGAGTTTATTTGAGTGAGATGATAATGTGGTCGTTGAACCCTTCCCACAGGAGAAGTTGTGCCGAAACTTTCCGCGAATGTTGTTCAGTGCCCGCACTGCAAAGGAGAAGTGGGTAGTGAGAACGGATCCTTCAAGGAGGATTCGGAGAAGGGTGAGTCTTGGTACGAGATTACTCATAGGCCGTGCGGCAAGACCTTCTCTGTACATCATCGAAGCTTCTATAGGAGGGGTGGGATCCCTCCGAAATCAAGGAATCCTTTCGACCCGATCAAGATTTTGTGATCAACCGAGCGCTAGAAGTGGCGCTCTTTTCTATGACTAAAGTGGAAGGTCCTTGGCGTAGGCGCCGGCACCGGTGAGGAGAAGAGAGATGGAGATGGCGAGGATGAGGAGATAGAAGACGATATCGCGTCTTAGAATCGAGGCATCCTTGTACTCTATGTAGAAGCTAATGCCCCCAATGAGGATGAAGAGTATTGCCGCGTATTGCGTATAGACTCCGAAGAAGAGCATTGCTGCGCCAATTACCTCAACCAGGCCCAACACCTTCATGTTGCCTGACTTCTTCCAGTTAAGTACTCCTAGGTCTAGGTATACCAGTCCAAGCACGACCCTTAAGATAAATGGTGCAAGCATCGAATAAATGAGAAGCTCTGGAAATGGATTTAACATAGTGTAATCTTAGCATCATGAACAAAACCTGTGTACTGGTACTCGACAACATAAGGAGTGTGGAGAATGTGGGCTCTATCTTCCGCACCGCGGAAGGACTCGGAGTATCTAAGATTTATCTAATAGGTACTACACCTACACCTCTAGACCGTTTTGGTCGTAAGCGTTCTGATATGGCGAAGGTTGCTCTAGGAGCAGAGGAGATACTCGAGTGGGAGTATAGAGAAAATCTCGTTGAGGTCTTAAATGAGCTTAAGTCTCAAAACTTCCAAATCATTTCTCTCGAACAGAGCGAGAAGTCTCATGACCTAAAATCTTTTAAGCCGCGAGATATGTTCGCGCTGGTAGTGGGCAACGAGGTGGATGGCGTGTCTAAGGAAGCTTTGGAAATGTCCGATGAAATTGTAGAGATAGAGATGAGAGGGAAGAAGGAGTCACTTAATGTCTCTGTCTCTACAGGTATCGCACTCTACGAATTACTTAAATAGTTTTTGGTGCATGGGGCAGAAGTGGGCACTACGAGTACCAACAATAAGTCTTTGCATTACTCCGGAGCAACCTCGCTTCAAGCACCTTTCTCCAGTTCGTCTGTAGGCTTGGTGGTGCTCTTGGAACTCACCACTCTTGCCATCGATGTTCTTGTAGTCACTCATTGAATCTCCGCCGAAGTCTATTCCTTTCTTAAGGACCTCCTTCATCGCTTTGAAGGCGAGAGTGAGATTCGTCTTCGGTATCACTTGAGGCTTAGAGCTCGGGTGTATACCTGCTCGCCAAAGTATTTCGTCTGAATAGATGTTACCAATCCCAGCAATGAGAGTCTGATCCATCAAGACAGTTTTGATAGGTGCGCTCGGCCTCTTATTTATTTGTAAATTGAAGTTTGTTAATTGAAACTTTTCATCCAACGGTTCTGGTCCCAAGTGAGACAGGTGTGGAGAGTGGGGGAGTTTGTCAGTTTCTATCAGAGTTACTTTGGCGAACTTCCTCATATCGGAGAAGGCGAGGTGTTTGCCGTTATTGAGTTCGAAGTTGAGTCGGATGAACTTCGTGTCCTTTGGCGGGTTGTAGAAGTAGAAGCCGGTCATCTTCATGTGGGTGAGAATCGTCTGACCATTAGAGAGGTGCATCAAAATATTTTTTGCCCTTCTCTCTGTCTTCAAAATCTTTTGTCCCACCACCTTGTTTTTGAAGTGTTTGAAGAATTTTGGATCCTTAATATTATCCTTATCTGTGTGATACGCACTTTTGTATACGGTGGTTACACCGACGATTTTCTTGCCTTTGACTGCCCTGTTTAAACCCCTAACTGTTGTCTCGACCTCTGGTAGCTCTGGCATGGGGTTAGCTTATATTATTTGCAAAAATTTAATAGATAGGTAGTTTGGTTATAGACCCATCCACGCTCTTTCAAGGAGAGTCCTGTGTCTGGAAGCGAGCCGAAGACGACGGATGGGGGCAAGTTGCCTCCGCCGCCCACACCTCCTCGTCCCACGAAGTTCCCTGACCCACCTGATCCGCGCAGGCAGGGCCCACCGCCCGGTGGTGACCCATTCAAACGTTTTTGGTGAGGAGAAAATACAAATGTCACAGCCCAATGGGAACCAGCAAGTTGAAGTTGATAAGGCTGTTGATGAAGCTCTCGCCAGAGGGGATGTTTCTGGAGCGAGGAGGGTTATCGAAGCGTCTCCTCAATACACGCATCCCTCTACGGCTGATAAGGTTGGGAAGGCGTGCATCGAAGCGGGGAATTTCTCTGCAGCAGAATCAGTGGCCAAGGCACACCCTGGAGCTCACAACACTTCCTTCCGACTTGTTGAAAGGGTTATGGATCACGAGGGTGCATCAGCAGCTATCAAGAAGGCTGTGGAGCTTGACTGCAAGGCAGGCATCGCTGATATCGAACGAAGGGCTGTCGATAGCGGTAATTTGGCCGAGCCAGTTTTGCCTGAATTCCTGAGATCAACCACACAGGCTCATGCCTCTGATCTGCATTGGGGGATGTTCGATAAGGGATTGTAGTTTACACAAGGTGCACTCTAGGGTGCACTTTTTTATATGAAAAACCCCACACGATGTTGTTGTGTGGGGTGGGTTGGTCAGCCCGGCTTGCGGATGTTGATCGTCGCTCCATCGATGCCGATGTTGGTCTGGGTGTGCGGACCGTGAGGACCATGCGTCTCGAGGCCGTGACCACCGATACCGGTGTAGTCGGGCTGCTGGACGACGGTCTTGGCGACTTCGTCCATGAAGGGGACCTGGGATGGCTGCGGAGTGAAATCCGTGTGCGGCTTGCTCATCTTGCTCACCTCCTTTGTGTGCAACTGAATGCACGGTGATAGTCTGTATCCACCTTGCCAAAATTACGGCTATACGTCAACGCTTATCCAAACTTGACTTTTTGGTATTTAGTGTGGTATTATATAGGTAGAAATAAGTACCCACATTCCATCTGGAGCGCAAATGCTTCCCTATATTAGGATCTCGGTGAAGTTCCGAGACAAGGAGATCCGCCCGCTCATGTTCGGCCCACTCGCGGACAATGATGATGGCGATGCAGAGCTTCTCAAGGTGAGTAGTATCACCGAGAGAATGCTTGTTCTGGTCAATCGGATCAACAGATCTTCGGGGCTCATCATGAGCGAGAGGTCTTATGATCGCTTCAACCTCTACGTAGATCTGAGGGAGAACCCGGACCCGAAGTTGCCAGCAATGCTCGTTCGACAGCTCATGGTTGAGCAGTACCTCACACTGGTCGAGGATGATCTGTTCAAGTGTGAGACGGCGCTCCCGCCCATCGACTTCGATGACCCGCCGACCCGCTGGGAGAAGATCAGGAACTGGTTCCGCCAGCTCCCTGATCGACTCTCTGACTACCCTTCGTCATACACCTACACGGGTGAACAGATGAAGTAGGGGACATTCGTTCCCGAGCCGCGCAGAAATGCGCGGCTGCTTTATTTCAAAATTTTCTGTAGCTCCTCTTTAGCTACTTCGAAGTCGCTCCAAGGTAGTCTCTCATTGTTCGCAAGCATTATGTATGGGTCAGTGCCTTTTCCGGTAATGAGCACTGCGTCACCACTTTTTGCATTCTTAATTGCAGAGTTTATTGCCTCTCTTCTATCCATAATTATTTTGGGAGTGTTTTTCTTAAATCCAGGTAACATGTCTTTGATAATCTGGTTTGGATCCTCGTCATATGGATCTTCGTTAGTGAGATACACTTCGTCGCAGTGCTCGTCAGCCACCTTGGCCATCTCCGGTCTCTTCCACTTGTCTCTGCCACCACCGGTGTTACCAAGTACACAGATTTTTCTTTTACCATCAAAGGCTTTGTACAACTCCTTTAGAGAGTCTGAGGTGTGCGCGTAGTCGACCACAACATCAAAATTTTGTTTATCACCAATTTTTACAAACTCTGCACGACCTTTGATAACCGAAACATTTTCAACCCCTTTTCTTATATCGCTCTCATTAATGCCAAATGCTTTAGCTAGTGCTACAGAGGCCAAAATATTTTTCTTATTAAAGTCACCAATAAGATGAGTCTTGTAGTCGAAGGCGTCTCTCTCGCTCCATTCAAGAGTCTTTTTACTCGTAGCTTGTTTGAAGAAGATTGAGTTTTCATCATCTTTATTGACTACGAGTATTCCTTTGTCCTTCAAGTTCTTTACCAGAGCCACTTTGGCCTCTCGGTATTTATCAAACGAGCCATGACTCTCTATATGTTCGGGTGCAAGGTTGGTGAAGACTAGGGCATCGAGGTAAACAAACTTGTGTCTGTACTGCTTAGCAGCTTCGCTCGAGAGCTCTATGACTGCGGTGTCACATCCCGCCATTTGGGCTTTGCGGAGCATCATGTGGAGGAAGAAGCGTCCAGGGACAGTCATCTTCATTTTGTTTGGGGTAGAAGAACTGCCGATCTTAAAGCGAATTGTATTGAGCAAAAGAGTTCTGTGTCCTGATGCTTCAAAAATCGAATTAATAATCTCGGTAGTAGAAGATTTGCCCTTGGTCCCTGTTATCGCGATCACAGTTAACTTTCGAGAGGGGAAGCCGAATAGTACTGCACCAAGGAAAGCAAGCGTGTAATGGTAGAAGGGAGCCAGAGCGTTGAAGAGGCTCTTCGGGATGAATTTTTTTATAAAGTTTAGAGTTTTATCTAGCATCCAATTTTTTAATTAGAGAGATTTTTAAGCGCGTACTTCACTTTATCTTGAGTCTTTTCGATATCCTTGGGCATTTTCTTCAATATGTCTCGTATGTCTCGCTCATTGTAGCCGAGAGAGATGAGAGCCTCCATCACGTCACCCTCAGAGCGCATGTCACTACTCTTGTCGTCTGACCCTACGAGGAGTTTGCCACGGAGCTCGAGCACAATCTTCTCCGCATTCTTCTTACCAATACCCGAGACCTTCACAAGGTAACTCGTGTCTTCGTTGGCCACAGCTTTCCTGAGTATTGCAGGGGAGGCAGCAGTGAGTATGCCTAGAGCGGTCTTTGGACCAATGCCTGAGATGCCTATAAGAAGTTCGAAGAGGTCGAGTGTCTCCTTGTCTAGGAATCCGTACAAATCGAGCGCTGTTTCTCTAACAGCAAGATGGGTCCAGAGGAAGCATGGGTCGCTTAGTTTGAGCTCAAGAGCCGTGTCTCCGGTGACGAAAACCTTATAACCAACACCGTTCACATCAACCAAGATCATATTTGACTCCTTGTGTCTTATGGTGCCAGATATTGTGCCAATCATCTTGGTATGATAGCATCTCCGAATGCCCATAACACGCGGTGCCAAGAAGGCTCTCCGACAATCGCTCAAAAAGCGCAATTTTAACCGTGCTAGGAAGGACGGTGTCTCAACTGCCGTTAAGTCTCTAAAGAAACTTATTGAAGAGGGCAAGAAGAAGGATGCACAAAAGGCTCTAAGTCTTGTGCAGAAGTCGCTCGACAAGGCGGTGAAGGGTAAGACCATCACCAAGAACACCGCATCTAGAAAGAAATCTCGTCTTTCGAAGATGATCAAGAAGTTGGCCTAGTTTGTGCTCCCAGTAGGAATCGAACCTACATTTTAACTTCCGCAAAGTCATGTCCTATCCATTGAACGATGGGAGCCTGAGAGAGATACTACCCTAAAATCCTAAGTATTCCAAAAGTTTTTCCAAGAGGGGGAGTGAGTGGTACTCCTCTTTTATATTCTTTACCATCACATTCCTGATCTCTTCAACATTCGCACCTTCAGCCAAGGGGACGATAATAAGAGGCATAAGCATCTTTTTAGACCTAATTATTATTTTGTTGTGAGGGTGTTCGAGATCTATCCAGAAACTCTCGAGTGTCTCAAAGGGGTAGAAGACACTCTCTCTTTGCACCCCCTCCTCATTAACTGCAAGTTTGAGGTTTTCAGGCTTTTTGTTGATAAATGTTGCAAGAGAGACTGCACTTACAAGTACAAGTATTCCGAAAATAATATTACCCACAATAATAGAGACGAGGATAATTGCTAGAGTTATGATGCCTACAACCCAAAACCAGTCAGAACCCTTTTCCTTGTGCTCATGCTCTGGTGCTTCCCACTCGAGTATCGAAGATCCGTTCTTAGCCATGCACTAATTTTATCACAAGAAACAAATCAGAATTCATTACTTTAAGATCAATGTACTTGCGATTAAGTTAATAGTCTTACCAATATCAAAGATCTCTCGCTCAGTCAGGCATTCTGACTGCTTGGGTTCATCGTAGTTCATGCACTGGACTGCTTTGGTGGTGAAGGAGAGGGAAACCGTTTTGTTTCCACGGACACTCCAACCATAAGTGTATTCTGTGTACGTGCTACCTGCCGCACCTTCCATCTTGCTTGTCACACAATACAATCTTCTGCCAATAACCACTCTCTCGACCTTTTCTGCTCCGGCAATCACTACACCAGCATTCTCACAATTTAAAGGCTCGTTCGTGACACTTATTTTAGGAGGCCAATCAACCAGACTTATATATTTAGTACCCAGACTCTCTGGATATTTGTAGGTAGCATCGGTCTCACTCGATATCAACCAGTTTTTAGTCATGTCGTCTGACTTGGATATAACAAATACTCCCAGGCCAAGGGCGATGATGATTAGTAACAACGATTTTATAAAGGGCTTCATGTGCAGTGCGG